>JAAWOE010000024.1 GCA_022799315.1 Clostridia bacterium | reverse complement strand
CTTCTATAATTAGCATATTTAATTCTTGAAATTTTTTAATAATTTTCTCCATTTTTTTCTTAGACTTTCCCATAATCTTTGAAAAATTTTCTATTGTCATTGGTGTATTTTTTCCTATTACTAGCTTTCCTCCACTACTACATTCCATAGCAATAGTTATTAACTGAATCCATACTCTAAAATATGTGTCGCCATCAGTTTCTTTTAGTAATATTTGAATTTTTCTGTTTGAAAATATTTTAATTTCTAATTTTAACCATTGTAAATTATACATGTCCTCCTTTCCCCTCTTTCCTTGCAATCTAGCTTATAGATTGTTGTTCCATTTTTTCTAAATATTCATCTAGTGCTTGCACTCTAAATAAATATTTTCCACCAACTTTTGAGCATGGTATTTGTTTTCTTCTTACTAATTGATTAACTAACCAATAAGATATGCCTAAATACTCTGCTGCTTCTTTCATTGTTAGTGTAGTTCTTTTAACTTTTTGCAACTCCATAGTTTTTCCCTCCTATATATTTTCTAGAAGAGAATTCTGTCTTTCTTTCCCTTCTATTTATAACCTCACAACACATATCAAAAATAAGGTCTTTTTTAAAATTTTTTTATATTTTTTAGTAATTTTTACTTATCATAGTATTTTCAATGGTTTCCGAAAGTATTTTTACAAAAATAATTGCATTTTTCTTTAATTTTTTGTATAATTGGGTTGATTTGTTAGCAATTTTATTTATTTTATTATATTGCAATCTATGTTTTAGGAGGTTCTTTAGTGTTAAGAGAAAATAATATTCCAGTAAAAGATGGTTTTAATATATGGTTTAACAAAGAAAAAAGAAAAGAGTTTTATACAACTTCTATAGTTTTGTATAAAACAACTTTTAATCATGTTTCTGATAATAAATTTCCTAGTATTATTCTTAAATCAGATGAACATATTGGAGAAATCTATTTTACTTCAGCTAATTTTAATTCTCCATTTGAAGAAAAATATGGTACATTCCTAATTAAATTTCTTAATGCCAATTTTTCATCTTTTGAAACTACTTATAATACTTTCTTTTGTTTTTATGGATTCTCAATATTAGAAGAATTCTATAAGAACATTCCTAAAGCACGATTATTTAAATCAAAAGAAGACTTTTATGAAACCTATGAACCAATTTTTGTTGAAATCAAGCGAAAATTAAAAGAATTACAATATTTAATAAAAAGATGCATTGACTATATGTATAATCTAAATAATAACTTAGAAGATAAAAATTATTCACCATTTGAAAAATATCTTACATATATAATAAAAAATAATGTTTTTAGATATTCTACTAACATTGATGTATTCTATTATCAACAATTTGCACATGATACTTTAAATATTGCTGTTGAATCTATAACACCTAAAATAGTAAGAGAACATTTAGAAAATGAAATAATAAATGTAAATGATAGTCCTATTTTTCATACATCATATTTATCTAATATTCTATATGTATCATTGCTAGAAATTGCCTCAAATAAAGACATAAAAATTAAGACTTGTAAAAATTGTGGCAAATACTTTATTCCAATTAAGAATACAGAAAAATATTGTGATATTGCATACTATGAAAATGAGCAAACTTGTAAGACAATTGGTGCTACTAACTCTTATACTAAAAAACGAAAAACTGTAGAAGGAATAAGATTTTATAGAAACAACTATCAAAGAAAATTAATGCAAGCTAAAAGATCCGAGGATGAACAAATTAAATTAGCTTTCGAAAATTGGAAACAACTTGCTAAATCGAAGATTAAAGAATTTAATAATCACAAAATTTCTGAGGGTGAATTGCTCGAATGGATGAAGAATAATAAAGATAATTAGCGTTCTCACATATGATCAATACATTTTATAAATTATTATAAATTTAAAATAAGAGCCGTTTTAGGCCCTTGTTCATTTTTTATAATATCTTATCAATTTTATTTTTCCAATCTTCATTATGGATAATCCTATCCACAATAAAATCTGAATTTAAAAGTTCAGCTTTTGTAAACATAGATGCTGTTTTCCAATTTTCTTTTTTTACAATATATGTAGCATTTCCATACTTATTTGTTTCTAAAATGCATATTTTATCAAAAACGAATACCAAATAATCCTGAAACCCATTTATTCCCACATATTTTTTTAACGGATTTTTATTAATAAAAGTGGTAATTCTATATGCTTCAAAACTAGCTCTTTTTCTTTTTTCTCCTTCTTTTGGCGGAGAATATTTTTTGTTTCCCAATACGTCCCAAATTTCCTCTCCTTCAGGTAATATTTCCCAATTGCATATTTCAAATCCTTTTTTGGGAATATATTCTTCATAATCATCATCTAGTATTTGACAGAAACCAAATTTCTCTAATAGTATATTAACTGCAACTAAAATTTTATTGTAATTTTTCAGAAGATCTAGTTCTAAATCTGCATAAATTAGATTCTTCTCTTCTACATAAATAAAATCTACTTCCATAGGTTTAACAAAATCTTTTTGATATACATTTCTATATACATCGACAAATTCATAAATATCTTCTAAATCCTTTCCGTGATATTGTCTCCAGTGCCATTCTATAGTATTTATATATTTATTTTTTTTAGGTAAATCTTTGTTAGTTATATATTCTCCTACTGTATTTCTTTTACTATTTTTTCCCCAATTAATATCTGGTCTAAATTTTCCTGTCCCTCTTCTTTTTAGCTCATTTGGCACTTGATTTTGATCTAAGATTACTCCAACTTCCTTTTTTGTAAGTTCTTCAACTTTTTCTAAAAATTTTAAACTTCTAATTCTTTTTCCTTCTATCTTCATTATAGCACTCCTATCCTAAATTATTATTTTCATTTCCATCTGGTTTGGAAACTGGAGTATCTAAGCCATTTATTTTCCTGACATAGTACTCTTCATAATTTCCTTTTTTAATTTCTTTTACAAATTGATTTCTGGTCATTTCATTTCCATTTGTGCAGTCCTTAAATCTTTCATTTCTTCCAGAATCATTCTCTTGAATAACTTTTACTCTATGTTTTTTCATCTTTTTTCACTTCCATCTGCTCTATAATTTGCCTATTTACAAAAAGATTTTTTAATGCTATAATTCACATTGTAGGGTCGCAACTACAATTCTTTGTTATAGCTCTGGCATCAGAGCTTTTTCTTTTTGCAATTTTATTATACATTCATTTGTTCGTTTTGTCAATAATATTAAATATTTTATTCATTATTTTTTGAATATTGAATAAAATATATTAATTTTGTTAAAAATATTTAATAAATTATTTAATATTTGTTGACTTTTTAAAAAGGTAGGTGTATAATAATGACACAAAAAATAATAAATATATGGAGTGAAAATATGAATATTAAAAGAATTAAAATTGATGGTTTTAAAAATTTAAAAGATATTGATTTAACTCTAAATAATATCACAAGTTTATTATCTATTAATAGTTATGGAAAAACAAATACTTTGACAGCAATTATTTTTGGAATTGACTTTATTATCGGAAACAATAAAACTAGAAAAAATCAAATGATGTTTAATCCTGTAATTCCAGTAAATAAACATTATTTAAGTAAAACATTTTCTTTTGAAATAGAAACAACTATAAATAATGAAGAAATCATCTATGGTTATTCATTTTTGTGGTCTAAAAATAATGAAGATGGAAAAATTATAAAAGAATATTTAAAAGTTAAAGAGCCTAGTGAATCACAAAAATTCACATTCTATATAAAAAGAGAAAATGAATCCTCTTTTTATAAACCATCAAAAACAGGAGCTTGCAATAAATCAATATTGATAGAAAATTATGAATTAATTTTAAATAAAATAAAAGCTTATGATGATTTGTTTTATATGGATATTATAAAAAATCTAAATAATTTAAGAGTATTTATTGATCATGATTTTAATGCAACAACGCCTTATGGAATTGCTCCTATTTTGGATGGTGAGGTTTTTAATTATGATTTAAGTGGTAAAAATAATATACCAACTATATTATATGATATTCAACAAAAAAGACCTGATAGATTTAATCTAATAATAAATACTTTTACAGATATTTTTCCATCTATAGAAAAAATAGACGTCGTACAGATACCTATAACCGTTGAACAAAATGTCGACCCTAATAATCTTGAACCTTCAAAAGTAGCTGGTAAATTTTACGCACTTATAGCTAAAGACAAAAATTTGTCTTCAGCTATAGATTTCAACAATATGTCTGATGGTGCAAAAAGAATATTAAAAGTACTTACTAATTTAGAAATAGCATCTAACAACGGTTTTTCAATAGTTGCAATAGAAGAGCCTGAAAATTCCTTAAATCCCAAAGTATTACAGCAATATTTAATAGCTTTAAATGGTTTCGCTAAAAACATAAAAATTATTATTACAAGTCACTCTCCTTACTTAATGAATTATATTGAGCCTTCTAAAATATATGTAGGCTTACCTCATGACAATGGCATTGCTACATTTTCAAAAATAAAAGATAAATCAGTAAATAAATTGATGGATGATGCAGAAAGTCTTGATCTACGTGTAGGTGATTATCTTTTCGATTTGATGAGTGGAGATTCAAGTGACTTAGATACACTAGCTAAATATACGGAGTAATATATGAAAAAATGTGTAGTAATATATACAGAAGGCGAAACTGATGATGAATTTTATAAAAAAGTATTAAGTTTTATAAAAAATAAAATACCAGGGAATAAGTTTAAGGTAGATGTTTTAAAATCTTTTTGTATAACAGGAATTGGTAAATTCCAAAATAAATTATTAAATAAATTTAATAATGAAATAATTAAAAAATATGCAAAAACGCACGAAATAATAGCTGTGCTTTGTTACGATACTGATGTATTTGAATTTGGAGTTCACCCACCAATTAATAGATCAAAACTTGAAGAAGATTTAATTAATTATGGTGCCTCTAGTGTTATTCATATAAAGGCAAAGAAAAGCATTGAAGATTTCTTTATGTTAGATCTTGATGGAATAGTAAATTATTTAAAAATCACAAAACCTAAAAATTTGAAAGGATCAACTGGCTTAAAAAAATTAGAAACATTATTTTTAAAAGCTAATAGAATATATCAGAAAGGTCATAAATGTGCAGGATTTATTGATTCACTTAATATGGATATTATATTCCCTAACATATGCAATGAAATAAAACCACTTTGTATAGAATTAGGACTTAATAAAAATTGTAATTCTTGTAAAAGATATGTCTCAAGATGAGGCATATCTTTTTATTACATTTTGTCTAATATTTTTATGTTTCATATATATTCTTTTATGAATTTTAATGTAATCTTTGAAACCCGCATAAAATAGCTAAAAAAGGCTGGTAATTTTCTTAAAAATAATATATAATACCATAAAATACAACTACATACTCCTCCCACCCATATGCATACTTGAAAGGAGGTGAAAAAGGTAATGGCTGGGAGTATAGAAAAAAGAGGAAAAAATAGTTACAGGCTAACAGTGTCTGAAGGATTTGATTTAAATGGAAATCCTATGATACACAGAAAAACAGTACATGGAACTAAAAAAGATGCAGAAGTTGAACTAGCAAAGTTTGTTACTGAAGTACAAAATGGTTTAGTTGTTGATGGTAAATCTCTTAGATTTTCTGAATTTACAGAAATATGGAAAAGAGATTATGGTTCAAAAGAACTTGCTCCTACTACATACAAGCGTTATTGTAGAATGTTAGAAACAAGACTTTTACCATACTTCGGACATTTTTATATCAACAAAATTAGACCAACTGACATTATGAAGTTTTATGATTTACTTGAAAAAGATACTCAGTTAGTTAGGAAAAAAGGTAACAATGGTTCAAAGACTAAAAAGCCATTATCTGGTAAAACGATTTTAGAACATCATAGATTATTAAGGGCAATGCTTCATAAGGCAGTTTATTGGCAATTAATAGTGGCTAATCCTGCAGAGCGTGTTCAAGCACCTAAAGCTAGAAAACCTAAAAGAAGATCTTATGATGATGAGCAAACTAAAATACTATTAGAAAATCTAGAATTACTTTCTATAGAGGATACTAAGTATAAAGTTGCTATTATTCTAACAATCTTTACTGGTGTTCGTTTAGGCGAGTTAATGGGACTAGAGTGGCAAGATGTTGATTTTAAAAATGGAATCATTTGTATTAATCGTTCTAGTCAGTATCTATCTGATATGGGAGTTTTTACAAAAACACCTAAAACAGAAAGTTCCATTAGAGAGATTGCAATTCCCGAATTTATCATTTCTTTACTTGAGGAATATAAGTTATGGTATGAAGAACAAAAATCGATTTACGGCGAATTATGGACTAATTCTGATAGGTTATTTGTACAAGCTGATGGCAAACCAATGCATCCTTCTTCAATTAGCAAATGGTTTGTGAGATATGTAAGCACAATTGGATTACCTGTAATTAATTTTCACGGATTAAGACATACAAATGCAAGTTTACTAGTAGCACAAAATGTTGACATTGCAGTTGTTTCTGCGAGACTTGGTCATGCACAAATTAGTACTACACTTGATTTTTATGTGCATCCACTACTTTCTCATAATAGAAAAGCTGGATATGCACTAGAAAACTTGTTATTACCAACAAGGTCTTAATTTTAGCTTTTTTCTAATTTTCACAAACGGAAATAAAGCCGTTACAATTTTCACGATAAAATAGTAAAAAACTTTGAGATTGCAAATCTCTTTCCCAAAAGTTTTTTACTATAAATAAAAAATCATTATATTCTAAATTAATCATATGAAATTTGCTCATACTTTTTCATAAAGAATTTTAAATATATATTTTTATTAAATTTAGTCATTTTTTACGTTAAAAATTTAAAATATAAATATTTATACATTGTAATTTTAGTATAAAATTTTAATGATTTTTTGTTAGAATTTAAGTAGTTTGAGGTACTTATTTTACCCAACTTTTACCCAATTTGACATAATAGTGCTTAAAAATAGCATTATTGTTAACAAATTGAGAACAACAAAAAATCACTAAAACCGTTATAGTTCTAGTGATTGGAGTTTGGTTGCGGGGGTAAGACTCGAACTTACGACCTTCGGGTTATGAGTCCAACGGCATTTTATTACTACATACAAATTTTATTTTTCTCTATATCCCCACTTCTCCAAATCCACGCAATAATCTACTACTTCAATTCCTTCCACTTCTAATTTCTCTTTTTGCTTTTCTATTCCACCAAAAGCAAAGTTTGCAGATAGCTTTCCTTTATTATTTACTACTTTATAGCATGGATACTTATGTTCATCTGGATTATTGTGAAGTATGTTTCCTACAACTCTAGATAATTTAGCATTTCCTAGATATTCTGCAATTTGTTTATATGTTACTACTTTTCCTTTTGGAATTGTTAATAAATATTCATACACTTTATCTTTCAACATAATTTATTCCTTACAATTTATCATATTTTGTACTTACACCTTTCGCTTTTTCCACTGGATATTTCTTTTTAGTCTTTTCTAACTTCTTTAAGATAATTTCTTTTGGATCAACTTCTAGTTTCATAGCCATTTGGATACAATATGTAAATACATCTGCAAGTTCTTCATATACATCTTGTTTGTTATAGTTTTCGCTATTCCATTGAAAACATTCTAATAGTTCTCCAGCTTCAATTGATATGGATTTTGCTAGATTTTCTGGTGTATGAAACTTACCCCAATCTCTTTCTTCATTAAATTGTTTTATCTCTTTTATTAAATCTTCCATTATTCTGCCTCCTCTAAAAATATTTTTTCTTTGAAAGCTCCTCTTTTTTCTGCCTTATCTTTTCTTACTTTTTCAAACTCTTCAATCGAAACGTCCATACTATTTAATATTCCATAAATAACTTCAACTATATCTGCTAATTCTTCTATATTATTGTCTTCTATATATTCTTTTACTTCTTCTTGTAGCTTTTTATTTAGTTCACATCTATATTCTTCATCGTTTAATATTTTTATCTTTACATTTCTTCCTTCTGATTTTATAATTTCTGGTATTCTATCTCTTACAAGTTTGTTATATACTTTCATTATTTCCTCCAATTCTACAAGTATAGTTTGTAGGCTTTAGAATTTCTCTATTTATTGGACCTTTTATTATCTTTAGCTCTGCACTCATTGTTTTAGTATTTAAATTGTATACTCTATATAAATAGTACTTTTCCCCATAATCATATGAAAATTTAACTTCACTTTCTGATATATGAAATATATTAGTAAATCCTCCCTTTGTTGTTTTTACTTCTATATACTTTTCATTTCCATCTTTATCATATGAAAGTATATCAAATCTTTCAGCATTTCCTGCGATATCTCTTGTTGTTTTAACCTTATCTGCTAAATCTTCTCTTCCTTCTGCTATTAATCTCTTCTTTTCGTATTCAACAACAATGTTTTCTCCTTTTTTACCTAACTCTGTATTCTTTTTTACTTCTCCTTCGAAATCAATATTTCTATTATTGTAAAATTCCTCTGTACTTCTTCCTTTTCTTTCTGATATTTGGTAATGTGTCTCATCATCTTCTTTTAGCGTTAGCCTAAACTCTTTTTTATCATTCTCTTCTTCATCTTGTGAGTACTGTATGACGCTATCATTATTGGTGATTTCCTCTTGCTCTCTTACATTCCAATCTAATATTTGCCATTTAAAGTATACTGGTTTCTCCCTTTGGTTATCATGTTCTACATATGCAAGTAATCCCATATATGTATAATCAGCTTTTTTATTTGATCTTAAAAATAGGTATATATTATCTGTTGTATAATCATGATTTATTAGCTCTAATATTTGTGGAGTATGTAAAGTTTGAGATGGTTGAGATTGCCATGTTAAAATCCCATTTGTATCTATATCTTCATCAAATTCATGTTCCGCTTGTTTTTGACCATATGTTACTAAGAATATGTAATCATGAAGTGTGTTTGGAATTTTTATAATTCCAGATATTCCCCAGTAACCAGCTCCTTTTGTAAAAGTAGTATCTGGTGAAAAGATATCATGTATTTCTTTTCTTGAATATTTTTCAAATCTTACTAACTCTCTCATTTTATTCCCCCATTTAGCCCAAACGTTGTTTTATACTCTCAGACAAATTTTTAAGCATTATCTTATTATTTAAACTTATATTTTATATACTATCATATTTTGTCGTTTTTTACTAGTAGTATAAGTTTAAGCCTTATCTTTCTTAGTAAAAAAGTAATCACTAATTTAGTAATTGCTTTTTTTCACTCCTTATTAAGTTATCTTAAACATAAATAATTTGGCTATCATAATAATCATATCCTTCTTTTGTAACCTTAAAGATTTCTCTCTTATATGATGTTGCTTTTATATATCCATTACGCTCTAATGTTTCAATTGCATTTTCTAATTCTGCTTCTTCTCTATGACTAGCAGGTGTATAATTGTTGTTTCCACTCTTAATAATAGGTCCTGTTATAGTTTTTAACCATAATATCTCTCCACCATCTTCTGCTGCATTTCTTAAAATTTCAATTGCTAGTTCACTTAGCCCGTTATTGTTTATACTATTTCTATATAATTCTATATTAAATTTTCGCAATTTATTTTCTTTTTTATTCTCTGTAATATTAGAAACATCTAATATTATTTCATCTACAGAATTATATCTATCATCATGATTCCTCTCCACACATTTTTTAACAATCTTTGATATAGAATAATCTTTTCTGAAATTAAGGTTTTGTTTTCCTGTGAAAATAAAATATAAAATTACTCCAATAGCATATATTTCGTTTTTTAAATTATACTCTTTAAACGATTCTAGTGTATCATCAATAATAGTTCCTTTTATAGTTGAACCTGTTAATGTTAAATCTAAATTTCTATCTTTTGCTAAACCAAAATCTGATATTTTGACTATTGGTATAGTATCATACTTTTTTATTAGAATATTATTATAACTTATATCTCTATGAAGTACATCTTTATCATGAATGACTTTTATTGCTCTTAAAAATTGTAAAGCAATATCTTTTCTTTCATTTAATAAAATCTTATTTCCATTTTCATCAATATATTTTTTTAAAGTAAAATCACAGTATTCCATAATATATGCATTTTGTTCTTCTAGATAGCGATAAACTTTCATAATATTAGGATGATTATAATTTGACAACAATTCAAATTCATGCTTGAATCTTTCATGTTCTTTCCTATCACTATTTCTCTTTATTCTTTTTAAAGCAAAGTAACAATTATAAAAATCATCTTTATATTTATAGACATTAGCATACGAGCCCTCTCCAATTAGTCTCAGTCTAAAATTCTTTAATCTTAAATTTAATTCATTTTCATCCATATTGTATTTCTCCTGGTAATTTAAAATTATATCATATATTTTTTAATTAATATCTATTTTCTATCTTCTATTTCTTTTCCTATGTACCCAATATCCTACTCCACCTAATATAGCTACTGCTGCGACTCCTCCCAATACATTTGAATCCTCTTGTGTATCTGTTGTAGTATTATTATTTATATTATTTTTGTAAATCGTAGCTGTACTTGTTACAGTATTATCCTTTATTGGTTCTTTTGCTTCTTCTTTTATTTCTTCCTTTACGCTTATCCTAATTGTGCTCACTTTTCCATTAGAGCTAGTCGCAGTTATTTCTGCTATTCCTGATTTTTTTGCAGTAATTTTTCCTATTGAACTAACTGTCGCAATGCTATCATCACTTGAGTTCCATGTTATATTTTGGTCTGTTGCATTGTCAGGTGTTATTGTAGCAGTTAAAATTTTACTGTCTCCCACATCAATACTTTCAATATTTTCATTTATTTGTATGTTTGTTACAGCAACTGTTGATGGAGTTGTTGTCTTTGTCTCTTTAGAAGTAGTACTTGAAGATGAAGAAGTTGTTCTCCCCTTGCTTGATGAAGATGTTGTTTTAGTGCTCTTGCTTGATGAACTAGATGAATACGGACAAACACCATTAGTATGTAAATGTGCAGGATGCCCTCCACAATGATAATGGTAACTTCCTAATCCACTCTTATTTTTGTTATCTCTATGCCCTCCACTTGAATCTGTTTTTCCTGAATGTGCATATGTAGTAATTCCTATAGAAATTACACTTAATGCTATTAATAAAATTGATATTATTTTCCCTTTATTTTTTCTCATATTTATACCCCTAGTATATTTTATCAACTATTTATTGCGAAATTTGTCGAATATTGTAAGTAATATGTATTTTTCGACAAAAAATAACAACCATTTAATTGGTTGTTATTAAATATATTCTCTTTTCTCTTTTCTACTTCTTCGTCAATTCATAGCTTCTATCAATCAACTCATATACCAAGCCTTCCTCTACATCTCTACTTACAATAACTGTATTCCAATGCTCTTTATTCATGTGGTATGCAGGAATTATATAGTCATAAGTATTCCTTAGTAAGTCTGAATAGTCTGGTTCTGTTTTTACATTTAGGTATTCCTGACCATTTACTTTCATCACTAACCCAAACCATTTTCTATTATTCTCATGTCTAAATATTGCAGCATCTGGTGTGTCATCCCATAAATATTCTGGATTAACACCATATTGCTCTTTTACATACTTAAATATTTCTTCTCTTTCTACCATTTTTTACTCCAACTAATTCTTTATTTGTCTATTTTATCTCTTCCCATTTTTCTTTTTTAAATCCTGTAAATATACCTTTATCAGATATTAGAAGTGGTCTCTTTATAAGCATTCCATCACTTGCTAATAACTCTATTTTTTCTTCATTGCTCATGTTTACTAATCTATCTTTTAAATTCAATTCTTTATACTTTAGCCCACTTGTATTAAACCATTTCTTTATGTCTTGTCCGCTTCTTTCTATCCATTTACTTAATTCTTCTTGTATTGGCGTATCTGTAACAATATTTCTATCTACAAATTCAACATTATTCTCCTCTAACCATTTCTTTGCTTTTTTACAAGTTGAGCATTTTGGATACTCTATAAAGACATTTTCCATTTTTCTTTTCCTCCTAATTTAGTTTCATTTTATAAGTAACTTCAAAATCGTCAAATCCATTATTTTGATAAAATGCTTTAGCGTTCGCATTTTTGGCACTTGCAGTCACTTTAATTTCTTCTATTCTTTTATTTATACAGTCTTTTTTAAATTCTTCTACTAACCTTTTACCTATTCCTTGTCTTCTGTATTCTTCTTCAATATAAAAGTTATCCAACTCTGCTAATGTTTTTGTTACATATGATGGCTTATTTTGTATACTTCCTGCCAAATATCCTATTACTTTATTATTATCTATTGCTACCCATACTGTATTATTTTCAATTGATTTTCTAAAATAATTTTCTCCTGTTTTTGAAAAAGTCCAATCCATATTTAAATCTGGATCAAAATTATTGTATTCTAATTCAAATAATTTATAATTCAACTCTTGAATAGCTTTCAAATCTTCTTGTGTTGCTTTTCTTATAACTATTCTCATCTTCCTTTTCCTCCTATTTCCACAACTCTCCATTTATGTGCATAGTTAGTGCCATAATGAATGCATTTTTAGTTAAGTCTATTCTTGATATTTCATCTTTTGTTAGTACGCTTATTCCACCTTTTCCTTTTGCAAAGTCTTTTTTGTGAAATAGCTTGTCCATTACTTTTCCAAGTTCTGTAGCTTTTATTTCTTCTATGTACTTTTCAGGAATTGGAAAGCCTTGGCTTGTCCCAACACTTTGTAAGCCATCCTTACTTTCTACTACTGCTGCATTTATATCTATCCAATTTCCTAATGAGTTTGTTATTCCCGCTTCTGATGCAATATAATAGTCTGCATCTATATTATTTTCTTTAGCGTATTTTATTACATTCTTTACTCTGTTTTTTGCTCCAATAAAAATTTCTTCATTTATTGGTTGGTCTCCAACTTCTGATGTAACTGAAACTCCTTCTACCTCTACATCTTCAAAATATTTTGAAAATGCTTGTCTTGCTCCTTCAATTTTTCCTGGATTTGTTGTTCCCATTAAAATTTTCATTTTATTTCCTCCTATTTCATGCTTTTCAATTTCTCATTCAATTTTATATATATTGGCACCATTCTAGGTTCTCTTGTTAGTTTTACTGCTTCATCAATATCTACCCATTTTACTCCGCTATTTTCATCTTGTTTTATTTTGGTTTCTTCATTTTCATCTGCTTGTAGCAAAAAACAACAATCTAAGTGTAAGTGTGATGATACATATTCACCTCTTTTTATATGTGCATCTACAGGTAGAACTTGTAGACCAAATATTCCATCACTTAATACTTTTAGGTTAGTTAACCCTGTTTCTTCGTTTGCTTCTCTTAAAGCTACTTTTAGTAAATCTTCTTCTCCATCAGCATGTCCACCTGTCCAAGCCCAAGATTTATATATGTTATGGTATATCATAAGTACCTTACTTTTTTCTTTATTAACAATCCAGTTTGATGCTGTAAAGTGTGCAATTTTGTTTTCTCTAGTTAATACATCTTTACTCGCATCTATATACTTTAACATTATAGCTTTATCACTTTTTTCCTGTTCATTATATGGTACAAATTTTTCTATTTCTTCTTTTAACATTATATAACCTCTTATAATTCATTTTCCCCTATACTATACCATAACTTATAAAAATATTCTACCTACTTTATTATATCCGTAAGATTTTCTTTCCCCATTCCTTGCAAGTTATAATATGCTTCTGGTATTTCTCCAACTATTACATTTTCTGCTATTAAAAATTGGTTTGATATACTTTCTTCTACAGTATTATAAGGAGTTAATATGCTAACATTACAATCTATTTGTAAGTAAATTCTATGCATAGTCTGGTTTATCCCTTCAGCTTTAAACTCACTTCTTAAGTCAGTTTGTACATTTCCTACTGTAGATAATTTTATAGGTATTGTCGGCCCCACTCCTGAAAGTAATTTTGTCCCTGTAAATGTTCCAAGTTTTATTCCAATTTTTTCTTGATCTACCTCATTAAGTCTTTTTTGAATTTTTTCTGCTATATCTGATATTATAAGATTGATTGGAACAATATTAGATTTTACCATTGTAATTTTTCCATTTGCATCTTTTTCTATTGTAACTAAGTCTTCATATTTGTAATTATGTACTATTTTTGTAGATTCTTCGTTGCAAATAATTGTTGCTATGCTTTTTGCCTTATCTTTACATAGTGTTTCAAATATTGGACTAATAGAGCGAATAGCCATAGTAAATGTTACTATAGCTATTGTTATTATCATTACAAATTTCATTATCTTTTTACTTTTTTTAGGATCATATGAATTAAAGTTTTTATATATTAATTTGGGTAATCTAATTTTTTTTCTAGAATAAATTGTATCCATATTCATAATCTCCAATCTTTTTCATTATGAATATAGACTTGCATATAGCAAGCCTATATTGTTATATATTATGCTGTTTCTTCTTTTCTTGTGTATACATATTTGGGAATAAATAATTGCTGTCCGACATTTATTTTATTTACATCCTCTATTTTATTTACTCTAGCAATATCTTGTATTGTACTTCCAAATCGTTTTGCAATTGCCCATAAAGTATCATTTGGTTTTACAAAGTAGATTATCATACTATAAATTTGTTTATCTCTTGTTTCATCTATATTTACCTCGTCTATGATGTTTATTTGTATTGTATTTGATATGCTTAGTCCAAATTCTAAATCAATCTTAGCATCAACATTTCCATCTGCTCCAATTATGAAGTCTTGATTTATTACTTCTATCCCAGTTTCTACATCCACATTAGAATTTATCCCTTCAGAATCAATATTAAAGTTAAATGGTAATTTCATTTCTTTTACATCAATTCCAGCCACACTACTAGAAGCAAATATAAATGTTAACTCTACTTCTCCTTCATACATTATTCTAGAACCTGTAATGTTTTTACTTAATATGATTGGTCTTACATCAACATCATATATTTGGTTTCCATTAATTTCTGGAATCATCATTTTTTCTCTTAAATTACATACATCTTTAAGACTACATTTATTTGACATTGTATTTACACATCTTTGATTAAAATTTAAATTCTCACTTGGGCTATATAAATCTTGCATTAACTTAATTTCTTTATTTTCATATACTCTACAATATAATTCAATTTCTGCTTCAATATATACAGAGTGTTCTTCTTGCGAATTAGGTTTTACTATAACATTTTTTAACTTGTATTTCATGTCACACATGTTATTTTCATCTACATTTTCTATATCTACAAATCCCATAACTGGTATTTTGCTTTCAACTACTTTTATTCTATTATCCTCTGTAAGATACATCATTTTTGCTGCTACATCTGCTTTTCCTAATACTTTGTTATAACTTATTTTAATATCTTTATTTACAATAGATACACTTACTTTTAAAATTTCTGCTAAATTATCTGTGTTTTCTATTGCTAAAGTATCTTTTGCATATGTTTTTGAGCATCCTTCTCCTACTAAAGAATTGATTCTCAAATCAGATTCTAAAGATTGTACATCTTCTATATTATTAATTTGTTTTATTATATTTACATCTTCATTTGCATATACTTTTGTCTCAAATTGTAATGTAACTTTGACATTAATTTTTCTTCCATTTAATATTTTACATTCAATATATTTTATAGATACATCCTCATCTAAGCTCATTTCTGGTTTACAGCCTTCAAAGTCTAAAACTTGTGTAAAATCGATACTTGTATTTAAACTTCTTGTAGCCTCTACTTCATCATCTGCAAGGTATATTACATATACATTTACCTCTCCATCAATTCTTATTTTTCCATCTAAAACTTCCTTTTTATATATGCATACATTTCCTGTTGTATTTATACTGTTTAATATATCTGGCTTAACATCTGGTACAATTATATCTCCTTCTACCACAATTGTTTCGTTTTTTTGTCCAATAATTTTATTTAACACAAAACTCTCTTTGGTTACATCTACTTGCATTGTTAATTCCTCCTCTTTAAAATTAGTTTATATGTAATGTATATTATGAGGACAAAAAAAAATTCCTATTTTATAGGAATTTTTATCAATTTTATAAATTTTTATGTTTTTTAGTTTCTACAGTAGGTGGCACCATTGGATTATAACTTTCTCCATCAAATAAACTAACCTCTACTGTTCTTGTTAATACATCTGTGTAACTATATGTAACATTTCTATCATTTTCATCATACTTAACTATAAATAAGTTAGGATATGCTTTTTCTATTGTGGCTTCCTTTTCAAAATATTTGCTTCTACCTAAAGTACCTTTTACTATTATCTTTTGTCCAATGTTTTCTTTAATATCTGTTTTTAAATTTGTGATGTCATCTTTGAAAATCATTTTATCACCCACTTCATTAATATAGGCTGATTATATCATCTGTGTAATAAAATGTCAAAAAAGAAAACATAGTGTCTATTGCTGTTTTAGCTTATATCTCAATAGTTTTAAGGTTTTGTTACATTTTTGTAACATTAGTGTTACAAAAATGTAACAAAGTTCTTGTTTTGCTTATTTAACACCACTTTTAGGCTTAGCTTTCTTCTTTAGTTAGTTTCTTTCCTCTTGCACCAATTCCATTAATTCCTTTTGTACCATCTCGTAATTCATCTGCTATATCATTAATTGTTATATATTTATAGTTTTCAGTTGTTGCTACTTTTTCCGCAACTACTAATGGATCCATAAAATCTATTAAAACTCTTGCAGGTGATGATGCAAAATTTGCTCCTGCTGCAACTAATGCTTCATAATAACTTTGACATGCTCCTGCAAAAATAACTAAATCTTTTCCTGTCATATTTACCCATTTTTTTGCTTGTGATACTGTTCTTATAAAGTATTTTGAGTTTCTATAATTATATATATCATTATATGCTGTTCCATTTTTTATCATTCCGTCATGACCTGTTATTACTAATATATCTGGGTTGTATTTATTTAATAAATCCATTACCACATATTCTTGTTTGTTTTCTGGTATGTTTCTTACAATAGCTGTTAGCCCTAATTTTCTATAATATTTCAATGACTTTTCAGCATATCTCATATCTCCATCTAAATGTAATATAGTTCCATATTCTGATGTTATTTCTCTTGAAAATAGTTTTCTTTTTTCTGTTTTCTTATTGTCCTCATTATTAGCTTTTTTCACTTTATTTTCTAATTTATCTTCTAGACTTCTCATATTAGTTTTAACCTGATGCTTATGCATTGGTACTAAGTCTTCTATATCTGCATCTGCTTCAATTCGAATAATAATTCCTTTTAATATTGCGACTTTTGTTCCATCCATTCTTTTTACTATTTTTTCAACTGTAAATAATATATCTTTTCCATAAGAAACCCTTCCTACAATATCTCCTTTTTTTATTTTATACATAAACTCACCCCATATTTTAGTCGCTTGTTATATTCTATGTCGATTTTTGTGGGTTTGTGAAAAAAAGTATCAATACTTATTATAGTATTGATACTTAAAAATTCTCTATTTCAAATTAAACCGTAGGCCGAGACTTACCATTCATGTAGCAAATCCACGTTGTTCTTAATCTTTAAAGTTCTAAGTCTTCTTCTTGTTTCATTTCTATTCTTTTCGGGGTTTGCTCAATAAGATTTTGTGTAAATTTTCTTACTTTCTTTTCCTTTTCTGCTCTTTGTTCATCTGCATTTTTGACTGCAAACCATAATAATTCATCTTCTTCATTCTCTTTTTCGTGTTTTTGTCTATTAGCTTCTATTGTTTGTCTTGCTTCATCTGTTATTTCCTGCTCTACAAACTTTTTATTTCTAGTTCTTAATATAATTAAACCTTCTTGAAATGTATGTCTCCCTTTACCTTTATATACATCTTTTGCCACATTTTTTTCAATTAATTCCTCTAATTGTATTTGTTTACGTTCTTCAATTTCTTCTTTAGTAATCGGGTCTATTCCATATTCTTTACCTTTTAATACTCTTTCTTTTACAAGTCTAATGTATTGAGACATACATTTAGCATTTGTATAAGTGTTTACATAGCTTATTGCAAGTTCTGGAATTGTAATATCTTGCATATTAGTTCTATCAAAGGCTAATACTCTTTTTCCTTCCTTATCTCCATTAATTGGATTACTATTTGCTAAAACTTTTGTTGGTATTTTTTCTGGATGATTATAGTAGTATTCTAATAATTTTTTATAAATCATTTGTTGTCTTTCTCTATTTTCACCTGTTAATAAGCTTCTTTTTCCATCTTTGTCTAAAAAATAAATAACATTTTCATATTTTCTTCTTAGTTTTTTGCATTGTCTTAATGAATCATTATCATCAGGAATTTCTCCTTTTTCTATAGCTTCATTTGCCATATCCTCAATTATTTTGCTTATTCTTTGTTCTAATGGTATTTTACTATATTCTAGTAAATCCTGTTCTTTATCTGTAAATTTTATATATTTTATTACTTCGTCTGAATCAGCATTTCTATATTCTACTTTATCTGCTTGCCTCGCTATTTGAGCAATTAAGTCATCTGGTAATTGAGGCACTCTACTAATACTATGAGATAATATCCCTTTTATTATTTTTTCTTTGTTTATTTTATCAAATTCAGTAGGGTTTGCTTCTAATATACTGCAAAACTCAACTACACTTTGCTCATTATGTTCAAAACTTAAGCTTCCACAAAATTCATCTGTATGTCCTTGAGCTTCTTCATATTCTTCACCAAAAATATTTTTTCTTCTTTCTAATATTCTTTTAATTGTATCTTCATCTGTAATTGATTGCATAAATTCATCTACAACTGCTTCTGCTGTATGTCCAAAAGGAGTATGTCCCAAATCATGTGACAAACCTATAATTTCTGCTTCTAATTCTGCTCTTTTTTTATTTAATTTAAATATTTCTGTTTCTGATATTTTTGGAATTGAACATAAATCATAGATAGTTGCTACTGTTCTTTTACAAATGTCTGCTACACCTATAGTATGCTCTAATCTTGATCTTGCTGCTTTTTCTTCACATTCTTCAACCATTTGTGTTTTTCCATCTAGCAAATGGTATTTTGGTAAATTTATAATAGTATCTCTTAATTTCTCTAATTGTTTTAATTCTTTTCTTAATTTATCTATGTCTTCTTCTAAGTCTATACTTAACTTTTCCTTATAAATTAACATATCTTTCCTCCTCGTTTACATAACTATTTATATTTTACCACTTTTTGTAAATTTTTGCAATATATTTGGTACCATAAAAAATTGGATTTGTCACTTGGACGATTAAAATCGCCCCTACACTTTAATAGCATACTTTTCTATATAAAAACAAAAAATGTTTGCAATCTGCAAACATTTTTTATTTTAACTAGCATTATCTTGTTTTTCATGACTATATTTTAATTTCGTTGCCATTCCTCCTCTAATATGTCTTTCAGCTTTATTTTCATCTAATATTTTTCTAACTTCCAACGCTAAGATAGGATTTATCTTTTGTAATCTTTCGCTAACATCTTTGTGTACTGTGCTTTTACTAATCCCAAATTTCTTTGCTGCTCCTCTTACTGTATCTCCACTATCTATAATATACTGTGCTAGATGTATGGCACGTTCTTCTATGTATATTTTTCCCAAACGAAAGACCCCCTTATGAATACGTTGTTTTTTACATTGTATTCACAGGGGGCTCGTATTAGAACTTTTCTTTATATCAAAATAATTCATGTTTTATAAAGCAAACAGGCCCATGATAAATCACAGGCCCATCGCTAGAAGAGTTACGGATTCTGAGTCAGCCAAAACCACGAAGGCGGAGTCCATGTCCCAAGCCATAAGGCAGGTTTCTTGCTTATACGAAAACGCCGAACCCTGTAGATTGTACTACCGTCTACGTCTCCTTTTACTTCAAACTCTTTGTCGCCAATTGTAATTTTTTTGGAATCATCCATGTCATAAGAATCCACATTGTTATAGAGTCTTATTCCAAGTTGCCCCAGTAACTCCCGATATGCTTCTGTTTCTGCTGTGATGTGTATTTTTAGCATATCAAATCCTCCTTTTCTTTAATCAAATGCTTAAACTTCAAGCATTATGTTATATAAAGCATATGAATATTATACCACTTTATGTAACATTGTACAAGACTTTTCTTGTGCTTTAACTGACATCAAAAAAGAGGCGTCTAATAGACACCCCTACATTACTTTTCTTCTTTTTTGTTATCCTTTATGCTATTTTCATTTAAAATAACATCTTCTCCATTTTGTTTTTGTTTACTTTCGCCTTTTATTGCGTCTGTTAGTAATATAAATTGTACACTTCCTTCTTCTCCTTCTTCTAGCATTGTATAGTTATTGTATTCTAAAGAAAGTTCTCCTAATTTCTTTACTCGTTTTGTTATATTTTTTACGTTTCCATTTATAAGATTACATATTGGTTTAATTCCTTCTTCATTGAATTTAAAGATTCCTTCATATAATGTATTTGCTCCATCTTTTATGGTAATTGCTCCTGTTGTTAAAGCATCATCTGCAACTGTTAATTTAGCAGTAGATGTATCTAATGTATTTAATCCTTGTTTGATTTGGCTAGAACCTTGTGATAATTCGCTTGTTCCTTTTGATAAGTCTTGTGTTCCTTTATATAAAGATTTTGCTCCACTTGTTAATTCTTTTGATTTTCCTGCAAGTGTTATTGTTCCTTCTTTTAATTGTGTAATTCCTGTTGTTAAGTCTTTATTTCCTACTTGCAATGAGCTTATTCCTGTTTGTAATTGTTTTATACCACCCTCTAATTTACTAATCTGCTCGCTTGTTTTAGAAAGTGTTTTTAAAGTTTCTTCTTGTGCTGTTTTATTTGCAGTTAATAATGCAATCATTTTTGTATTTGCTTCTATTTGTGGTTTTATTATACTTGCATTTTCATTAGTTAATTGTGCATTTAATGCTTTATTTGTTTTTGTTAATGTATCAATTGTATCTTGATTTTGTTTTATTATAGTTTTAAGATTTTTTACACTTTCGCTACTATCTTCTAGTTTTATACCGCTTGAAATTTGCTTTAACCCTTCAGCAATTTGTAATTCTCCCTGTTCTAACTTTTTGCTTCCTTGTTCTGCTTCACTAAGCTTTGTAGCAATCACCTCTAAATTGCTACTTACTTGTGAAGTCCCATCACTTATTTGCTTTGCTCCATTTCCTAATGTTTTACTACTTTTATTTAATGTGTTGATTCCATTATCAAGTTCTTGATAACTTTTATTTGCACTAGTCATCCCTGTAGATACTTGTTTCATTGCTGTATTAAATTCTTGCTTTTTACTACTATATTCTTCAGTTCCTTCTTTTAATGTTTTTGCACCATTTAGAATTTCTTCACTTGCAGATTGTAATGTCACTACTTTTTCATAGACTTTATCTAATTTATCAAGTTTTGCTAAATCATCTTTACTTTCTATTATTTTAGGTGTTACAAAACTTGCGATTGTATCTAATTCAAAATCTGTAGTATCCATAGTAATTTCAATTTTTGTAGGAAGTTCAAAATTCTTTTCTTTAATTCCTAAACTTTCTTGCATTCCTGGAAATGCCATTCCAACTGCAATAGTTTTTGATCCATCATCTATTACTTTTCCACTTGAAATAGTAATATTTTTATTAGTTTCATTATTAATTATTGTTCCTGCAATTACTAAGAATGGTGTATACATAGTTTCATTTTTGCCATTAATGTTTACTATATGTTTTTCATTATTGGTATATTCTAATGTCATTTTTACTTTTCCGCTTCTTCCTGCAATCTCATCTTTTGATATTTGTTTTCCATCTAACTCATATTTAATATTACAAGAAACTGGCAATTCTTTTTTAGTTTCTCCCTTATAATAAATATCGTTTCCGTTTGCATTCCAAAGTAGAGTATTTCCATCTTTTTCAAAAGTTTCATATCCATTTGTATTTTCAATATTTAATAAATCAGATATGTCTTTTAAGGTTGTTTGTGCATCTGTATTTTTAATATGACTTGACACTATTGTTTGATATTGTTTTCCAGAGGCATCTAATTTTGAATATATTGTTTCTTCTTTTGTGTATGCCATAACAGGTAGTGTATAGCACATCATTGATACAAGTGTTAAGCTTGAAATTACTTTTAATATACTTTTATTTTTCATAATTTATCTTCCTTTCACTATTATAATCCCTCAATATAATCCGCTCCATCTTGCTGGATGTTGGACATTTTCGTTGCTCGTCAAGCTCGCACACGAAAAGTGCAACACCCACGTGGAGCTATTTATATAAATATTACAATTTTTTTATAGCTTTCTATTTTTATATATTTCTCATTCCAATTGTTGTTTTACAAATTAGTTTATCAAATGTCATTAAAAATGCTGGTAATACCATAATAACGGTTATCATACTAATGATTGCTCCTCTAGACATTAATGTACAAAGTGAGCCTATCATTTCTATTTTTGAATATGCCCCAACACCAAAGGTTGCTCCAAAGAAGCATAATCCACTTACTGCAATTGATCCAATAGATGTTCCTAATGCTTCACTTATTGCTGTTTTTTTATCGTTACCTTCTTTTCTTTTTGTTACATACTTTGTTGTAATTAAAATAGCATAATCTATTGTTGCACCTAATTGAATTGTTCCAATAACGATTGATGCAATAAATGGTATAACAGTTCCCGTATAATATGGAATTCCCATATTAATAAATATTGCAAATTCAATTGTTAACATTAGAACAATAGGTAATGAAATTGATTTTAATACCAGTATCATAATTACAAAAATAACGGCTATTGATACAGTATTTACGCTATTAAAATCGTGGTCACTTATTTCAACTAAATCTTTCATAAGTGGTCCTTCACCTGCTAAAATTGCATTTTCATCATAGTTTTTAACAATTTCATTAATTTGAGCAATTTGATTGTTTAGTTCGTCTGTTGCCATTTCATAAGATGAATTAATTAATGCTAATTGATATTTGTCATTTTCAAATACTTCTTTTATATCTTGTGATAATATTTCTTCTGGTAAATTTGTTCCAGCAATTTTTGAATATGATAGTGTCCATTCTATTCCATCTAACTCATCAATTTTATCTAACATTTCATTTACTTTATAATTTGGTAGTTGTTTATCTACTAATACAATTTGAGTTGATACCATATTAAATTTATCTTTTAATGTGTTATTTGCTTCCACACTTGGAAGACTATCTGGTAAAGATTTATCTAAGTTATAATAGACTTTTGTATTTTGATATCCATAAAATGCAATTGGTAATATACTTAAAAAGATAATAATAGTTGCTTTATAGTGTTTTATATTAAATTCTTTCATTTTATTAAACTTAGGCATAATTTCTTTATGTTTCGTTTTTTCAATTAAAGTATTCGCTTCTAATATCATTGCAGGCAAAATTGTTACAACACAAATAACTCCAAATAAAACTCCTTTTGCCATAACAATTCCAATATCTTTTCCAAGTGTTAAATTCATACTACAAAGTGCTAAAAATCCTGCAATTGTAGTTAATGAACTTCCAAGTACAGATGTTAATGTTTTCGCAATTGCATTTGCCATTGCTGTTTGATTGTTTGGTATATTTTCTTTTTCTTGCATATAGCTATGATATAAGAATATCGCAAAGTCCATAGTAACACCTAATTGTAATACTGCACTTATTGCTTTTGTAATATAAGAAATTTCTCCTAAAAATATATTTGTTCCCATATTATAAAAAACAGCAATTCCAATGTTTAGTAATAATAGTATTGGTGCAATATATGAGTCTAGTGCTACTTCTAGTATAATAAGACATAGAGCAACAGCAATAACGACATATATTACTATTTCTGAATCTGATAAGTCTCTTGTGTCTAATACAGTTGCAGACATTCCACTTATTTTACATTGTGAATCTGTTAGTTCTCTTAAGTTTTCAATTGTTTTTAAAGTTTCATCTGATGATATTGCTTCTTTAAATGTTACTAACATAATAGTGTCATTTTCTTTATAAACTTTATCTTTTATTTCTGCTGGTAACATCTCTTTTGGAATACTAGTTCCAATTACATCATTTGCAGAAACTACTTTTTCTACATTATCAATTTCTCGTATTTTCTTTTCAAGCGCTATTACATCTTTTGATTTCATATCCTCTAAAATAACAATAGAAAAAGAACCCATGTTAAATTCGTCTGATAAAATATTTTCTCCTTTGATGGTTTCAATATCTTCTGGTAAATATACTAAGATGTCATAATTGATTCTAGTTGCTTTTATACCAATAATAGCTGGTATAAGTAAAACTAGTGCTATTATCAATATCGCTTTTCGATGTTTGCAAATAAACTCTCCAAAGTTTTGCATATAAAAGTCTCCCCCTTCTTTTTTTAGTTTGCTAATAAATAATTATAGAAAGTTTTTCATTTTATGCAACCACACTTTTATATGTTTATATAGTTAATCTACATATATAGAAAATTGTAGTCATATACTAGTGTCGATTATCTTTACAAAGGTATAAAAAAGTTTTATAATAAAATTAAATGAAAATATTAGAGGTGTAACGTATGGGAGATTTAAGAACAAAACGAACTTACAAATTATTACAAGATTCGCTTTTTGAATTATTATCAAAAAAGCCTTTTGATGAAATTAAGGTAAATGATATTTGTGATTTAGCAATGATTCACAGAACTACCTTTTATACACATTTTTCAGATAAATATGAATTATTAGAATATACAATTTCTGAAGTTGAAAAAGAAATTACTAGCAACTTAAAACCTTATGCATATTCTAGTTTAGAAGACTTTTATACAAATATGATTATGAGTGTTTTAGATTATATTGATGAACATAGAAAGTTTTTTCGTTCTATTATAAAGAAAAATGAAGATACTGGTTTTTTAAAAATTTTTAACCGTACTTGTACATCATATATGAATGAAATGCTAGAAAAAGAAGAAGAAAGTGGTATTACACACACTGTTCCTATAAAACTAATTTCTGAATTTTATGCAGGTGCAGTTATTAGTACTATTAGTTGGTGGGTAAAGACTAATAGCAAGCTTTCTAAAGAAGAACTTTGTACACATATTATAAGATTAATATTTGAAAATCCACATAGATAAAAACGCAAAAAGAAGATTATTTTATAAATATCTTCTTTTTTTGTTTTTTTATTAATTTTTTGCGCATGTAGGGGCGATTATAATCGCCC
>JAAWOE010000023.1 GCA_022799315.1 Clostridia bacterium | reverse complement strand
AACATCTACACCATCATATGTAAGAACAAGTGATGGAAAAGAAGTAGTATCAAGTAAGAAGATATCAACAGTACAAGCAGTAGCAACAGGAGATGGAGAGACAGTACCAGTGCCACTTGGATTTTACTATGTTGGAGGAAAAGTAGATACAGGTGTTGTAATA
This sequence comes from Clostridia bacterium, assembly GCA_022799315.1. Classification (GTDB taxonomy): domain Bacteria; phylum Bacillota; class Clostridia; order TANB77; family CAG-508; genus RGIG8482. The sequence continues at coordinate 25,408 of JAAWOE010000023.1, read as the reverse complement.
AGTGATAGAAAAGAAGATCAAAATAAATATAAAAATGAAACAGAAATACCATCAGGAATAGAAGCAGTGTTGAACGAAGACGGAACTGTAAAAGAAATAGAAAGAACATTGATAGGAAATCAATTTGTATGGGTACCATGTAAAATAGCAGAATATAAAAAATGTAACGTATGGAATGGAGTAAGTCAGACTAATACAAACTTAGCAGATACCTGGTGGGATATTAAAACACCTTTTGCAGAAACAATCCAGATAAATAAATATGAAGGTTTTTATGTGGCACGTTTTGAAGCAGGACTTTCAAATAGTATAAAAGAGATAAAAGAAATACAGATACAAGGGGAAACGCTAGCGTATAATAAAGAAGGCGTACCACAAAGTAAAGCAGGTATAGTACCTTGGAATTTTATTGACGGGAATTATTCAAAAGAAAATGCAGAAAACATGTATAAAACAGGATATGTAAGAAGTGGACTAATAACAGGAACCCAGTGGGATGTAATGATAAACTGGATGACAGATAAAGACAAAACGGAATTGACTACTAATACAGGTATGTGGGCAAATTATACGAATACTAATCCTAATATAACCTTAGGAAGAATTGCTCGTGGATATAGTGAAAATGGTAAAATAAAACAAGATCCATTTTCTAAGACATGGAGTATTAATGAAAATAAACCACTTGGAACATTCACAAGCGCTTATATTAATGGATACATTTGGACCACAGGAGCAAGTAATCAAGCAAAAAGAAAAAATATATATGACGTAGCAGGAAATTTAGGAGAAAGGACAGAAGAAATAAATTTTACAGGCTCTGACTATAATATTGCTAGGGGAGGTAGTTTTTGGACTCCTACAGATTATCCAGTATGTTACCGTGGTGGAATATCAAACAGTGGGGAATATATTAATTCTGGATTTCGTGTTGTATTATATATGTAATAGAAAATTAGAAAAATCACATTGTATAAAAAATAAAAAACAGCACACCTTATATAAAAAGATATGAGGTGTGTTTTTATGAATAAAGATTTAGAAAAGAAAAGTGCTAGTGAAAAAACAAAAGCAAAAAACATGAAAAAAGCAAGAGAAGAGTTTGGAGTAGAAGTAGGGGAAGATACTACAAAATATGGTGAATTTATTTCTTCTTACTTTGCATGGATATCACTTCCAGAACAAAAAGAAAAAGCAGAAAAAATGCAAAATATGACAAAAAAACATAAGAAGTAACAATAAATTTGCAAAATTATGTAAAATGTTGTATAATATAAGCATGAAACGTCAATAAAGATAAAAAAGAAATTATGGAGGACAAAATTATGTCAGCTAAAAATGCAATGGCACATGTAAGAAATGACAGCAGGATCGTTGGAAAGGCGGTTCGGGAAATTATTCGGATAGGACTCGAAATGGCAGAGGAATATTATGACTTAGACGTCTATGAAATCGAGCTGAACAGGAAGGACAGCGGGTTATATGCTACTGTAGGATCCCTTTATATATTCGACCGATTACTGGTATCTGATCAGGAGATAAGCAGTATGATCCATAGCGGTAGCTTCCGGGACAGCTTGAAGAAGAGACTTTCAAAAGAAGGTTTTGAGGTGGATCCCAAATCCGAAACTGAAAGTAGAATGATGGTCACAGTCAGTTTTGAGTCATAACAAGACACAAGCAGTTGCAAAAGAAAGCACGGTGGGAGAAGTTTTAATCCACCGTGTATTTCTTTTGTTATTTATATAACTTAAAAAATGAAATTATATAAATAATGGCGAAATAAGTAAAAAAAAGAAGATAATAAAAAATAATTTTAAATAATCGGAATAAACATGGTAAAACAAGAATATATTATATTTAGATTTATTTGAAATAAAAAATAAATCTAGTATAATATTAATATAGGTCAAAGAAAGTCAAAGTCAAAAAGGAGGAATACAAAATGAGAATGTCAGATGTAATAGAAGAATTTATAAAAGACTTATTAAAAGATGAAAACGAATATATAGAAATACAAAGAAATGAACTTGCAGAGCATTTTAATTGTGTTCCATCACAAATTAATTATGTAATACAAACAAGATTTAAACCATCTCAAGGTTATTATGTAGAAAGTAAACGTGGAGGACGGAGGCCATATTAGAATTAAAAAAGTTAATATAACAAAAAGTAATTACTTAATGCATATTATTGCAAATATGGAAGAAGAAATTACAGCAGGTGAGGTTGATATATATTTAAGTAATTTCTTATCATATAACATTATTTCTGAAAAAGAAGCAAAGCTTTTAAAAGTAGCAACCAGTGATAATGTTTTAACAGTATTACCTGAAATTAGAGATAAGCTAAGAGCAAATATATTTAAAAATATGTTATTAAATTTAGTAGATTAGAAGTTAGAAATTAGAGGTTAGAAGTTAGAATGTTAGAAATTTCTTCGAAGTGTTTACAAAAACATCTAACATCCAAAATAAAGGAGTGATTTTTATGCTATGCGAAAATTGTGGAGAAAACGAAGCAAATGTAAGATACACACAAATTGTAAATGGGGTAAAAAAGGAAATGAAGCTTTGTGATAAATGTGCAGATGAACTAGGAATTGGAGAAATGGATTTTAATATGCCAATTAATTTATCAAGTTTTTTAAGTGACTTTTTTGAAGATGCGGGAGAGAGTTTTTTGCCAGAGATTAGTAAAATAAAAGAATTACGTTGTAACGAATGTGGTATGACATATGATGATTTTGCTCATACAGGAAAATTTGGATGTGCAAAGTGTTATGATGTATTTACTAATAAAATTGATCCAATATTAAAAAACATACATGCATCAAACCGTCACATCGGAAGAAAAGGAAAGATTGCAAAGCCAGTTTTAGATAAAGAAATTATTAAAAAAGAGGAAGTAAACAAAGAAACAAAACAAGATAATAAAGTTTCTAAAATTGATAAATTAAAGGAAGATTTAAAACAAGCAATAAAAGAAGAACGCTATGAAGACGCAGCACACATTAGAGATGAGATTAAAAAGATAGAGAAATAATGTAGTGAAGAGTGAAGAGTACAAAAGCTTCGCTTTTGAAGGAGGAAGAGGATATGTTAAATTGGTACTTACAAGGTGGAAAAGAATCAGATGTAGTAGTTAGCTCAAGAATTAGATTTGCAAGAAACTTATCTAACTTTCCATTTATGACAAAACTAGATAAAACTGCTAAACAAAAAATAGAAGAACAAATAAAAGAAGTTACACCTACTTTAGGTTATGGACTCAAATTTATGAAACTAAAAGACATGGATGATATTACAAAAATGAGTTTAGTTGAAAAACATTTATTAAGTCCAAATTTTGTTTTAAACAAAGAAGATACAGGTGCAATGCTTATTAATGATGACGAAAATATATCTGTTATGATTAATGAAGAAGATCATTTACGAATTCAAGTAATGAATTCAGGATTTGATATTGAAAACTTAATGAACTTAGCAATAGAAGTAGATGAAAAAATAGGGGATAAGTTACCATATGCATATAGCGAAAAATATGGATTTTTAACAGTGTGTCCAACAAATGTTGGAACTGGATTAAGAGTATCTGTTATGGTACACTTACCAGGTCTCGCAAGAACGGGAAACATCAGGAAAATATTAGAAGTTATTAACAACTTTGGAATGAATATAAGAGGTATTTATGGAGAAGGCTCAAAAGCTGGAGGAGATATGTACCAAGTATCTAATAAACAAACACTTGGGATATCAGAAACAGAGATTGTTAAAAATTTAAAACTAATTACTGAAAAGATTATAGAGCAAGAAAGGTTGGCAAGAAAAATTTTGGCACGTGACAACATAGAATTAGAAGATAAAGTATATCGTGCATATGGAACTTTAACAAATGCTAAAAAGATATCTTCTAATGAAGTAAGAGAGTTACTTTCGGAAATAAAACTTGGAACAGATTTAGGAATTATAAAAGAATTAGATGATTTGAAAGTAAAAAAATTAGAACTTTATACCAAGCCTGCAAATTTACAAAAATACTTAGGAAAACAAATTGAATCTTATGAAAGAGATATAAGACGTGCAGAAGTAATTAAACAAATTGTTAGGGAAAAATAAAGGAGGGTGTTTAAAATGACATATAAATTTACAAATAGCGCTCAGAAAGTAATTGAAATAGCAAATGAGATAGCTATGGAATTGGGACACAACTATATTGGAACAGAGCATCTTTTATATGGCCTAGTAAAAGAAAATACAGGAGTGGCTAGCAAAGTATTACAAAACCAAAATGTAACAGAGGATAACGTGTTACAAGAAATAGAAGAATTAATTGGAAAAGAAGAAGCTACAAAAACGGAAGTTGCAGGCTTTACTCCAAGAACAAAAAGAGTAATTGAAAATGCATTTCGTGAGGCCAGAAAATTAGGTTCAGATTATATTGGAACAGAGCATATTCTAATTGGCATTATGAGAGAGGGGGACAGTGTAGCAGTTAGAATTATGCTAGATTTAGATGTTAATCCACAAAAGTTATATAATGAAATTGTAAAAGTAATTAATGAAGATGATAATGTATCTGGACAACAAGAAAGTAAAAAGACAAATAAAAATATGGGTAGCTTTAACCAAACGCAGACACTTAATCAATTTGGAACAGATTTAACAAAACAAGCAGAAGAAGGAAAACTAGATCCAATTGTTGGAAGAAAAGGAGAAATAGAAAGAGTAATACAAATTCTTTCTAGAAGAACCAAAAATAATCCTTGTTTAATTGGTGAACCTGGGGTAGGAAAAACAGCAGTAGTAGAGGGGTTAGCAGAAAAGATTGTACAAGATGATGTCCCAGAAATGTTAAAAAATAAAAGAGTAGTAACAATTGATATTTCTAGTATGGTAGCAGGAGCAAAGTATAGAGGAGACTTCGAAGAAAGAATAAAAAAATGCTTGAATGAAGTAAAAAAGGCAGGAGATGTAATATTATTTATTGATGAAATTCATACTATAGTTGGAGCAGGGTCTGCAGAAGGAGCAATAGATGCAGCAAACATTTTAAAACCATTACTTGCAAGAGGGGAGATTCAATTAATTGGAGCAACTACTTTAAACGAATATCGTAAATATATTGAAAAAGATGCAGCATTAGAAAGAAGATTTAGTCCAGTTACAGTAAATGAACCAACAAGTGAAGACACAATAGAAATATTAAAAGGGATTAGAGATAAGTATGAAGCACATCATAATGTAAAGATTACAGATGAGGCAATTAAAGCAAGTGTTAACTTATCTGTAAGATATATTAACGATAGATTCTTACCAGATAAAGCAATAGACTTAATAGATGAAGCAGCATCAAGAGTTAGAATGAGAACATTCACAGCACCAGATACTTTAAAGGAATTAGAACAAAAAATAGAAGAAACCAAAAATGAAAAAGAAGAAGCAATTCGTACACAAGATTTTGAAAAAGCAGCAACTTTAAGGGATGAAGAGCGTATTTTAAAGGAAAAACTAGAACAAGAACAAACTAAGTGGAAAGACAAAAACACAAAGAATATAACTGAAATTTCGGAAGAAGAAATTGCAGAAGTAATTGCAAATTGGACAGGTATACCTGTAAAAAAATTAACTGAGGATGAAAATGAAAAATTAAAACACTTAGAAGAAGAACTGCATAAAAGAGTAATTGGACAAAATGAAGCAATTTCAGCTATTTCTAAAGCAATTAGGCGTGGGAGAGTTGGCCTAAAAGATCCAAAACGTCCAATAGGCTCATTTATATTCTTGGGACCAACTGGTGTCGGAAAAACAGAACTTTCTAAAGCGTTAGCAGAAGCACTATTTGGCGATGAAAATGCAATGATAAGAATAGATATGTCTGAATATATGGAGCCACATTCTGTATCTAAATTAATTGGTTCACCTCCAGGTTATGTTGGTTTTGATGATGGTGGACAATTAACTGAAAAAGTAAGAAGAAAACCATATTGTGTTATTTTATTTGACGAAATAGAAAAAGCACATCCAGATGTTATGAACATGTTACTTCAAATATTAGAAGATGGACGTTTAACTGATTCTCAAGGAAGAACAGTTAACTTTAAGAATGCCGTTATTATTATGACATCAAATGTAGGAGCAAGGTTAATTACAGATACAAAAACATTAGGATTTACAAGAAGTGTAGAAAATAAAGACGAAGATGAAAACAAAAAATATGAAGAAACTAAAAAAGATGTCCTTCAAGAACTAAAGAAACAATTTAGACCTGAATTTATCAATCGTATAGATGAAATTATAGTATTTCATAAACTAACGGATTCAGAAATTGAAAAGATAATCGATATCATGTTACAAGAAGTAATAAACAGAATGAAAGAAAATAATATAGAAATAAAAATTGATAAATCTGTTAAAGAATTAATTGCAAAAGAAGGTATTGATAAAGCTTATGGAGCACGTCCTTTAAGAAGAACAATACAAAGTAAATTAGAAGATAAACTAGCAGAAGCAATTCTAGACGGAAAAATAAAAGTGGGAGTTAAGGCTACAATAAGTAGTAAAGATGGAGAAATTATTGTAAAGGAACCAAAAAAGAAATAAAAACACAGTGGGTTAATCGCCCACTGTGTTTTTTGGAAACACTATGAAATTTTTAAAATAAAATCTTAGCCGCAGATACAATCTGCGTCATCATCGTCTAAGGAGTCATCTTCCCGACAATCATAAATGTCTGATTCGCAAAGGGAAAAAACCCGAGTAAGGTAAAAAACCTCCTTTAAGTCGATGGGTGTGTTAGGTAATAACATAGTATATCCTCCATTTCGCAAGATTATAATATTATTATAACATAAAAGTTACAAAATGTAAATTATGTAAAACATCAAATCGGATTTACATGTATAATTGTTTTGTAAATTTTATCTAATTTGGTAATATCTTTTTCTAAAGCATCTGCTAAAGAATGACTATCAAACGTAGACATATTACCATCTACATATATTGTTAAAACTATAATGTATTGATACCCAACAGGTGATGAAGAAATGTCATCAAGTTTTTTGATTTTTTTATAACTATGAGCCAAATCTAAAATCATTTTTTCAGTATTAGAATCGATAGAGATATCCATTAAAACATTATAACTTTCTACAAAAATTTTAACTCCAGTATAACAAATCCAAATAGAAATACCAATACCAACAACTCCATCAAACCAATAAATACCAAGTAGACCAGCGAGAATAGAAACAAGGGTGAAGGTAGTTACAATACAATCATTACGATGATCCTTCATATTAGCTTCTAACAAAATATTATCATATTTTTTAAATAAACTATGTGTATATAAATATAACGATAATTTAACAAGTATGGTTATAATACAAACAGCGACTAGAAACCACGAAAAAGTAAAGGTATCTTGCAAAAATAATGAAATTGTAGAGTCGTATAATAATTTTGAGGCAACAAAAATCATAGAGATACTAATAAACATAGAGAAAATGTATTCTGCTTTTCCGTGTCCAAAATTATGAGTTTTATCTCCAGGCTCACTTGCAATATGGTTTCCTATAAATGTCATAAGGGAAGCAAATATATCACTTGCACTGTTTGCAGCATCTGCAATCATTGCTTGGCTATTGCTTGCAAATCCAACAATTGCTTTTATAATTAATAAAAAGATATTTCCCAATATACCCAAAATACCTGCTTTTTTTGTACTGTTGTAGCGGTCCATAAAATCATCTCCATTTAAAGTATAGAGATTATTATATCATAAAAGAACTAAAAATAGTACTAAAATTTGCATTATTTAGTAAATTATGGTATAATAAATTATATACTCAAAAGAAAAGTTACTAAAAGATGCAAAAGAAGGTGGTTATAATGGTTATATTAACAATCATATATATATTAGTTTTTATTATATTTGCATTAATAGCATTTGCAGTAATGCAAATAAAAATGGCAGGAATAAACGTAAAAGACTTTTTTACTTTCATTAAAGCAAATGAAATATTAGATGATTTATATGTTTTTACAAAAAAGAGTAAAAAACTATCTCCACAAGAACAAATAATTTTCTTAATGGAAGCAGAAAAAGTATTTAAAGCATTTGACAAAGTTCCAAGTATGCTTTGGGATGAAGAATATCAAAAATATAGAGAAGTTCTAAATAAGTATAAAGACATTAAAGTAATGAGATGGGCTTCAAATTAGTATGTTTAACATAAAAAATTCTATATATAAAAGTAAAAGGTAGGTGTGAGTTTTCAATTTACACCTACTTTTTTGTATTATAACGATTGAAGTTAGACAATAATAAGGTTCTTTTAAATAAAAACCACAAATTATAGAAAAACTTGTTCAAGCTAAATTTTTATTACATACGTATACAAAATTTATTTTCAAGGCGCTTTTCTAAATTTGCTGATTTTTATTTTTAAAAGAATCTTTGCAATAAATATTTATATAAACTTATAGTGAAGCGCGAGATGGCTTTGATTAATGTTTTTTTCGCAGTTTCGCTGTGGGGACCGACAAGCTACATAGTGTTATAAAATGAGTTTTTAAGCGAAATTTTATTACACTATGTGTGCAGTTGGGGAGAACAAGAAAAAACATTAACAAATCATCGGGAGCGAATACAATGCACTTTACAAAAACGTTTTTAGCTTTTCTACATTGTTTTCTTGCATTTCTACAAAAGTATTTAGAACTTGTTTAACTTCTTGATCTACATTAGGATTTTGGTTTAATAACTTTCTTCCTTCAATAATTCCCATAGTAGTACCTTGAATTAACATATCAGCAATATGAGAATTGCTTTTATCTGTTATAGTATTCATTTGAATACCAGTCCATGCCATGACCTCGGTCATAGGATTATCATCTTTTGGAATTTCTCCATACTTTTTATAAATTTCATTTACACTATCTAAAATATCACCATACTGTGTATATTGAAAAGATAAGTTATCTTTAAAATTTGGCTCAGATACTTTTTCAGAAACAGTAGAAATAGAATCCATTCCCATTTTAGCACCTTTATGAACCTCGTTTAATACATATAAATTTGTATTTTTTTCCATAATAAAACCTCCAATGTTAGATAATAGCAATTTTTATAGAAAATTCTATTATCTAATAATATATTCCGCAGAAAAAATTCCAAAGAATTTTTTCACGGGCGAACAAAGACGTGGACCTTAAAATCTAAATATGAAACATATTATTAATGTTCACTTTTGTTCTGCTAATAATAGTATTAACAAAAAATGAGAAAAATATAATTTATAATTACAACAAAATATTGAAAAAACAACAACAAATCGATATAATAAGACAAGGAAAATATAGGAGAAATGATAATGAACGAAGTAAAATGGACAAATGAGCAATTACAAGCAATTAATGAAAAGAACTCTAACATATTAGTTGCAGCAGCAGCACGGTAGTGGAAAGACCGCTGTACTTGTTGAAAGAATCATTAATAAAATATTAAATGAAAAAATAGATATAGATAAGTTACTAGTAGTAACTTTTACTAATGCTGCAGCAAGTGAAATGAGACAAAGGATAATGGAAGCAATTTACAAATATTTAGATGAAAATCCAAATGATGAACATATGCAAAGACAAACAATACTAATGAGCAAATCAAATATTTGTACAATACACTCATTTTGTCTAGATGTGATAAAGAACAACTTTTATGAAATATCAATATCTCCTAATTTTAGAGTAGCAGATCAAACAGAAATAGAAATATTAAAACAAGAAGTTTTAGAAGAAATCTTTGAAGAAAAATATTTAGCAGAAGATAAAGAATTCTTAGATTTGATAAATAAATATACAAGCTATAGGGAAGACGATTCTTTAAAAGAGATAATTTTAAAAACATATAGATTTATTCGGGAGTAGCCCATTTCCAGAAGAATGGCTGAAAGAAAGAGTAGAAGAATTTAATTTAACAGATAAATTAGAACAAGACTTTATAAAAACTAAATGGGGAAAAATTTTAGTAGATGTATTTTCAGGGGAACTTGATTCTTGCATTATAGAGCTAAAAAGTGTAAAGAAAAATTTAGATAAATATTCGGAACTAGAAAAGTTTTCAAGAACAATTCTTACTGATACCCAAAATTTAGAAGAACTTAAAATAAATTTAGATTCTTGGGACAAGGCATATAATGTAGCAAATAGTATTAGATGGGAAACATGGCCAAGAGATTCCAAAATAGTAATAGAGCAAAAAGAAATAGCAAAAGAAAAACGAGATAGTATAAAGAAAAAGTTTAATAAAATAAGAGATAAAATTTTATTATGTGATTCAAAAAAAGCAAATGAAGATATAGCAGTTATGTACCCTGTGATGAAGGCTATTATGAATATAATACTTGAGTTTAGTAAAAAGTATAGTGAAGCAAAGAGAGAAAAAAATATTATAGATTTTAATGATATAGAACATTTTGCATTACAAATACTTGTAAAAAAAGAGGATAATAAATATGAGCCAACACATGTAGCAAAGAGGTATATTGAAAAGTTTGAAGAAATTGCAATAGATGAATATCAAGATAGTAACCTAGTCCAAGAATACATATTAAATACAATTTCAAAGGGCAATAACATATTTATGGTTGGAGATGTTAAACAAAGTATTTATAAATTCAGACAAGCAAGACCTGAGCTATTTATTTCTAAATATGAAACATATAGAAATAAAAAAGAAAAACAAGAAAATGATGATTTAAAAATTCAGTTATTTAAGAACTTTAGAAGTAGAAAAAATATTCTAGATTTTACTAACCTAGTCTTTGAAAATATTATGACTAAACAATTAGGAGACATTGACTATGATGAAAAAGAGTATTTGAATTTAGGGGCAAATTTTGAAGAACCACAAGAAAACTCTAATTTTGCGGGAAAAACAGAACTTAATATTATAGATTTAAAAGAATTAGAAGACGAAAGAAACAGCGAAATAGAAAATATTGAAAATGCTACACTAGAAGCAAGATTGGTTGCAAGAAATATTCAAGAACTAATAAATAGTAAATATCAAGTTTATACAAAAACAGGTTATAGAGATATTACATATAAAGACATTGTTATATTACTACGTGCCACATCTAACTTGTCGCCAATTTTTGAAAAAGAATTAAATAATTTAAGCTTACCAGTATTTAGTGATACAGGTACAAGCTATTTAGAAAGTGTTGAAATACAAACAATTATGGCGCTTTTAAAGGTAATAGATAATCCAATGCAAGATATACCATTAGTTACAGTTCTTCGTTCTCCAATTTGTGGATTTGATGATAATGATTTAATAGAAATCAAGTTACAAGGTAAATATACTTATTTTTATCAAGCTCTTGTAGAAGCAAGTAAGAATAAAGCTTTGAAAATGAGTAATAGAATAAAAGAATTTTTAAACAAGCTAGAAGGTTGGAGAAAGAAGCAAGAATACTTAACATTAGACGAATTAATATGGCAAATATATATGGATAGTAGTTATTATCATTATGTAGGACTTATGCCAAATGGTGAAATAAGAAAAGCAAATTTGAAAATGCTATTTGAAAAAGCAAGACAATATGAAATGGCAAGTTTTAAAGGACTATTCAATTTTATAAATTTTATAGATAAATTAAAAGTAAATAGTAATGATACAGACTCTGCAAAATTAATAGGAGAAAATGAAAATGTTATTAGAATAATGAGCATTCATAAAAGTAAAGGACTTGAGTTTCCAGTAGTATTTTTATGTGGAACAGGTAAGAAATTCAACATGCAAGATTTAAACGACAATATATTGTTACATCAGGATATCGGCTTTGGACCTAAATATATAGATTGCATAAGAAGAATAGAATATAATACTCTTGCTAAAACTGCAATTACATATAAAGCCCAAGTAGAAACAATTTCAGAAGAAATGAGAATTTTATATGTAGCACTAACCAGAGCAAAAGAAAAATTAATTATAACAGGGTTATCAAAAGATTTACAAAAGGATTTTAGTAAAAAACAGGATTTATTAGAAATGTATAATACTAAAACTATATCACCCAATATATTAAAAAACTATAAATCATATTTAGACTGGTTTGAATTATTATATTTGAATAATAAAAATACAATTTCCGAAATATTAGAATTGAAGATGTATGCAAAAGAGGATTTAATAAAGAACTTTGCTAATGAAGATGGACAAGAAGAAAAAAGCATAAGAAACATAAAAGAAGGTAAGGAAAAACAAAACAATAAAGAATTAGAAGAACTTTTAAATTGGAAGTATGAGAATTTAGATGCAACTACAATACAATCAAAAACATCTGTAAGCAAAATAAAAGAATTAGAAAATGAAGAGATGGACTTTGTTTTTGAAGAAAAAAATAAATTTAAGCTAGAAAGCATGAAAAAGCCTAAATTCTTACAAGAAGAACTTGCTATAACAAATGCAGAAATCGGAACATTGATGCACTTATTAGTTCAAAAGTTAAACGAAAAAGAAGACTATACTTATGAAGAATTAGAAAGTGAAATACAAAAACTAATTCAAAACGAAATAATAACTTCAAAAGAAGCAGAAAAAATAAATATAGATAAGCTATTAGTTTATACAAAATCTGACTTATATAAAAACTTAAAAACAGCAAAAGAAATAAATAAAGAACAACCATTTTATATTAATATTCCAGCAAATAGGATATATGAACTAGACATACAAGAAAAAATTCTTGTACAAGGTGTAATAGATTTATACTATATAGATGAAAATGATAATATAATTTTGGTGGATTATAAAACAGACTATGTAAAGAAAAGTGAACAAGAGTTAGTAGATAAATATAAAAAGCAATTACAAATTTATAAATCAGCCTTAGAAGAAGCTCTACAAAAAGAAGTTTATAAAACATATATTTATTCTATATATTTGGGAAAAAGCATTGAGGTAGAAGACTAGGTTTACAAATTATGTTACTTGTGCTATAATATTCCTATATGAAATAGAATAAGAAATGGAGAAATAATTATGGATAGAATGAAAACCTTTGGTATATATGCCTTATGCGTTATATTATTTTTTATATTTTCAAATGTAATGATAAATGTAGCAATAAAAGCAACGTATATGCAAATAGGTGCAAATATATTATTACAAGATAATTTAAAAATAGAATTAGATGAAGCAAGAGCAACATATGTAAATGGTTATGTTGAAGGAAGCATAAAAAATATAGGAACAAATACAGAAAACACATATATAAAAATAGACTTATATTCTAAAAGAAATGTTTTATTAGGTACAAAATATGTTAAAGTGGAAGATTTAAAACAAAATGAAGAACGAGATTTCAGAATGGGATTTCAGTTTACAGATGTAGACTATTGTAAGTTAGAAATGGTAAAAGATATTGATGAAATAAATGTTACCCAAGAGCAGTTTACTAGTACAGAACTTAGATTTGCAAAATTGCTTGCAACAGTTATAATGCTATGCTATTTTGGATAAAAAGGATAAAAGCAAGTTATTAAACAACTTGCTTTTATTGTATGGTATTTGTTATAATTTGTTATAAAAGAGATAGGAGTTTAAACTATGAAAATAGAAGAAGCATTACAAAATGCTATTAAAGAATTAAAAAATAACAAAATATCTGCCCCTATAGTAAAAGCCAGAATGCTATTAGTAAACACTTTAAATGTAACAAAAGAATATTTAGTTATAAATAGCAAAGAAGAGGTTAATGAAGAAGCGATTAAAAAGTTCACAGAAGGAATTAATAAATTAATAAAGGGCTGCCCACTTCAATATATTACAAATCATCAAGAATTTATGAAGTTGGATTTTTATGTAGATGAAAGCGTTTTAATACCAAGAGCTGATACAGAAATTTTAGTAGAAGAAGTTATTAGTAGTTGTGATAATGAAAAAGAATATAAAATACTAGATTTATGTACAGGAAGCGGAGCAATTGGAATATCTCTTGCAAGATATATACAAAACTCACATGTTACATGTACAGACATTAGCATTAAAGCATTGGAAATTGCTAAGAAGAATGCAAAAGCAAATAATACAGAAAATATAGAATTTATAGAATCAGACATGTTTGAGAATATAAAAGAAAGTTTTGATATTATCGTATCAAATCCACCATATATAGTAAAAGACGTGATTGCAACTCTTGATAAAGAAGTTCAAAATGAACCATATATTGCATTAGATGGTGGAGAAGATGGCCTAGACTTTTATAAAACTATTGTTAATAATGCATATGTTTATTTACAAAAAGGTGGAAAGTTATTTTTAGAAATAGGATACGATCAAAAAGAACAAGTAATGAAATTGCTAGAAACAAGTAAAAAATATAAAGATATTTATTCAAAAAAAGATTTATATGAAAATGATAGAATTGTTGTTGCAACAAAAATATAGATTAAAAGGAGAGTTTCAATGTCTTTTTCAGGAGATATAAAACAAGAATTAAGTAAGATTTCTAATCTTACTAATAAAGAAATATTAAGAGCAGAACTTATAGGATACTTGCTTAGTAGTAATATTAATGTTATTAAAAATAAAATAAGCTACGCGACTGAAAACGAATATAATATTAATAGATTAAACAAATTGTTAAATAATTTAAATATAAATTATGATATACGTTTTCAAGGAAAAGTATATAAAATTACTTTTAAAAAGCAGGAGTTTAAAAATTTAGAATATGTAGCAAATGGAATAGAAATTAAAAAAGATGATTCCAATATTGACGTAAAAAAAGAAGAACAATTTTTTAAAGCAATAGTAAGAGGAACATTTCTTGGTAGTGGCTCATTAAACAATCCTAGTAATAAATATCATTTGGAAATTTTGTTTAGTACAAAATTAAATGCCGAATATATTTCTAGAGTTTTAAGAGAGTTTTATATTGAAAGTAAAATTTTAGTAAGAAAAAGAAGCTTCTCTATTTATATAAAAGAAGCAGAAGAAATATCTAAATTTTTAGCACTTATTGGAGCAAATAAATCTGTACTTAATTTTGAAGAAATACGTGTTGAACGTGACACTAGAAATAATATAAATAGATTGGTTAACTGTGAGACTGCAAACTTAAATAAAACAATAAATGCATCAGTTAATCAAATTAATGCTATAAAATATTTAAAAGAAAATAAGAGATTTAAAGAATTACCAGAAAATTTAAAGGAGATAGCAGAAGTTAGACTAAAAAATCCAGATGCAAGTTTAGTGGAATTGGGACAAATGTTAAAGAACCCAATAGGAAAATCTGGTGTAAATCATAGGCTTAAAAAAATATCTGAAATAGCAGAAGGACTAAAGGAGGAGCAAAATGGGGATTAAAGATATAGGAATATATGTGCACATACCATTTTGTGTACAAAAATGTTTTTATTGCGATTTCATATCATTTGCAAATAAAAAAGAAATAATTAAAAATTATATAGAAGCATTAAAAAAAGAAATAGAATATGTAGGGGCAAGCATTATGTCCGCCCAAAACTCAGAAATTACTACCATATATATTGGCGGAGGTACGCCATCATTTGTTGATAGTAAATATATAGTAGAGATTATAGATACAATAAAGAGTAATTTTCGAATTAATAAAGGTGCAGAAATAACAATAGAAATAAATCCGGGAACTGTAACAAAAGAGAAATTAGAAGATTATACAAAATGTGGAATTAATAGAGCGAGTATTGGATTACAAAGTACAGATAATAAATTATTAAAACAAATAGGAAGAATACATACTTATGAACAATTTTTAAATACATATGAAATAGTAAGAAATGTGGGCTTTAAAAATGTGAATGTGGACCTAATGCTAGCACTTCCAAACCAAACAATAGAAATTTTAGAAGATAGTTTAAAAAAAGTAATAGCAATAAAACCTGAACATATATCAGTATATTCACTAATATTAGAAGAAGGCACAAAACTTTATGATTTAGTAGAAAATGAAGGAATTAGACTAGTTGACGAAGAAACTGAAAGAAAGATGTATTGGAAGGTAAAAAATATTTTAGAACAAAATGGATATAATCATTATGAAATATCAAATTTTGCAAAAAATGGGTTTGAATCTAAACACAACTTAAATTGTTGGAAACAAAAAGAATACTTGGGAATGGGCACTGCAGCACACTCATATTATAACAAAACAAGGTATTCTAATACAGACAATTTAGAAGAATATATTGAAAATATAAGTGAAGGTAAAAATACAAAAATAGTTCATGAAACTCAAAAAGAAACTGATGAACAAAAAGAATATATGTTATTAGGATTAAGAAAAATAGAAGGTGTTTCTATATCAAAATTTAAAGAGAAATTTGTACAAAACCCAATTTATATATTTAGAAAAGAACTAAATATATTAGTAGAACAAGAACTAGTTGAAGTTGATATAGATAGTATTAAACTAACTAATAAAGGGTTAGATCTTGCAAATTTAGTATGGGAAGAATTTGTATAATCTATGTTAATGTGGTATAATTAAAGTAGCTTCAAAAAGAACATGTATGAAAAAGGAGGAACTAGGATGAAACGGAATATAATGCATAGAAGATATGCAATGTTACAGAGAAGGTGTGCAATGGAACATAAGAAAAATCAGAGATTAAAGAAAGAACTTGCAGAACATGAAGAGTTCTTCGGCACATTAGAGCTTTGCATTCCTAAGGACATTGACAAAAACTGAATACTGTTTCATTTTGCCAGGGAGAGTAGTATGAGCTTCCTGGCGTTTCCATTGTATTTGTTATTATAATTCATAAAATTTCAAAATATGTTGACAATAAAGATAAGGTTATATAAAATGTAGACAAGCTAAATCACATATAAACATAAGATAAATGGAGGAAATTTTATGAAAATTGAAAATGTAAAAAATAATATAAACGGGTCGACGTACTCGTCGACTCCTACAACAAAAATAAATATGTTGCGTGTAAGGGTCGATGACCACATCGACCCTAATAAAAGGAATAGAGGAATTACCCTAATCGCCTTAATAATAACAATAATTATAATGCTAATATTAGTAGGAGTGGTATTAACATTAAGCATAGGAGAAAATGGATTATTTAATACTGCAAAATATGCAGCAAAGAAATGGAATAATAGTGTAGAACAAGAAAATGTAGAATTAGACGAATTATACGCATATATAAATGGAGAGTCTTTACCAGAGAATACAAAAGATACAGTGGCAGGAACACTAGTAGCAGTACCAGATGGGTGGAAGACATCTACACCAACATACGTAGCTACATCAGATGGAAAAGAAGTAATATCAAGTAAAAAAATCTCTACAGTACAAGCAGTAGCAACAGGAGAAGGAGAAACAGTACCAGTACCATTAGGATTTTATTATGTGGGAGGAAAAGTAAGGACAGGTGTAGTAATAAGCGATAGAAAAGAAGATCAAAATAAATATAAAAATGAAACAGAAATACCATCAGGAATAGAAGCAGTGTTGAACGAAGACGGAACTGTAAAAGAAATAAAAGAAACATTATTAGGAAACCAATTTGTATGGGTACCATGTAAAGAAGAAGAATATGTAAAAACAAATTGGGGACAAGGTAATGTAACTAATAGAAGTAATTCTTGTTGGGACACATCAGTAGATAGATTAGGAGAATTACAGACAAAGAAATACGGAGGATTCTACGTAGCACGTTTTGAGGCAGGATTACCAGATAATATAGAAGAAACAAAGGAGAGACAACAAGATACAGGTTCAAACCAAACATATAATAAATCAGGAAGACCACAAAGTAAAGCAGGAATAGTGCCATGGAATTTTATAGATTGGAACAAATCAAGAGAAAATGCTAACAGTATGTATAATACAGAATATGTAAATAGCGGATTAATAACAGGAACACAGTGGGATGTAATGATAAACTGGATGACGGATAAAAATAGCACAGAGTTAACATCATCAGGAACATTTGGAAATTACGCAAATGTAACACCAACAACCACATTAGGAAGAACATCATATGGGTTTGTAAGCGGGTCATATTGGTACCAAGACCCATTTACAGATACATGGGTAAAAGATGCCACAAGACAAGCTGGAACAGCAAGTAAAGTAGGATATGCATGGACAACAGGAGCAAGTAATGAAGCAAGAAAGAAAAACTTATACGATGTAGCAGGAAACATGTGGGAATGGACAGAAGAAACATCATTCTACGGAGGGAATAGTGCTACACAATATCGTGTTCTTCGTGGTGGTAGTTTCGCTAATGCGTCGTCTACTTACCCTGTATGCTACCGACATGGTAATAGGACTGTTAGCAGCACCGACCTCAATGTCGGGTTCCGCGCCGTACTTTATATAAAGTAAACCTGAACTTTGGAAGAAGCATTAATTTAATATATGTAAAAATTAAACAAGCAAGTATAGTAGAATAATTCAATATACTTGCTTTAATTTTTTAGATTTTATTTTAAAATATGAGATACTTTTATTGTGTTTTATAAACTAATATGATAGTATGAGAAAAAAAGGTTAGGAGTGATTTTTTTGAAAATTACAGATGTAAAAGAACTAGAAAAAATTGCAAATGAAATTAGAATTGGAATAATAGAAGAAGTATATGCTGGAAAATCTGGACATCCAGGAGGATCATTATCTTGTGCAGATATTTTAACAGTATTATATTTTAATCAAATGAATATTAATCCAGAGGAACCAAAATCACCTGCAAGAGACAGATTTGTTTTATCAAAAGGACATGCATCACCTGCATTATATAGTACACTTGCCCAAAGAGGATATTTTGATAAAAAAGAACTATTTACATTTAGAGGAATTGATAGTATTTTGCAAGGACATCCAGATATGAAACATATAAAAGGCATAGATATGTCAACAGGTTCACTTGGACAAGGATTATCTTGTGCAAATGGAATGGCTATTTCATCAAAATTAAATGGAGATGGCTTTAGAGTTTATTGCCTAGTAGGAGATGGAGAAATAGAAGAAGGACAAATTTGGGAAGCGGCAATGAGTGCTAGTCATTATAAACTAGATAATTTGTGTGTAATTGTGGATAATAACAATCTACAAATTGATGGAAAAATTACAGAAGTAATGAATTCTGAACCAATCGATTTAAAATTCGAAAGTTTTGGATTTAATGTGATTAATGTAGATGGCCATAATATAGAAGAATTGATAAATGCATTTAATAAAGCAAAAACAGTAAAAGGAAAACCGACAGCAATTATTGCAAAAACAGTAAAAGGAAAAGGCGTATCTTTTATGGAAAATCAAGCAGGATGGCATGGAAAAGCACCAAACGAAGAACAATATAACCTTGCAATTGAAGAATTAAAGGGTGAGAATAAATAAAAGAATATATAGGGGACGCCTACGTTGATTCGTAAAGAAAAATATAAAAGAAATGTAGAGGTGTGCATTACAAGTACGAAGATGTTCAATTTCGAACGAACGAGGTTGCCTATGAATAATATAGGAGGTAAAATATATGAATCTAGATGTAAAGATTGCAACACGTGAAAGTTATGGAAAAAAACTGGTAGAGTTAGGAAAAGAAAATAAAGATATAGTGGTTTTAGATGCAGATTTAGCAACTGCAACAAAAACAGAGTTGTTTAAAAAAGAATTTCCTGATAGATTTTTTGATATGGGAATTGCAGAACAAGATATGTTATCTACAGCAGCTGGAATGGCTGCTTGTGGAAAAATACCATTTGCAAGTACATTTGCTGTATTTGCGGCAGGACGTGCATATGACCAAATAAGAAATAGCATATGTTATCCAAAACTTAATGTTAAAATATGTGCTACACATTCGGGGATTTCTGTGGGAGAAGATGGTGCAACACATCAAATGTTAGAAGATATTGGATTAATGAGAGGACTTCCTAATATGACAGTTTTAAGTGTATCTGATGACACACAAACAAAATGGGCAGTTGAAGAAATATTAAAAATTAATGGACCAGTATATTTAAGACTTGGAAGATTAGCAGCTCCTGTTATATATGATGAAAATCAAAAATTTGAAATTGGAAAAGGAATTCAAATTGGAGATGGAACTGATGCTGCAGTAATTGCAACAGGATTAATGGTTTCTGAAGCTATCAAAGCAAAAGAAGAATTAGAAGAAAAAGGAATAAACATAAGAGTAGTTGATATGCATACAATTAAACCAATTGATAAAGAATTAATTGTAAAATGTGCCAAAGAAACAAAAAGAATAATTACGATAGAAGATCATAGCATTATTGGGGGACTAGGTACAGCAGTGTGTGAAGTACTAACTGAAGAATATCCATGTAAAGTTACAAGATTAGGAATGAAAGATACTTTTGGAAAATCTGGAAAAGCAGAAAAACTATTAGAATATTTTGGATTAGATAAAAATGGAATAATTAAAGAAATAATGTCATAAAAAAGTAATATAAATTTAATAAATGGAAAAAAGCCTAAAAAACGGTAAGAAAAGCAGGGTTTCGCTTAAAACTTATCGTTTTTTTGTATATTTTGCTATTGCAATAAGCTGAATTTATTGTTAAGATAAAAAAGGATATATGTATATAAAACTCTACAAGGAGAAAATTATGATAGAATTTAGAAACGTTAACAAAGTATACAGTACAGGAACAGAGGCTGTACACAATGCTAATTTTACTATTGAAAAAGGAGAATTTGCATTTTTAGTAGGTTCATCTGGTTCACGGAAAATCTACATTAATAAAACTAATTTTAAAAGAAGAAGAACCTACTTCTGGAAGTATTATTATAAACGGAAAAGATACTACTTTCTTAAAACAAAACAGAGTACCATACCTACGTAGAAGTATGGGAATAGTATTTCAAGATTTTAGACTTTTACCAGATAAAACAGTATATGAAAATGTTGCATTTGCAATGTACATAGTAAAAGCAACACCAAGACATATAAGAAGACAAGTACCTATGGTATTGTCACTTGTTGGTTTAAGCGGAAAAGCGAAAATGTACCCAAATGAATTATCAGGTGGAGAACAACAAAGGGTGGCTCTTGCAAGAGCGTTAGTAAATAATCCATCTATGCTAATTGCAGATGAACCAACAGGAAACCTAGATCCAGATACTGCATGGGATATTATGATGCTATTAAACGAAATTAATATGAGAGGAACAACAGTTATCGTTGCAACACATGCAAAAGATATTGTAGATAGAATGAAAAAGAGAGTTATACAAATAGATAAAGGCAATATTATAAGAGATGATAAAAAAGGTGGGTATGACCGTGAAGTATAATGTAGTTAGTTATTTAATAGGAGAAGGATTTAGGAATATATTTAAAAATAAGAAATCAACAGTTACAGCTCTTACAACAATGTGTTTATGTATGCTTGTATTTGGAATATTCTTCATAATAGGAGAAAACATTAATAACATAATGAATACAATTGAAGATGCACAAGGCATGAAAGTGTATTTTAAAAGTACTACAGAAGAAGAAAGAATACGAGAAATAGGAAAATCGTTAGAAAAAATTGATGGAATAAATAAAATACAATATGAATCCAAAGAAGATGGATTAAACCAAATAAAAGAAAGTTTTAAAGATAATGCTAGTGCATTAGATGGTGTGGAATTTAAGAACATGGAAGCAGCATATAAAATTACACTATCAGATTTATCTAGAAATGAAGCGATACAAAATGAAATAAAAATAATTGTAGGAAATGACTTAAGTGATATTACAAGTAGCAATGAGGAAATTGCAATACTTATGTCTATAGGTAGAGCTATAAGAGTATTTACATTTATATTGCTATTGATTTTAGTTACTATATCATTAGTTATTATAGGAAATACAATAAAATTAACAGTACATGCAAGAAGAAAAGAAATATCTATTATGAAATATGTTGGAGCAACAAATAGTTTTATTAGATGGCCATTTATAGTAGAAGGTATAATGATAGGAATTGCAGCAGCGCTAGTTACAATAATAATTGTTGGATTAATATACAATTCAATGTTACCAAATTTATTAGAATCTAATGTTGTTAAAACTTTAGAAATAACATTTGTTACATTTGGAGATATGTTTAATGTAATTATTTTAGTATATTTAGCATTAGGAATTGGAATAGGAACAGTTGGTAGTATCATGTCTATGAAAAAATATTTAGAAGTATAAGGAGCGTTGTATATGAAAAAGAAATTATTAATAAGTTTAATGTTAATAGTAATATGTTCTAGTATGACACTATATTCTTTTGCATCTTCTGTAACAGATTTGCAAAATAAAAAGAATGAAACAGCAAATAGCAAATCAGATTTAGAAGATGAGAAAGAAGAAGTTGAGGCAGAAAAAAATGAAGTGTTATCTAAAATAAATGAATTAAGTACACAAATAGCTGATAGTCAAACTCAATTAAATACTTTAAATGCTAAAGTAAAAGAATTGGAAGCATCAATTGTGGCAAAGGAAAAAGAATTAAAGGAAGCAGAAGTAAGACAAAAAGAGCAAGAGGAAACTTTAGAGAAAAGATTAATTGCCCAACATAAAACTGGAAAAGTTTCATATTGGAATCTTTTATTAAATCCAAGTAGCTTTTTAGATTTTTTCTCAAATCTACATACAATAGAGAGAATAGCTAAACTAGATGCAGAACTTATTGAAGCAATTGAAAAAGAAAAAGAAGGAATACAAAAGGCAAAAACAGAATTAGATACACAAAGAAGTGAAGTAAAAACTGCAAAAGCAGAGGCAGAAAAAGAAAATGTTAAATTAAAAAACGCAAAAGCACAAAAAAACAGTCAAGTGCAAAAATTATCTGAAAAAGAGAAATCTCTTCAAGAGCAAATTGACCAACACGATAGAGAAATGCAAGACTTAGAGGCACAAATTAGAGCGGCACAATCAAGTAATAGCAATGGAGGACAGGCACCAGTATATACTGGTGGAAAATTAGCTTGGCCAGTTCCATCGTCTCATAAAATTAATTCTTATTTTGGTTATAGAATACATCCAGTATATCATGTTAATAAACTACATGCTGGAATAGATATAGGAGGAGCCGATTGGGGAGCACCTTTTGTTGCAGCAGAGGATGGAATAGTAATTAAAGCAGAATATTATGGTGGATATGGAAATTGTGTAATAATAGACCATGGTGGAGGAATTACAACACTATATGGACATGGATCAGCAATTTATGTAAAAAAAGGACAAAGAGTAACAAGAGGACAAAATGTACTTGCAATTGGTTCATCTGGAACCTCTACAGGAAAACATGCACATTTTGAAGTAAGAGTTAACGGAACACCAGTTGACCCATTACCATATCTTAAATAAAAATTATGAAAAATAAAGTAAAATTAGGACGCATAATACGTCCTAATTTTACATTGCTCTATTTATCAAAATGTAAGAGGAAACAAAAGACTTAAAAAATAAGTCTAATATTATTTTGTGAAAAAATTATGAAATTATACTATAAAAATTTTTTTGTAGTATAATAATTAAAGAGTGATTTTTAAGGAGGAAAGGTTGAAAAATAATTACAATTTTGACGTTGTCAAACTTCATTTCAAATTTAATCAACGTACAAAAAGTACACCTCATAAATTTGAAAATCGTTTTCCTAGCCAAAATTTAATTTTTTTCCAACCGATTTGTAGAAAGGAATGAGAATAAAAATGAGAGAACAAAAAAGAGGAAATGTATATAAAATAATAATGCTTGTAGTGTTAGTGGCGGTAATTACTTTTATTGCAACAACATTATTTATGTACAAATATGTTGGAGAAAATGTAAAATATGTGCAAGTTTCTTCAGGAGACAAAGGGATTTCTAATACTATTGCAGGCTTTAGAAAAATAATAGATCAAAAGTTTTTAGGAGAAATTGATGAACAAAAAATTCTTAATGAGACAATAAAAGGTTATATAAAAGGCTTGAATGATCCTTATACAGAGTATATGACAAAAGAAGAAATGGAAGAGTTTAGTCAAGATGTTATGGGAAATTTTACAGGGATAGGAATATATTTAACAAAAGATATTGAAAAAAATGCAGTTATAGTTATATCTCCTATAAAAGATACACCAGCACATAAAGCAGGAATATTGCCAGGAGATATAATTACAAAAGTAGATGGAGTATCATATACAGGAGAAGAATTAACAGAGGCATCTAATAAAATAAAAGGTGAAATTGGAACAAGTGTTAAATTAGAAATTTTAAGAGATGGAAAAACAATGGAATTTGAAGTAACTCGTGAACACATAAAAATTAATCATGTGGAATCAAAAGTGCTTGAAAACAACATAGGATATATCGAATTTAACTCTTTTGATGAAGGATGTAGTAAGGAATTTAAAGAAAAGTTAGAAGAATTAAAGGGGAAAAATATTACAGCTTTAGTTATCGATATAAGAAACAATGGTGGAGGACTTGTAACAGAAGCATTAGACATCGCAGACTTTATTGTAGAAAAAGATGCAAC
Organism: Clostridia bacterium; assembly: GCA_022799315.1. Lineage (GTDB taxonomy): Bacteria > Bacillota > Clostridia > TANB77 > CAG-508 > RGIG8482. The sequence continues at coordinate 868 of JAAWOE010000023.1, read as the reverse complement.
TTTATTAATTACTACAGATAAAAAAGGAAAAGAAGAAATAACAAAAGCAAAAAATGACCCAATGATTAATATGCCAGTTGTATTATTAACAAATTCAAGTTCTGCTAGTGCATCAGAAATATTAGCAGGTGCATTAAAAGATAACGGTAAAGCGACAATAGTTGGAGAAAAAACATATGGAAAAGGTGTTATTCAGGAATTATTAACATTAACAGATGGAAGTGGATTAAAAATTACTACAAATGAATATTTTACACCAAATAGAAATAAAATAAACAAGGTAGGAATTACACCAGATATTGAAGTTAAACTTGATGAAAAAGTTCAAGGACAATTAGTAATAGAAGGAAAAGATGATACACAATTACAAAAAGCAATAGAAATATTAAAACAGAAATAGAAAATCCATACCACAACTTAAGGGATAATAGTTGAAAATAAGTCGGTGTAGGGGCGTTCTTGAACGCCCGAAAATCTTCAAAGACATACTGCAATATTTATTTAAGCAGTTCCGCAGAAGTTTGGGCGATTAAAATCACCCATACAAAAAGATTATTTCTTAAGTTGGGGACATTGATTGCCATTACAGGTAGATATAATACGGATTAAATATTTTTTAAAAATAATTATAAAAAATTTAAAAATAGTATTGACAACCTTATTAAAATTTAGTATACTAAGCAATGTCGAAAAGAACAAGGTCGCTTAGCTCAGCTGGGAGAGCATCTGCCTTACAAGCAGGGGGTCATAGGTTCGAGCCCTATAGCGACCACCATTTTTTTACGGCCTGGTAGTTCAGTTGGTTAGAACGCTAGCCTGTCACGCTAGAGGTCGACGGTTCGAGCCCGTTCCAGGTCGCCATTTTTTT
>JAAWOE010000022.1 GCA_022799315.1 Clostridia bacterium | reverse complement strand
TTTTAATAATATCTTCTGTCAATTGTTCTGTTGATTCTTGATTTTTATAATCTCCGTTCATAAAGTCTATACAATGCTTGAAGGCTGGTGTAGCTATATCATGAAACAAACCTGCTAGTGTTTGTTTTTTGTCTTTTGTAAAATGCCATATAATTAAAGCAACTCCTATACTGTGTTGCAGATTTGTATAGTAGAATTTATTACTATAAAGCTTACTCCAATCTGTTCCACATACTATACTACTTCCATTTATTCTTTGCATTTCGGGTGTATTTATATAATCATATAAAAATTTTGGAAATTCATCACTTAATATTTTAAGATAATCGTTAACTATATCACTAAAACTTTCAATATATTTACTCATATAAACTCTCCTTTACATCATGTATAATAATGATATCATAAAAATGTATGAAAAACTAGTTTTATCTGGTAACTTATTATAAAAGAAAAAGCCATGTTTCCATGACTTTTTCTTTTATCGTGTTTTTGACTACTTGGTAGGAGTCGCCGTCCCTACATCTCTTTTGACCTCATTTTAAGGTGCGTGGTTGCAACATTTTACCACCTCAAATAGTCATTTTTATTCTATATAAATTATACCGTATTTATTCATTTTTGTAAATAATTTTTCCATTATTTATATATGATTTCATTCTACTTTCTCCTATTGGTATACATGTTATTATTGAATTTTTATTTCTAGCATCATCATCTTCTACTGCTAATCTTAATATTAAATTTATAATTTTATTTTTTTCTTCTATTATTTTTATTATCATTGCTGTATTTTCCCTTAAACTGTCTTTTAAAATATAATCTGGTTCTTCTACTATCTTATTAAATTTGTGTTTTACTATTTCATATATTTCTGGATGTCTTGCAATGATGTGTTGACGTTGTTTATCTGTCAATATTACTTCATCCGTAATTATTTTACTAGATATTTCTTTAAATTTTTCTCTATCTATTTTTCCAATATATTGTATATTTATATTGTACATATTTACCTCTTTTATATAATCTGCTTTATGTGGTTTACTTTGTATTTGTTTTTGCATAAGTAAATTTCTATTACATCAATTCTTATAAATTCATTTTCTAAGTTTCTGGAATATAGATAATATTCTACTGTTTTTATTAGATGTTTTTGTTTGTTAGTATCTACCGCTTCTACTGGTTTTCCATAGCTTATATTGGTTCTTGTTTTTACTTCAATAAATACTATTTCGTTTTTATCTAGTGCAATAATATCTATTTCGCCTTGCCTTGCTTCAAAATTTCTTTCTATAACTTTATAGCCATTATTTTCTAAATATTTGCATGCCAAATCTTCTCCTAATTTTCCGAGTTTCGTGCCTTATGTACATAAATTACTCCTTTCTTTTGTATTGGTTTTGTGCAAGCCTTGTAATATATCCTTCTATTTCCATCATCGTCATAATTCCACTTAATTCTTGTACAGATTTTTCTTGATTTTTTGCTATTTCGTTAATGTGCATAGGTCCATTTTCTAATATTTCATAAATAGGCATATACTCTTTTGAAATTTCTAATTTTGATACTATATTTCCATTTAATATTTCACTTGTTTTATTTGGATTTTTTGTTTTTGAAGAATTGTTTCCGAATTAAATCTTTTTTGATATAAGAAGGTTTTGTAACTAAGGTTGCTCCTTCCATAATTAGAAGGTTTGTACCAACTCCTGTTATAGAATCAATGTTACTTGGAACCGCATAAACTGTTTTTTCTTGTTCTTTTGCATATTTTGCAGTAATTATACTTCCGCTTCTATTGGCTGTTGCTTCTACTATTAAAACTCCATCTGAAATTCCACTAATAATTCTATTTCGCTTTGGGAAATATCTCATATCTGCTTCCACATCCTGCTTATATTCACTAATAATGCATCCACCATTTGCTAGTATTTTGTGGAAAAGCCATTCGTTTTCTTTAGGATACATCCTATTTAAACCACATCCTAAAACTGCAATTGTTTTACCGAATTTCATCTATCGCTCCTATATGTGATGCTGCATCTATTCCAATTGCAAGCCCACTAATTATTGTTATATTACTCTTTGAAAGGTCTCTTGCAAAAATATCTGCTACTTTTCTTCCATATTCTGAACATTTTCTAGAACCTACCATTCCCAATATATGTTCTCTATTTAATAAACTAATATCTCCTGTTGCATATAAGGTTTTAGGGAATTTTTCTATTTGTAATAAACGCTTTGGATATGCTTTGTCTGTATATTTTATTTCTATAATGTCCATATGACCTCCTTAGTTTTTCCAATACTTTCTATCTAAACTTCTATAGCCAATTGCTTCTGCTAGGTGATTTGTCTCAATGTTTTCTCTTCCATCTAAATCCGCTATTGTTCTTGCAACTTTTAAAATTCTTGAATGCGCTCTTGCACTTAATCCTAGCTTTTCAAATGCGTTTTGCAAAAGTTTTTTACAGTTTGAATCTAGCTTACAATGCTTATCAATTAGTGCTGGTGTTAACTCAGAATTTGAATAAATCCCATACTTGCAATATCGTTCTTGCTGTATTTTTCTTGCTTTATTTACTCTAATCTTTATTTTATCTGAAGTTTCTTGTTTCGTATCTCCTTCTAGCTTTTGATATTTGACAGGTGTTACTTCTATTTGTATATCAATTCTATCTAGTAATGGACCACTAATTTTTCCCATATATCTATTAATTGCATCTGGTGTACAATTACATTCTTTTTCTTTTGAACCATAAAATCCACAAGGGCATGGATTCATAGATGCTACAAACATGAAATTACATGGATATGTTAAACTTGCGTTTACTCTACTTATTGTTACAATGCCATCTTCTAACGGTCCTCTTAGTACTTCTAATGTATTTTTATTAAATTCTGGAAGTTCGTCTAAGAATAAGACTCCGAAATGGGCAAGGCTAATTTCTCCGTGGTTTTGGAATTCTGCCTCCTCCTACTAATGAACTTGCAGAAACTGTATGATGTGGTGCTCTATATGGCCTTTTAGTTATAATTGGTGTATCTTTTAAAAGAGTTCCTGCAATACTATGAATTTTAGTTACTTCAAGTGCTTCTTCAAATGTTAAATCTGGTAAAATTGATGGAATGCGTCTTGCCATCATTGTTTTTCCGTGAACCAGGACTTCCGTATTAATAAAGCATTATGTCCTCCGTGCTGCAGCTACCTCTAGTGCTCTTTTAATATTTTCTTGTCCTCTTACTTCTGAAAAATCTAGTGAATTCTGATTTTGTTTGTGAAAAAACTCTTCTATATTAGATATTTTAGGTTTTATCTTTTCCTGTTTATTTAAATACCTTACTACCTGTTTTAAATCTTTCGCTCCTATTACATCAATACCTTCGACAATAGATGCCTCTTCGTCATTTTCTTTTGGTAAAATAATTCTTTTCATTCCTAAGTTTTTTGCCTCTATACACATAGGTAAAATTCCATTTACTTTATTTAGTCTACCATCTAAGGAAAGTTCTCCTATAAATACTGTATCATCTAAATTTTGTGAAGTTATTTCTTCAAAGTTCATTAATATTCCAACAGCTATTGGCAAATCAAAAAATGACCCTTCTTTTCTTTTATCCGCTGGTGCTAGATTTACAACAATTTTTCTACTTTGAAATTCATAGCCAGAATTTTTTATAGCAGTTCTTACTCTTTCTTTTGCTTCTTTTAAACTTGCATCTGGAAGACCTACAACTTCCCAACTTGGCATACCGTGCAGAAACATCAACTTGCACGTCAATTAAATATCCTTCTAAACCGTGTAAGGACATACTTTTAACAATAGATAACATACTTTTCTACCTTCTTTTCTTATTAAATTTTGTTTTCTTTTTTTAATTTTAAAGACTTAAATCTTTTGAAATTTAAAATTTGTTTGAATTAATGAATAATTTTTATATACTTTCATAAAAACTACAACGATTGTCTATATATGTAGGGGCGATTTTAATCGCCCATTACTTCACTTATTGAACTAACTAAGAATATTCATCTTTTTTCCAGTTTACTATATTATTCTTTATATATTCCTTTGTTTTTAAATATTCCTTTTCATTTCTTATTATATGTTCATAAAATGACTTCTGCCAAATCGAGTACGTAAGTTCTCTACTAATGTTTGTTTTATAATGCTTTACTATTTTTGAAATTGTTATACCATTTCTATTTTTTATTAAAAGTAAAATATGTATGTGATTTGGCATTATTATATATTCATCTATTATAATATTATCATATATCTCTTCTATTTTATTTATATTATGCTTTGCAACATTTCCCTCCTTTGTTAATTCTATTTCATTTTCTTTCACTATCTTTCCCAACATTTCCACTCTATCTTTTATGCAAATTGTAATAAAATACATATTTTCTTCTGAGTAGTCATAATTTTCTAACCTTATCTTCTTTCTTATTGATACTACTTCTCCCATATACTCCTCCTTTACTTATTATATTTTTATAATTTATTTAGTTTTTTAATGCGGGCGATTAAAATCGCCCCTACATTTTCTAGCAAAGCTTTGTAGATTTTATAATTAAATTCTGTTAATTATATTTTTCTTGACTTTTTTAAATAACTATTATAATATGATAATAGGATAGTTTTCTAGTAATAGAAAATGCATAGAGGTTTCCGTCTACTGAACCAGTTAATCAGTGGTCTTTTATTTTTGCATTTTTTAATATAATTTTGATTTTTTTTGAATTTTAAAGACTTAAATCTTTTGAAATTTAAAATTTGTTTGAATTAATGAATTTATGATAACAGTATACAATTTCTTTGTCAAGGGTTTTAAGATTCTTTTGGATAAAACCCAACTCTTTTCTCTATAAGTGTAGGGACGTTCTTGAACGCCCGCTTAGATGATGAGTATGTCTATAAAAATCTTAAAATAAACCTATTTATGAACGCAAAAACGGGCGATTAAAATCGCCCCTACATTTTCTAATAATCATTGCCAAATTTACAATCTTAACTCTTTTTTTACTTCCTTATAATCAGGCATATATTTTGCAACTAAAGCCCAAAAATCTTTAGAATGATTCATATACCTTATATGGCAAAACTCATGTAAAATTACATATCTAATAGCATTCTTACTATACTTTATTAGCTTACTATTTATCGTAATATTCTTATTACTAGAACAACTTCCCCAAGCATATTTTATTGTTCTTACCCTCATCTTATTAGGTCTTATTCCTGTTATATTAATTAGTTCTTTTGCAATTTCTTGTACTATTAATAGAAATTCTTCTTTAGTATATAAATCTTCTCTTTCTTCTTTTTTTATGCTCTTATTTAAGTTCTTATAAATCCAACTCACTTTTTTTGTAACTAGGTTTTTTATTTCTTTTTCTGGAACAAGTTTAGGTGCAGTTACTATAACTGCACCATCTTTTATACTTATATAAATATTTTTAATATTCTTTCTTATTATTTTGTATTCAATCACTCTATCTTTATATTGTATAAAATTCATACTTGTATTCCCTATATCATTCCTATATCTATTGGTTTTAAATCTTCTTCCCTTGTACCTTTTTCTAATGCTTCGTATAATGCTTCTACTGTGTCTAGTGCTGTAAAACAAGGAATTTTACTTTCTACTGCAAGTCTTCTTATTTTAAATCCATCTCTTGATTCGTGTTTTCCTTTAGTTGGTGTGTTTATAATAAATGATAGCTTACCAGAATTAATTAAATCAACAATGCTGTTTTCACCTTCCCAAATTTTTTGAACAACTTCAGCTTCTACTCCATTATCGTTTAAGAATTTAGCAGTACCAGATGTTGCATAAATATGGAATCCTAATCCATCTAGTTTTTGTGCTATTGGAAGCATTTCTATTTTATCTTTATCTCTTACAGTAATTAATACATTTCCTTTATAAGGAATATTTACTCCACTTGCTATAAATGCTTTTAATATTGCTTCTGAAAAGTCTTTTGATACACCTAATACTTCTCCTGTGGATTTCATTTCTGGTCCTAAGCTTGTATCTGCATTTTTAATTTTTTCAAATGAGAAGATCGGCATTTTTACAGCTATATAGTCACTCTTTTTGTATATTCCTGTTCCATATTCCATATCTTTTAGTTTTTCACCTAATATAACTCTTGTTGCTATATCTATTACTGGTAAATTTGTAACTTTGCTTATGTATGGAACTGTTCTACTTGAACGTGGATTTACTTCTATAATGTATACATTTCCTCTGTTTATAATAAATTGTATATTTAGAACCCCTATTACATTTAGCTCTTTAGCAATTTTTTTAGTATATTCAATAATTGTTTTTTGGTTTTCAATGTTTATATGTTGAGTTGGGTATACAGATATACTATCTCCTGAGTGAATTCCTGCTCTTTCTAGATGCTCCATAATTCCTGGTATTAAAATATCTTCACCATCAAATATTGCATCTACTTCTACTTCTTTTCCAAGCATATATTTATCTACAAGTATTGGGTGTTCTTGTGCTATTTTATTAATTTCAGAAATAAATTCTCTTACTTCATTATCATCATATGCAATAGCCATACCTTGTCCACCTAAAACGTATGATGGTCTAACAAGTACTGGGTATTTTAACTCGTTTGCAACTTTTATTGCTTCTTCTGCTGTGAATACTGTTCCACCTTTTGGTCTAGGAATTCCGCATTTTTCTAGAGCTTCATCAAATAATTCTCTATCTTCTGCTCTATCCATATCTACTTCTTGAGTTCCTAATATTTTTACACCCATATCACTTAATGCTTTTGTTAGTTTGATTGCTGTTTGTCCACCAAACTGTACAATTGCTCCATATGGTTTTTCTTTTTTAATAATGTTTTCTACATCTTCTGGTGTTAATGGCTCAAAGTATAATTTATCTGCTATATCAAAATCTGTACTAACTGTTTCTGGATTGTTATTTACAATTATTGTTTCATAGCCTTTTTCTTTTAATGCCCAAACGCTATGTACACTACAATAATCAAATTCTATTCCTTGTCCAATTCTAATTGGTCCTGAACCTAATACTACAACTTTTTTCTTTCCTGTTTCTTCTAATGATTCATCATCCTCATCATAGCTTGAATAATAGTATGGAGTACTTGCATCAAATTCTGCAGCACAAGTATCTACCATTTTAAAGTTTGCAATAATATTATTTTCTTCTCTTAGTTTTTTAATTTCAGTTTCAAGTTTTCCACATAAAGTAGAAATTACCTTATCTGTATATCCCATTTGTTTCGCAAGTGTTAATAACTCTATAGTTAATTCTTCATTTTTTAATCTTAATTCTACTCTTACTAGTCTTTGAATTTTATTAATGAAGAATTTATCTATTGTTGTTATTTCATGTATTTTATCTACATCTACACCCCTTCTTAAAGCTTCTGCAATTACAAAAATTCTTTCATTATCTACTCTTTTTAAAGCTTCTAATATTTCTTCATTTGTTAGTTCTTCTAGTTTTGGCAGAATTAAGCTATCTATGTTTTCTTCCAATGAGCGAATTGCTTTCATTAAAGCTTGTTCTATAGATGGACCAATTGCCATTACTTCTCCTGTTGCTTTCATTTGTGTTCCAAGTTCACGTGATGCTGTTAAGAATTTTTTAAATGGCCATTTCGGTATTTTTACAATAACATAGTCTAATACTGGTTCAAAACATGCATATGTTTTTTCAGTTACTGCATTTTTTATTTCATCCAAAGTATAACCAATTGCGATTTTTGCTGTTACTTTAGCTATTGGATAACCTGTTGCTTTAGATGCAAGTGCCGAAGAACGGCTTACTCTTGGGTTTACTTCTATAACTGCATATTCGAAACTGTTTGGATTTAATGCAAATTGTACATTACATCCACCTTCAATTTTTAATGCAGATATAATTTTTATTGCTGATGTTCTTAGCATTTGATATTCTTTATCTGCTAATGTTTGAGATGGAGCAACTACTATACTATCTCCTGTATGAACACCAACAGGGTCTATGTTTTCCATGTTACAGATTGTAATACAGCTTCCGTTTTTGTCTCTCATTACTTCATATTCTACTTCTTTCCAACCAGCAATACATTTTTCTATTAATACTTGATGTACTCTAGATAGATGAAGTCCACTTTTGGCTATTTCTTCTAGTTCTTCCATAGTGTAAGCAATTCCTCCACCAGTACCACCTAATGTGTATGCTGGTCTTACTATAACTGGAAGTCCAATTTCACGTGCAAAACTTTCTGCATCTTCATATGTATTTACTACTTTACTTGCAATACAAGGTTCTCCTATTTCTTCCATTGTATCTTTAAATGCTTGTCTATCTTCTGCTTTTTTTATTCCTTCTGGACTTGTTCCAAGTAATCTAATTCCTCTTGACTCTAAGAATCCATCTTCATATAATTCCATTGCAATATTTAAACCTGTTTGTCCACCTAAGTTTGGAAGTATGCTATCTGGTTTTTCTATATCAAGAATTTTTTCAACTGTTTTTTTAGTAATTGGCTCTATATATATTTTATCTGCCATATCTTTGTCTGTCATTATAGTTGCTGGATTAGAATTAACAAGGACTACTTCTATTCCTTCTTTTTTTAGTTCACGGCAAGCTTGTGTTCCTGCATAGTCAAATTCTGCTGCTTGTCCAATTATAATTGGTCCTGAACCTATTACTAATACCTTTTTTATATCTTTATTTTTTGGCATTTTAACTTCTCCTTTATCTACTGATTTATTGTAAAATATCCGTTTTATTGTAAAACCTGGCTTTATATTCGCTCTTTTTTATAATTTTCTATTTTCTGAACAGGCACAAGACCTGCACCTACATTCCTATTTTATCTGAGTAGAAAAAGCTATCTTGTAAAACTATATTTTTAAACCGCATAAGCGACCAAACGAGACCATCGGTCGAGTGCGATTTGGAGCAATCTACATAAGAAATAGAAAACGTAGATTGCGACACCAAGGTTTATAAAATATAGTTTGGAAAGATACTTTTTCTGCTTTTTGTTTGAATATAAGGCATCTTTATATATATTATTTTCTTACAATATCTAAAAATTCATCAAATATATAACTTGAATCTTCTGGTCCTGGGCATGCTTCTGGGTGATATTGTACTGTCATGATATTTTTACCAATATATCTTAACCCCTCTACTGTCCCATCATTAATATTTATGTGTGAAACCTCAGCAATACTAGGATTTATACTTTTATCTTCTATTGCATAACCATGATTTTGTGATGTTATACATACTCTGCCTGTTTTTAAATCTTTTACTGGGTGGTTTGGTCCACGGTGTCCATATTTTAATTTATATGTTTTTGCACCTGTTGCAAGTCCCATTAATTGATGTCCCAAACAAATTCCTAAAATTGGAACACGTGCTTCTTCATATAATTTTTTAATGTTTTCAATTGCTACTTTACAATCTTCTGGATCTCCTGGTCCATTTGAAAGTACTATTCCATCGAATGTTTCAGATAATAATTTTGAATAGTGAGTATCCTGTGGAAATACAGTTACTTCACAATCTCTATGTAATAAAGAATTTATAATATTTTGTTTTGCTCCGAAATCAAGTAATGCAATTTTTGTTTTGCCATTACCTAAAGTATAAATTTCTTTTGAACTAACTTCTTCTACTAGATTTGAAATTTTATGATTTTTTATTTCTTCTATTATTTTATCTATATTAGATATATCATTTGTAATTTTTCCTCTCATTGTTCCTGCTTGTCTTAACATTTTTGTAAGTTTTCTTGTGTTTACACCTTGTAAACCAGGAATATGATTTTCTTCTAAGAATGTTAAAATATGCATTTTGCTTCTGAAATTACTTTCCATTTCTGCAATTTCATGAACAAATACTGCTTCTACCCAAGGTTTTCTTGATTCTGCATCTTCTTTTGTTAATCCATAGTTTCCTATTAATGGGTATGTCATAACAACACCTTGAGAAGCATAAGATGGGTCTGTAAATATTTCTAAATATCCTGTCATTGAAGTATTAAATACTATTTCACATATTGTATCTTTATTGTATCCAATTCTTTCTCCACTAAAAACGCTACCATTTTCTAAAACTAAATAGCCTTTCATGATAACCTCCTTTAAAAATTTCCTAAGGAATATAATACCATATATACACTACAAAAAGCAAATATTTTTCTACAAAATATTTGCTTTTTTATAATTAAAATTTATTCTTCTTTATTTTCGTCTTCTTTAACAGTTTCTTCTGTTTCTTTAGATTCAACTTCTGTTGTTTCAATTTGCTTTTCTGTTTCTTCTACAACTGGCATTTCTTCAGTTGTATTTTCTTCCACTGTTTCAACTTTTGACTCCTCTTCTTTTTCTTCAGTGGTATCTTCTTCTGGTACAGCTTCTGTAACTTCAACTTTTTCTTCTTCCACTGTTTCATTTTTTTCTTCAGTTTGTGTTTTTTCTACTACTGGTTTTGTTTCTTCTTTTTTTACTTCAACAGGTTTTACTTTTTCTGTTTTTTTAGCTTTTTTGAATAAAAATACAGATACAACAGCTACAATTACTAATACTACTGCTAAACCTAATAATGCATACATTCCATAATCTTGAGATGCTTCAAATTTTATTTCATTAACTTCTCCTACTTTTAATGTCCATTCTATAGTTTTTCCATCTTCAGATACTATAGTAGCATTATTTGAACCTACTCTAAATGGTAATGTAATTCTATATGATACTTTCATTTGTGACATTACAGCTTTTAACATAGCTGCTTCTTCATTATCTGATAATATGTCTGTTAAATCTACTTTTGAATCTTGATAATATCTTGTTTTTAATAATGTTTTTTCATACATTATTTTACTGGTTTCAGCATTATTGCTACCAGCTTCATCATTTAAATCAAATTCTTCTTGGATATTATTTGCATGTTTTGTTGCCTTAAATCCATAAGTATTATCATCTTCATATTTTTCAATAGTATATCCATTTTGTTTTGCTTGTTCTTCCATTTCGCTAAAAGAATTATCATTTTCTAAGCTACTTGTTTCTACGCCAATACTTGCAAGAAAGCTTTTATCATAACCTATAACATAAGTTATATCTCCGCTTCCATCTTTATTTAATTTAATATCATAATTAACATTTGCACATCCCGTTAATGTAAATAGTATGATTCCTAATATTACTATTAGTGCCATATTTTTTAATGTTTTTCTCATTTTTATTCTCCTCTCTTGTTTTTTCTTTTTATACTATATCATTAATTATATCTTTTTTCTACATATTTTTGAAATTTATTTATTATAATACAAAAATAGGAGTTATTTATAACTCCTATTTTTCTCATTGTATCTTAAGCTTCTTCTGGTGCATCTACTGGGCAAACTCCAGCACATGTTCCACATCCTATGCAAGCACTTTCGTCTATTTCATATTTGTCAGCACCTTGTGATATACATTCTACTGGGCAATTTGCTGCACATGCTCCACAACTAATGCATTTATCTGTAATTTTGTATGCCATATATATTACCTCCTCTATTATTATATTTATATATATGATTAAATATTAAAAACTTAAATTATATTTCTTCTTTATTTTGTGCTTCTTGTTGTTCTAATTTTTCTAGTTTCTTTAATTCTTTAAGTTCTTCTTTATCTACTCCTGAGATTTCGTCCTTTTCTACAGCATCTTTTATGATTTTTAAGTCAGCCATATCAAACTTTTTGTAATAAAATCCTTCTTTATCTTTAAATTTTACTCTTACCTTTTCTTTTAATGTTTCAACGGAGTCTACTACACCTTCTCCATCTTCTGTTGCTTTTACAATTGCTCCTACTTTTGGAAGTCTTGAAAGTTTTTCTAAATATGCTTCTTCTTCATATTTTAAACAGCACATAAGTCTTCCACAGTTTCCAGATATCTTTGATGGGTTAAGTGATATGTTTTGTTCTTTTGCCATTTTTATAGAGACTGTTTCGAAATTTCCTAAAAAGCTACAACAGCATAATTCTCTTCCACAAATTCCATTTCCACCAATTCTTTTTACTTCATCTCTAACTCCTATTTGACGAAGTTCTATTCTTGTTTTAAAGATAGCTGCTAAATCTTTTACTAAATCTCTAAAATCTATTCTTCCCTCTGCTGTAAAGTAGAATAAAAGTTTACTATTATCAAATTTGTATTCTACATCTGTTAAGTTCATATCTAGTTTGTGTTTCTTTATTTGTTCTTCACATATTTTAAAAGCTTCTTTTTCTTTTTGTTTGTTTTCTTCATGATGTTTTTTATCTTTATATGTAGCTACTCTAATAATTGGTTTTAATGGATTTTCTAACTTTTCCTCAGCAATCTCTCTATTTGGTATTACAACTTCTGCATATTCTTCTCCCATTGCTGTTTCTACTATTACAAATTGCCCATTTTCTATTTTATTATTTTTTGGATCAAAAAAGTATATTTTACCAGGTCTTTTAAATCTTACACCTATAATTTCTTTCAAAATATTATTCCTCCCATATTTTAAATATCATATTGTCTATACTCATATCATAATTACTATTTGCTCTTAGATTTTTCTTCGTTTGTTCTACTGCCTCTATATATCTAATGTATTTTGGGCTTTTTATTAATTTATCTAATAATACTATATTTATATAATCTAGTATATCATAGATATCTTCTTTATTCTTATAAATAAACTGGGCTTTATTTAATACATCTAATAATTTATAGTTTTCTACATTTGAAAATAATTTATAAATTTCTTCATATTGTTCTTTATTTTCATTTACTCTAATTGCTTTTTCAATACTTCCACTGCAAGCTTTTAAAATGTTTTCATCAATTTTTAGATTATACTTACTTTCTAAATATCTCTTTAATAAATTATCTTCAATTTCTCTAAATGTTACCTTTATACATCTTGATTTTATTGTATTTAAGAACATGCTTTCATTTGAACCTGTCATAATAATTGTAATAAATCTTGGGGGTTCTTCTAGTGTTTTTAATAAACAATTCTGTGATTCTTTTGTCATACAGTCTGCATCTTTTATTATATATACTTTTCTACTAGATATTATTGGTTTTTCTAAAACTTTGGCCCCGCATTTCTCTTATTTGTTCTATTTTTATTGTTCCTTGTATAGGTTCAATTTCTATTAAGTCTGGATTATTGTTATTTGTATGCTCTATACAGGACTTACATTCGCCACATGGCTTAATACTAGAACTTTCGCACAAAATCATTTTTGCAAATTCTTTTGCAAATAATGTTTTTCCTACTCCCTCTGGTCCTATAAACATATAGCTATGTGAAAGCTTATTTTGTTCAACTATTTTATTTAATGTATTTTTTACTTGTTCATTTCCAATTATATTTTCAAAAGACATAACTCTTAAATCCTTTTTTAAAATTATACGCTATACTGTATAATAATACATTATAACGTATATTTCTTAATTTATCAATGGATTTTTATAAATTATATTTTAACTAAAAAGATGTATAGATTAAATCTATACATCTTTTTACTAGTTTACCTTTCCAAATACATCAAATGGCCAAAATCTAAATAATACTATACTCTCTAGTTTTTCTTGTGGAACACATCCAAATCTTCTGGAATCTGTACTTTCTGCTCTATTATCTCCCATTACAAATACACATCCTTCTGGCACAACTAAATCTGTATATGCACCATTTAACGAACCTGTAACAACGTTAGGTTGTAAATAATCTTCTTGTAATTCTTCTCCGTTTATATATACTTTACCTTCTTCTATTTTTACATGTTCTCCTGGTAAACCTATTACTCTTTTTATATAGCTATCTTTTCCAAGCTCTAGTACATAATATCTAAATTTTGTAAATATTCCATTTATATTGTGTTTATATTCCGCAACTGGGTTTTCCCTTTCTGCTTCTATTGATGTCACATTTACTTTAGATGGTGCTTCGAATGTTACTATATCTCCTCTTTTAGGCATAGCATGTGAAATTCTAATTGTTCTATTTAAAATTAGTCTTTGTCCTTCTTTTAGTGTTGGCCACATTGAGGGTTGTTGTACTATTGTTGGAGTTCCTATAAAGTATCGTACAAGCAGAGCTAATACTACTGCAATTACAATACAATAAACCCACTCCATTATTTCTTTTACTTTAAATTTATTTTCGTAATCCATATTTAGTTCATTCCTTTCTCTTTTGTCACACCTTAAATTATATCTTAGAATTTGCTTTTTATCAATAGAAATTAGCTTATATTCTATTTTTCTCTTGCTTTGTTGGAATTCTTATTACCACTTCTGTTCCTTTACCTTGCTCGCTTTTTATATCTATGCTTCCATCGTTTTTATCTAATATTTCCTTTGCTATTGAAAGGCCTAATCCTGTTCCTCCCATTTCTCTTGTACGTGCTTTATCTACTCTGTAAAATCTTTCAAATATTTTTGCTAAATCTTCTTCTGGAATTCCTAAACCATTATCTATTACTTTTATATATGCATCATTATATACAAATCCCACATATATTTTGATGTGACCTTTTTCTTTAGTATATTTAATACTATTTGTTAGTATGTTTAATACCACTCTTTGAATTCCGTCTTTATCTGCATATACTGGTGGAACATTTGCTGTAACAAAGCATTCAATTTGGTGCTTTTTTTGATTTATTTGTGGTTGTAATTTCTCTTGACATTGTTTTACAAGTTCACCTAAATCGAATACTTCTTTTTCTTGTGTTACTTGATTATTATCAAATCTTGATAATGTAAGCAGGTCTGTAACTAGTTTTGCCATTCTTCTTGCTTCTGATGCAATAACTCCTAAGAATTTGTCCTGTGTTTGTCTGTCGTATTCTCCTTCAAGTAATGTATCTGCATAACCCATTATTGATGTTATTGGTGTTTTTAACTCATGTGATACATCTGCTACAAACTCTTTTCTCATATTATCTAGATTTACATGTTCTGTTATATCTTGTATAACTACCATAACACCAGCTGGTCTATCATATTCATCTTTTAATGGTGCAAAAAATAAATTAATATGTTTATCTCCTAAACTTACTCTCTCTTCTGTAGAAGTCCAATCATCTAGATAGATTATCTTTTCCATGTTAATATCCATATTTAGTCTTTCAAATATTTTTTGAAAAGTGTCATCTTCTGGCATTATTCTTAGTAATCTTGTTCCTGCTGGGTTAACTAATATAATTTTGCCTTCCATATTAAATGCTATAATTCCATCGGTCATATGAAGTAGTATTGTTTCTATTTGGTTTTTTTGTCTTGATACTTCTTTTAAATTCTCTTGTAATTCACTTGTCATCATTCCTAGTGCATTTGCTATTTCGTCTACTTCTTTTGCATTTTTCTTATCTTCTAATTTTGCTTCTTCCCCTGTTGCAACTTTTTTTGCACTATCTATTAATCTGTTTAATGGCATAGTTACTTTTGTTACTATATATACTGCAATTCCAATTGCAATTATTAAAAACGCAACTAATGCATATATTGCTATAATAGTTCCTTCTTCATTTAAGTTTGATAAAATATCTAGAGTTTCTTGTTTAGTAATATTTTCTACATTATTTATTACATTATAGGTATCTTGTATATTGATTAAAAAATATGCACCTAGTCCAACTATTGCAACTATACCCAATATGGTAAATATTATTACTGTTTTTAATTGTATATTTTTCATTTTTAATCTAACCTTTCATTACTATTTATGGCAAGTTTATATTTATTTATTGTGTAGGTGCGATTTAATCGCCCATTATTCGAAGATTATTCTTAAATAATAGGAGTTTTAGGGTACATTTTCATTTTGCAAGCGTTCAAAAACGCCCCTACATTTTTTCTATTATCTTCGAAGAATTATCTCTAATTTTTTCTATTTTATAAATAAAGATATATCATATATAAGGTATAAGGTCGAAAGTCTTCTTTTGACTTTCGACCTTCTTTTCTCTTAAGTTAATTTTCCTATTTTGATGCTATGTAGTAACCTACTCCTCTTTTTGTAATTAATATTTTTGGAGCTGATGTATCCTTTTCTATTTTTTCACGGATTCGTCTAACTGTTACATCTACTGTTCTTATATCTCCGTAGTATTCATAACCCCAAACTTTTTCTAATAAAATCTCTCTTGTTATTACTTGTCCTGGTTGATTTGCCAAATATTTTAAAACTTCAAATTCTCTTAATGTTAAATCTACTACTTCATCTTTAATTTTCACTTCAAATTTGTCTAAATCTAGGCTTAAATCACCAACTACAATTTTATTTGTATTTTCTGTTTTTTCGTTATTTGCATTAGAAACAGACGTTACTTCAGCCTTTCTTAAATTTGCTTTTATTCTTGCCATTAGTTCTCTTACACTAAATGGTTTTGTTACATAATCATCTGCACCTAATTCTAATCCTAATATTTTATCTATTTCTTCATCTTTTGCTGTTAGCATTAATATTGGAACATTTAATGTATGTCTAATTCTTTTACATACTGCGAGTCCATCCATTTTTGGAAGCATGATATCTAATAGTATTAAATCTGGTTTTTGACTAAGTGCTATATCTACTGCAGTTAATCCATCATTTGCCTGTAATGTATTATAACCTTCTTTTTCTAAGTTATATACTAAAATATCTACAATATGTTGTTCATCATCAACTATTAGTATGGTCTTTTTTTCTTTATCCATTACTTCTTCTTCCATAAGGTTACACCTCTACTTTTAATTTTATTATTTATAGTTGCTTTAGTCAGTATAAAATACTACTTTTAGCTATTTAAAACTATATCACAGTTATTTATTTTGTACAAGTAGTTTTTTAAAGATTTTTTAACAAAACACTTGTTTTTATGTGTTTGTCTATTATATACTTTATTTGCCTTTCGGCAATTTGTTAGAAAGGAGGTGTTATATTACAAATGAAAAAATTCATCAAACTAATTGCATTAGTTATCATTCTTTTTATAATGAAAGAATTTGATGATTAAGAAAAAAGACTAGGATTTGCGCTCCTAGTCTTTTTTAGTGTTACATTTTACAAATGCTTTACATCAAACTAATTTGCTTATAAGCTAAATATAGTATACTATATTATTTATTATATGTCAAACGTTATTTTTTATTACTACTTTTCTTCTAAAGCCTTGTGTATTAATGCCATTCTTACATATACTCCATTTTGAACTTGTTTAAATATACGTGATTTTTCACATTCTACAACATCATCTGCAATCTCTACATTTCTATTAAATGGTGCTGGATGCATTATAATTGCGTTTTCTTTCATTTTGCTTACTCTTTTTTTGTTTAATCCAAATTCTTCATGATATTGTTCCACTGTTTCATGCATTTTTTCAGAGTGTCTTTCATGTTGAACTCTAAGAAGCATTACAACCTCTACTTTATCTATAATTTTGTCTAATTCTACGTAATTGTATCCTTCTTCTTTATATTCTAACGGTCCTGAAGTATATACTTCCATTCCTAATCTTTGCATTACTTTAAAGTTTGTATGTGCTACTCTTGAATGTTTAATATCTCCTACAATTACTACTTTCAATCCTTCAAATTTCCCAAATTCCTGACGTATTGTTAATAAATCAAGTAATGATTGTGATGGATGATTTCCTGTTCCATCTCCTGCATTTAATATTGGTATGTTTATTGCTTCTAATTGTTTATAATATTCATTTTCTACATGTCTTATAACTACTGCATCTGTTCCAAACATTTCAAATGTTTTAACAGTATCGTATAAGCTTTCACCTTTTTTTAGGCTTGAATTCCCTGCATCAAAATTTTGCGTTTTACATCCTAATTTTAATGCTGCCATATCGAAGCTGTAATGTGTTCTTGTAGATGGCTCAAAAAATAAGTTTGATATTACTTTTTTTCCTTTGTAATCTACAACTTTTCCATTTTTAAATTCTTCTGCTAGGTCTAATATTTTGTTAATTTGTTCTACTGAAAAATCATCTAAATTTAATACATTCATTTTATATCTCCTTTTCGACATTTTTTCTATTTTAGCATTACGTATGTAAATGTACAAGTAGTTTTTAAAATTTTTTTCTTGTATATTTAAATAAGTTATGCTATTATTAGTTATATTAATTTAAATTCCAAAGGAGGATTATATTATGGGATGGATAATACTTGCAATTGTTATTGTTTTAGTTTTAATAATAATTAGTATGTACAATAATTTAGTAAGATTAAGACAAAAAGTTAAAAATGCATGGAGTCAAATTGAAGTTCAATTACAAAGAAGATTCGATTTAATTCCAAATTTAGTTGAAACTGTAAAAGGATATATGGGACATGAGGAAGGTACTTTAACAAAGATTGCTGAGCTTAGAACTTCTTGGGCAAATGCTAAAGGTGTTGCTGAAAAAGCAGATTTAGATAATCAATTATCTGGTGCTTTAAAAACTATTATGGCAGTATCTGAAAGCTATCCAGAATTAAAAGCAAACGGGAACTTTTCTGAGTTACAAGAAGAACTTCAAAATACAGAAAATAAAATTTCTTTTTCAAGACAATTTTACAATGATACAGTTACAATGTACAATATGAAATTAGAAGTTGTTCCTTCTAATATTATTGCTTCAATGTTTCATTTTGAGCCTGCTGAATTATTTAAAGCAGAATCTGATGAAGCAAGAAAAAATGTAAAAGTTGATTTTAACAAATAAAAAAGTAGGCATTTGCCTACTTTTTTATTTGTTAAATTTTATATGTTCGCTTGTTTTTGTTTTACAGATATTGTAATATATACACAACCTTTCAGAATCAAAAGGTAATCTTTACTTAAGGATGGAAAGGGGGAAAACAAGATGACACAATCAGACCTTATTCTACGATTGGTTGAAATGCTTTTAGAAGAAAAATCTAAAGATAAAACCAATGTGGAAGAAACAAAGAGTAAAAACTAAATGTGTCATACATATTCAAAAGTGAAGAAGTTTGTTACAGAACTTCTTCACTTTTAATTCTATTTTATATAAAAAAGTATGTGCAGTTACAGGTACACATACGAAAACAATATACACAATCAGACCTAGAGTACATTGCTAATTAGATAATAGCATATTATTTTATATTTGTCAAACTTAAACATTACTTTTCTCTTCTTACCTGTTCTAGCATCTCAGAAAAATCAATAAATGTGTAATTTGCAAGCTCGTTTATTTTATCTCTATCACCATCTGCATATTTATCATATATAACTGCTACTTCAATTCCTGCATTTTTAGCTGCTTCTACACCAATTAATGCATCTTCTACTACTAAACAATCTTCAGGTTTTACATTAAAATGCTCCATTATTTTTTCATGCACTTCTGGAGATGGTTTTGCATTAGTTACATCATTTTTAGTTAATATCATTGAACACAAATCTTTCAAATTTGCTTCTTCTAATAGATTTTTGTTTTTGGTTGTATATATCTCAATATTATGTTTTAGTGTTGTACTTGCAATTGCAAGAATAAATCCTTTTTCTTTTAGATATTTCAATAATTTCACAGCATTTGGTTTGAATTGTATTTTATTTATCAAATAATCTTCTGCTATTTCATATCTTATCTTTTTTATTTCTTCTTTTGTTAAATTAGATTTGTATTTTTCTCCTAAAAATTCACAATATGCAAGATAGGAATCTGGTTCATTCTTAAATTTTTTTAATGCATCATCTCTTTGTTTTGCTATATTCTCATTCCCAAGTGATATTGTTCCTACTTTTTTAATTAATTCTTCATCTATTAAATTCCAAATCCCAACAGAATCGATTAATGTCCCATCCATATCAAATATTATTACTTTTTTATTTTCTAACATATAGTTTCTCCTTTTACTTAAATTACTATAAATTTAACTGATTTCAAAAATTCTACAAGCGTTATCATAAGTAATTTTTGCTACTTCTTCTAATGTATAACCTTTTACTTTTGCAATTTTTTCAGCAATATATCTTACGTTTGAAGAGTCATTTCTTTTTCCACGATTTGGTTCAGGTGATAAATATGGGCTATCTGTTTCTATTAACATTTTTTCATCAGGAACAAGACGAATTACTTCATCTGCATTTTTAGAGTTTTTAAAAGTTACTGGTCCTGCAAATGATATATAAAATCCTAACTTCAATGCTTCTTTTACTAATTCTGGATTTAATGGGCAGCAGTGAAATACTCCTTTTTTATTAACTGGATTTTCTTTTAATATTTCTATAGTATCCATCACTGCTTCTCTTGTATGTATTACAATTGGAAGTTTAAGTTTATTACTAAGCTCTATTTGCTTTATAAATGCGTATTTTTGTAGTTCTTTGTTTTCTTTATTCCAATAGTAATCTAAACCTATTTCTCCAATTCCTACTACTTTTTGGTTTTTAGCTATTTTTTCTATTTCGTATATTTCTGCTTGTAGCTTTTCCACATTTTCAGGTATATCGTTTGGTGATATTCCACTTACTGTATATATTTGTGAATAATTATTTGCAAGTTCCAATGCTCTTTTAGAACTTTCTAAACTATACCCTGCACTTATTAACTTTGTTACCTTAGATGAAAAAATATTTTCAATTACAGCTTGTCTATCTTCACTAAATTTTTCATCATCTAAATGGCAGTGTGAATCAAACAGTTCCATAAATTTCTCTCACTTCCTCATAAAGTTATTCTTAGTTTTTCATTTAAATTGTCTATGCTTTCTCTATTTAAAAAGCTTAATGTTTCTTAAATATTATTTTTGCAATACCGCGTAAGCGATCAAACGAGCGGGAGCGAGTGCGAATTGGAGCAACCTACATATTAAAATGTAAAAAAAGTAGGTTGCGACACCAAGGTATAAAAAAATAATATTTAAGATTATTAAGCTTTTCCTGCTTGCAATTAACATATACTTTTCTTTCTTCTGTTTTATTAAAATTAGACTAGTTACTTATTTTAATAAAACAGTCACATTTGCAACAGCATAACCCTTGCAATGTGATAAACTAATATCTATACTCTCTATTTCTTCCAATTCCTTATTTACAAAATTTATTCTTGGTCTTCCATGTTCGTCATTTAAAACTTCTATGTTTTTCCATTCGACATGGTTTTCTTCTAAATATTTAGATAATGCCTTAAATACTGCTTCTTTTGCTGCAAACCTAGCAGCATAGTGTTGGTACTTATTTGCATTTTTTGATTCACAATATTTAATTTCATTTTCAGTATATATTTTTTCTAAGAATTTTTCATTAGTATTTTCAATAGACTCTTTTATTCTTGAAATTTCTATAATGTCTGTTCCACATGCTATTTGCATTATCTTTTCTCCTTTTACTATACAAGTTCGCTTCATCTTGCTGGACGATTGGCATTTTCGTTGCTCGTCGGGCTGGCATACGAAAAGCACATCATCCACGTGAAGCTACTTATATTTATTCAAAAAGCTTAATCTTTCTTAAATACTATTTTTGCAATACCGCGTAAGCGATCAAACGAGACCAAAGGTCGAGTGCGATTTGGAGCAATCTACATATAAAAATTAAAAAAGTAGATTGCGACACCAAGGTATAAAAAATAGTATTTAAGATTATTAAGCTTTAGATACACACTCACATCATCTTCATTAAAGCAATAAAGTTAATTATATTAAGAAATAACGACAATCCTAATGCTACTAAAATCAATTTATTTACTTTACTTTCTTTTTCTATATTTAACTCCTTATACGCAATATCAAACTTATTCTTAATATTATTATAAATCTTTTCTATTTCTGATATATGTCTTGCTTTTTTATATATATTTGTGCCAACATCATCATGGGTTATTTCTTGTATCCATAGTTCTTTTGTAAATCTTATAAACTTTTCTCTTGCCTGTACAGTAGTACTCTTCTGTTTCAATTCTTTTTCCAATTTTTTTAAATAGATTTTTTGATATTGAACTAAAATGTATGTATACAAATGTTGATTTTCAAAAACGTGTGGAAGTAATGTATAATTGTGTATATCTATACTGGATGTAAGTAATGCCATCCCTTCTTTTGTAAAACCTGTTTGTATAAATTTCCATTTTGCAAGTATTTCCATATGCTGCTTGTCAAAGTTTGATTTATATGAACTTGGAAATATATTTGCATATTTAAAGAATTCAAATTCTATATCTTTAAATTGCTTTGTTTCATTCCAATCAGCTTGATCAATACATGTATATGCGTATGTTAAAAATCTATTTGAATTAATATCTAATTCTTTTACATCAGCTACGTTTCCTGTAATTTCTTTAATTAAATTATCTATCTCTTTTACATCGCTAAATGTCGTTGTTTGAAGTCTTATATTTTCATATTCCTTTAATTCTTTAAATTCTGAATAAATATCTCTAAATTTATAATTAAAATTTAGCATATCTGAAAATGCATTACTATCTTCTATATTTGTTTTTATTGCAAGAAAACATATACCTGTATTAAAACATATCACTTCTATTTTTTGAATTTTGAAAAAAATCCCTTCCTCTTCTCCTGCTTTTCCTTGCAGTGCCTGTTCTAAATTATATTCAAACATTGTGCAAGGATATTTTGATAATATCATTGTTTGCATATCTTTATTAAATTCATGCATTTTGTTTACTTTTTCTTTGTTAAATTCAAATCCTTGAAACATGAAATCTTTTATTGTAGGTAAAAAGTATGAGTATATATCTAAGTCTTTTTCTTTTTCAAAAAATCTAACTGTTAAGTTTTTATTGTTCAATAATTTTGATATGTATTTATCATACTTGTTTTCGTTAATTATATAAGGATATATAAAATATGTATATTGGTATTTTGTCTTTAGTTCCATATTATTTCTCCTTTGATTTATACAAATCTACTTTATCTTTCCGTTTATTTTCATTGAAAAGCTTAATGTTTCTTAAATATTATTTTTGCAATACCGCGTAAGCGATTAAACGAGACCAAAGGGCGAGTGCGAATTGGAGCAACCTACATATAAAAGTGTAAAAAGGTAGGTTGCGACACCAATGTATAAGAAAATAATATTTAAGATTATTAAGCTTTGACATTAATACATAGGCTTACTTCTCATTTGAAATTTTTACATATCTGTATAGTAATAAGAATTTGCATCTTCTCCTATATGCCATTTTCCTATGAAGTCTATAATTACATTGTTTTCTAGGTCATATCTGCATTCTGATACTTCTCTACCGTCTTTATCAATTGCTCCCCATTTTCCATCTTTTTTTACTGCAGCATATCCATAAGGGTTTTGTTCTTTTGCATCTTCATATATGTAGTCTACTACTATTTTTCCATCTTTATCTACATAACCATACTTCCCATCTTTTTTACTTAAGAAAATTGTATTTGTATTTAATAATTCTTTTACATCTTTTTCTTCAAATTTAAAGTTATAGTATTTGTACTCATCATTTGTTCTAATTCTTATATAAGCCTTCTCTGCATTTACTTCTGTAATAATTCCTTCTAATTGCTTTTCAAATTTATTATTTAAGATTTCTGTTACTTCCGCATCCTTTTTTTCTACTTCTATAAAATCGGCTTCTTTTCTGTAAGATATTTTTTCATAATTAAATGGTACTATTGTTTCGTTTTCTACATTTATAATTCCATATTTACCTGATTTTTTTGCTACATAATAGTTATCAAATATATATTCTATATCATCATATTCTGCTTTAGTTTTTATCTCACCTTCTGTATTCATTATTCCATATTTTTTGTTTTTTACAAATACTATATTTTCACTATTTAATTGTTTTACATCGTCAAATTTGTTTTCTACTAGTGTTTCTAAGTCTTTGTTTATAGCTTTCAATTTTCCATCTTCTTTTACAATATATATGTTACTTGCTACAACTGGTTTTACTTCCTCATATTTTGTTTCTAATATTACTTGTTTTGTAAAATCTACTAGTCCATATTTATTGTCACTATTTACAACAACATATCCGTTTTTATAGTCATTACCTATTGCTTTTATTTCTTTATATTCTGGTTCAATTATTATATTTCCTTGGTTATCACATAAACCTACCCTTTCTTCTTTTTTTATAATAAGACTGTTTTTTACACCTTCTAATGCTTCTATAGAATCATATTGTGTAGGTAATATCTCTTTTCCATTATAATCTATTAAGCCATATTTATTATCTTTTTTTACTCTTAATACTTCTTCATACCATAATATGTTGTTAGAATCTTTATTTTCAATTACTTCTACTAAATCATATCCTGTAAACTTTTCTTTATTTTTTGAATCTATTACCTTCGTTTTATATGTATTATTTGTGTAATCTACATCATACACACATATAAATAGGTCATTTTTTATAGATGGAATTGTAATCATTTCATCATATGTTGGTTCTATTATTATTTTACCTGTTTGATCTATTACTCCCCATTTTTCATTTGTATATACTGGGTAATAGTTTGCTACTGTTAGTTTTTCTGGGCTATTGTTTTCTTCTTGTGTTAGTAGTGTTTTTATCCCTATAACAAACATAATAATTACTGCTATTGCCATAATTACCGCTATTACTTTTTTTATATTTAATTTTTGTTCTTTATCATATCTTTTTCCTCTACTCATATATAAAGTCCCTCCAAGCTTTACTTTTACATTCATAATATATCATATTTTGCTATAAAAGAAAAGGAAAATAAAAGAAATAGAGGAAATTCCTCTATTTCTTTTAACTATTTTCTTTTTGTTTGTATGGTTTTATCTCCATTTTCGTATTCTTTTACATAGTCTCCGTTTTCATCTGTGTATATGTTGTAGTTTAATTTGTGTGTATATATTATATTTCCGTCTTCTTCATTATTGACTGTCTTTTTATTATTGGCTACTATTACAGCTATAATAGCTATTACTATAATTACAATTATCGCAATTATAATCATGTTTCTTCTTTTCATAAGTTTTCCTCTTTTCCTAGAAATTTAGTATTGGGTATTTACCTTGCTCAATTGTCCAAATGTCGCTTGACCAATTAGTGTATAGCTCTGTTCCCATCATGCTTGCAGTATTTGCCGCTGTTCCTAATACTGATGTTTCTTGTTTTGTTGTTTCAGTATTCCAAAAACTATCTGTTACTATTGTACTTCCATTTCCTGAACTAGATGTTGTACCTACTAATCCTCCCTTTTGCCCTTCTGATACTACTTCTCCTATTGCATATGTGTTTACTATTTGGATATATGCTTGACATTGATCTCCCACTATTCTTCTAATTCCATAACCAATTAAGCCTCCTATGTTGTTTACTCCTTCTACTTTTCCTGTTGCAAATGAATTTTGAATTACTACATTTGCATATTGGCTCCATGAATCATGTGCACGATAATATTCACCTACTGAATCTATATATCCAACTAATCCTCCTACATTGTTCTGTGTAGCAACTATATTTCCTGTCGCATAGCACTGATCTATATAACTTATTGTCGATGTAGAATTTACGTCTCCTCTATATGCATGTGATTGTTGATATCCTACTAAACCTCCTACATTACTTGCTCCTTCTACATCTCCTGTTGCATAACTTTGTTGTAAATATATCCTATAATTTGCAATTGA
The DNA here is from genome assembly GCA_022799315.1 of Clostridia bacterium. Classification (GTDB taxonomy): domain Bacteria; phylum Bacillota; class Clostridia; order TANB77; family CAG-508; genus RGIG8482. Next base: position 22 of record JAAWOE010000022.1, on the reverse strand, counting down.
TGTTGTATATGCTCTATTATAT
>JAAWOE010000046.1 GCA_022799315.1 Clostridia bacterium | reverse complement strand
AACATCTACACCATCATATGTAAGAACAAGTGATGGAAAAGAAGTAGTATCAAGTAAGAAGATATCAACAGTACAAGCAGTAGCAACAGGAGATGGAGAAACAGTACCAGTACCACTTGGGTTTTACTATGTTGGAGGAAAAGTATCGACAGGAGTGGTAATAAGTGATAGTAGTTCTGATAAATATGATGGAAAAACAGACAAAACATCACACGAATATGCACCAAACTTAAAAGGAAACCAATTTGTATGGATACCATGTAAATTAGAGGACTATCATAAAATAAACTGGGGAAAAGAAAATACAAAATGGGACATGGAAACACACGAATCAGAATATAACCAAGTAAAAAAATATGAAGGATTCTATATAGGAAGATATGAAGCAGGAGTATCAACTTTAAATGAAGAAACAAATGAATTTAAAGATAGTGTAACATTTAATAACAATGCATCACTATTTAATGTAGTAGCCTTAGAATCAGGATATCATGGATGGAGCTGGCAAAACTATAGTTTTACAGCAAGAAAAGAAGTCACGCCAGTAACAACAGGAGAAAACAAAGCAAGTGGAAATATAGTATCAAAAGCAAACAGTATACCATATTATCATGCAGACTACTATACAGCAAAAGAAATGAGCAGAAGAATGTATAGTGACAACAAATACGTATATAGTGGCTTAACTTCAGGAACACAATGGGATATGATGATGAAATACTTACAAGAAAAAGGAGATAAAGTAAATGTAACATCATCAAACTGGGGAAACTATGATAATGTATCATTAGAAAATTTAAGAGGATATTATACAAATGTAACAACAAATGGAGTAACAGACGGATTCAAAGAAGTAGGAAGTTTGAAAACAAATGCAGGAACAAGTTCATACGTATTATTAACAACAGGTTCAACAGAACAAGTAATGAAGAATAATTTATATGATGTAGCAGGCAACCTATGGGAGTGGACAGAAGAAGCATCATATGCAGACAATTTAGATTATAACAACGACCCAACATACAACACATACGTTGTTCGTGGTGGTTCTTTCAGCCATGACTACGCGACCCTCCCAGCATGGTACCGTGCTTACGGTTGTGCGCCGGATGCCTACACTTACCACGGCTTCCGCCCCACACTTTATATGAAGTAGAGACAAAAGATTATTTAGGAAACAACTCATAAATTGAGTTGTTTTGTTGCATAATAAAAATATGCTGCAAAACAAAATAAGTAACAAATATTCAAAAGTTATTTTGCTAAAACAAAATAACTTGACAAAGGGATGAAGATATCTTATAATAGATTAGGGTGATAAAATGATAAAAAGAGAGTTATATTTGTCTAAGATAAGAGGATTTTATGACAGTGATTTAGTAAAAATACTAGTAGGAATAAGAAGAAGTGGTAAGTCAGTAATATTACAACAGATTATAGATGAATTAAAAGAGAAAAAAGTAGAGAATAGTCATATTATTTATATAAATTTTGAATTTATTGAATATGAAGAATTACAAGATTATAAAAAATTGAATTTATATATTAAGGATAAAATAAAAGATAAGAAATTATATTATATATTTTTAGATGAAGTGCAAAATGTGTCAAAATTTGAAAAAGTTGTAAACTCGTTAAGAGCGTCTTTGAAAAATGTAAGTATATTTATTACTGGCTCAAATAGTAAATTATTATCAGATGAAATTTCTACAGTTTTATCTGGAAGATATGTAATATTTAATATTAACCCTTTAACATATAAAGAATATATAGAATTAACTAATAAAAATCCAAAGGCTGAAGAAAATTTTTGGGATTTTGTAAAATGGGGAGGGTTACCGAACAGAATACAATTTCAGGATGATAAAGATATAAAAGAATATCTACATAGTGTGTTTGATTCAATTATATTGAGAGATGTTGTAGATAGACTTGGATTAAAAGATACAGCATTATTTAACTCATTGCTTCAATATATAATAGATACAACAGGCAGAGAGTTTTCAGCAAATAACATTATAAAGTTCTTAAAAAGTGAGGGACGAGACGTATCTACAGTAACATTATATAATTATCTTGATGCATTATGCAAAGCATTGATAATAAAAAAAGTATACAGATATGATATTCATGGAAAAGCAATCTTAAAAACATTAAATAAATATTATATGACAGATTTAGGCATTGCACAAATTAAAAATAATAATTTTGAAATAAATAAGCCATTTGCCATAGAAAATGTTGTATATAATGAATTAATTGCAAGAGAATATGATGTATATATAGGGAAAACTAAAAAGGGAGAAGTAGATTTTATTGCAAATAAAGATGGAGATAAAAAATATATACAAGTTTCATACTTATTAGCGGATGATAAAGTTATACAAAGAGAATTTGGAGAGCTAAAGATTATTGAAGATAATTTTCCCAAATATGTTATAACTCTTGACAAAACTGATTTTTCACAAGAGGGAATAATCCATAAAAATATAATAGACTTTTTAATAAGCGAAGATTTTTAAATATATAAATTATTGTATTAACAGTAAAAGCAGGAAATGAAGTGAACCCAAGTTATTAGACAAAAAAGTTTAATAACTTGGGTTCATTTTTATTATTATAGGAAAGCAAATGTATGGACGATTTTAATCATCCACATGCGAAGCCTCGTTGTCCTGCTTTTATAAAATGTAATTCATAAAATTCCTAAAAATGTTGACAATAAAGATAAGGTTTTATAGAATGTATTTGATAAAAAATCATACATAAACATAAGATGAGGAGAAGAAATTTTATGAAAAGAAGAAA
>JAAWOE010000021.1 GCA_022799315.1 Clostridia bacterium | reverse complement strand
ATAATCTCGCTCCTCTTTTTATTATGTCCAAAATTATATTACACAATACCAAAAAAAGCAAGAGTTCTCTTGCTTTTTAACAATAAACATGTCTTCTAACTATTTATAAAATAGAAATAGCACCAAAGTCATTATGACTTTGGTGCTACATACAGAAGAACAAGAATTGCTTTACATAGATCTTAGAAATCTCTTTAACCATTTCGGTTTGTTGTATACCCGTCCTAATTCCTTTTTTCTGCGGTAGTTCTTGCTGTAACTTTTAGGATAGTTTCTTCTCGGCATATAGTTCTTCCTCCTTACATAAAAACACTATTTCTAGTGCAACACACCCATAAGGGCTAACTATAATAAATTATATCACTAGCTTTACATAAAGTCAAGGGATTGTATAATCTTATATACAATCCCTTGATTTTTAATCTTTTTTTTCTTTATAAAATGGTTTTATAATTTTTGAAACAACCCATACTGTAGGTCCACAATTTTTCTTTGCAAATCCTTTTCCTAATGCCTTTCCTCCAACAGTTAAAGATGCAACAAGTGCACTAATTAAAAATTGAATTGGAAAGGATATTTGGTAAATTTCTGTTATCTTCATTGCAATAATCGCACTAATTGCTCCACTTAATACTCCGCAAATATCTCCAATAACATCTGCACAAATATTGGCTACAATAGATGAATTTCTTATTAGTCTTACTGCAGTTTTTGCTCCACTTATTTTTTTACTTGCTTTTGCATGAAATTCTTCTTCTTTTGCAACAGTTACTGCTACTCCTATAATGTCAAAAATAACCCCTACTCCTATCACTAAAATCAAAATAAGAATTGCTGGAATAAGTGGTATGTCATTAATTGCTGTTGTTGATATGTATGAAAAAAATAGCGATAATATAAATGTGATTATAAATACTTCTATAAACCATTTTATATTTTCGTTACTATTATCTTTTTTGTTTTCTTTCATTTTTGCTCCTTACTTTTAATTTATATTTCGTTTTGTACAACTAAATCCGCTCCATCTTGCTGGAGCTACTTAATCTATAATAATTTTTTATCAAAATCTATTATAAAAATATGTATTCCATATTTATAATAACTTAAAAATGGTAAAAGCCTAAGTAAACTTTGTAGTATAGGTCTAGTTGAGTTTCTCTGTTTTCTACTAAATATTACTATTTAGCCGTTTCCATTTAAAGAAAACATTCTTTTATTTAAGATAAATATAAACAAAAGAATACCAGACAGCCACTAAAATCTACACCTTAATCCCTAGGCTTTCTTGTACTTTGTACAAACATTCTAGAAGTTTTCCTTGAAATATTGGCTCTATTACTAGTCTTTTTTGCAGTAATAATTTCATAGTTATAATTTTTTATTAATTAGCTAGATCAATAAAAAACCGTTGCAACTAATCCCAAACTTACCACTCGAGACAGGCTACTCTATATATTGTGTCTTGGCACTTTATATAAGTTATACTTAAAAGTTTATGATAAAAAACTTTATAAGCCTCCGCGACGGTAGGGGAAATGCTATGTATGCCATTACATATTTCCCTATCATCTTTACTCCCTGAAAACACGCAGAACTGGGCGTTACCGCGCACAAACAAGAAACTTCATCGATATGCCCTTTAGTGGATTTTTAGCCCCACCCTCGTAATAGACAATATTACTAGAATAATGCACCATCATTTGGTATTATAGCATATGTTTTCCAATTTATCAAAACACTATTTTAGTCAATTTAGAACACTTAAGATTATTTTTGTTTTTGTTGGGTAAAAACTTTAATAAAACCCTCTTTTTAATATTTTATCTCTGTTTTTCTCTTGTTTTCTTGTGTTTTTAAAATTAATTTTTTATTATACATAAAATGTACAAGTAATGTTTAGGTGGACTATTATAAAAGGACAAGAATAAGATTCTTGTCCTTTTTGTTACATATATTTTTTTATTTACTAAATATAAATTTACTCTAATCAATTACAACAGTACTTCCTACCTTTCCTGTAGTTTGTGCATTCAAGCAAACTACAGGACGAACTCCTGTTGTAAGACTCATTTCATACATATATACAGCACCATGATAATATACATGGAATATACAGTTTGTATAACCTGTTATTTCTGGAACACATGAAGCCAATCGATATCCCCATCCACTGTCCACTGGTGTAGTATGTGGTATATATAAACCTGTCTTATCTATCAAGCCTTCTTGATAATTTTGAGTTGAAATTATCTTTATACTATTGGTCTTTGGATTTTGATTCCAACTGTCTGCTAACATTTCATATGTCGGTCCTCCTGTTGCTGATTCTCCTCCTTTTCCATTTGCAAATGCACTCCAATTATCTACATTCGTTAATGTTTGTATTGCTTCTACATTATTGTCTATAGTCCAATATAGTTGATATTTTCCATTTCCTCTTGCCATTTTAATTTTTGATAAATCCATAGGCACTTTATCCATATTTATATAGTTACTTGCTATAATATATACATGTTCTCCATCATTATAAAATACTCTCCAATTGTCTACTCCGTTTGCACTATAGTTTATTGTTTTTCCATAATCTTCTGCTGTTATAGTACTTACTAATGTTGGATTTTGTTTTGTTTCTTCTTCTACCTCATCTATTAATATAGTTTCTCCTACTATTCCTATTGTTTCACTTTTTAAACAGACAACTGGACGAATGCCATTATTAGAATTATTATTAGCAATTCCATTATAATATATAGCATTTACATTTTTTATGGAATATAATGATTCTGAATAAATATTATTAGTAGATGCTAACCAATAACCATTACAACTCTCTATAACATCTGTATGTGGTATATATAATCCTGTTGAATCATTTATTCCTTCTATCCAATTGGTTGGTTCTAATACAATACTATTAGTTTCTTTGTTTTGATTCCAACTATTTGCTAACATTTCATATGTTGGTCCTCCTGTTGCTGATTCCCCCCCTTTTCCATTTGCAAATGCTGTCCAATTATCTGTGTTAGTTAAGGTTCCTGCTGCTTCTATATTTGTTTCCACATTTTCATTCCAACTTACAATGTAATCATTATTATTTACCATTTCCATTTTTTCAAAATCTATTGGCGTTATGATTGAGCTGATATCTAAATAATCACTTGCTATAATGTATACGTTTACTCCATCATTATAAAATACTTTCCAATCGTCTACTCCGTTTGCACTATAATTTATTTTCTTTCCATAATTAGCTGGTGTTATTATATCTATCAATTTTCCTCTATTAACATTTTCTATAGTCTCTCCTAGATGAACATTATATTGCCCATCTATATAAAATTTATATCCTTCATATGTTCCTGTTAAATCTTCATCTATTGTTATTCCTTTTAATGAAGTATATTTTTCTATTTCTTCTTTTAATATAGTATTGGTAATTCCTTTTTCAACAGATATATATCTAGATACAATATCCGTTACAGCTAATTGTATTTTTTCTTGTATTTGTACTTTTTTTGTTTCTTCTGCTGCATATTTAGCTGTATTAAATATTCCATTTTCACCGAAGTGTTAGATTTATTACAACTCCTGCAAGTATTAGCATTAATATTATTGTTATTGTTAATGCTATTAATGTAATTCCTTTATTATTTCTACTATCAAAATAGCTCCATATAGATGATTTGCTTTTCTTTTTAAACTTAAAAGGAAAAAGCCTATCATCCATCAAGATAGAGCTAATTTTATTTTGTACATTATTTTTGGCATTTACTATTTTCATAAAACTTATCCTCCTCGTCTTATGTACATATATGATTTATTGTATTTGTATTGTATAAAACCTAACATTTATTGTCAACATATTTTGAAATTTTATGAATTCTTTATATGACTAATTGTAAAATAATAACAAAATGACTTTCCCACTCAAGCGATTAAAATCGTTCCTACATTTTAACTTAAACTATTGTAATTTCCTATATAAAAACAAGACAAGAATAAGATTCTTGTCTTGTTTTTATATGTCCATTTGACTGCTTAAAAATCCTGCTGCTGATTGTACAACTTTTAATTCTGTATCTCCCATTTTTGTATTTGCATCTTTTGATAATAAGATTACACTTCCTATTACATCCCCTTGTGAGATAATTGGATACACTACTTGAGAATTGTACTTTCTTTCTTTATTGTCATTTTTTGTTACAGGTATTGATACCTCATTATTTTCTTTGCTTGTATATACTTCTTTATATTCTAATACTTGCTCTAATTCTTTACTTAAATCTTGTTCTAAAAATTCCTTTTTAGAACCTCCAGAAACTGCAATAACTGTGTCTTTATCTGTAATACATGCAATATGCCCTGTTGTTTTTGCTAAGGTTTCTGCATATCCTGTAGCAAATTCTGAAAGTTCACCTATTGGTGAATATTTCTTAAGGATGACTTCTCCCTCTTTATCTGTAAATATCTCTAATGGATCTCCTTCTTTTATTCTTAATGTTTTTCTTATCTCTTTTGGAATAACAATTCTGCCTAAATCATCTATACGTCTTACGACACCTGTTGCTTTCAAAATTTTCCCTCCTTCTTGTTTTTAGTTTATTTTAGTATTTGACTTTGGAAAATTTTTTATACATAATTTTGACAGTTTTTTGAATAATATAAAAGCAGAAAATCATTTCTGCTTTATACTTCTTCTTTTTTGCTACCAATTAACGGAATTTTATATTGATCTAAAATATAGTTTAAATCTTTAGAAAATTCTCTTAACATTACAATTTTAATTGTTGCTTCTTTGTTTTTAGTATAATCGTCTATTAATTGTTTTAATTGTTTAATATTTTTCATTTCTGGTTCTATTTCTGTATGATGTAATTTTTCACGATTTACTAATTTTTCCTTTATTGTTACTATATCCTCATTACTTGCACAAGATATTCTTTGGAACATTTGGAATACATCATAATATTTGAAAATCGGAATATCCATACACTCTTTATCAAATCTTTCATAAAACATTTCCATTCTCATTGGTATACATTTAAATATTTCATCTGCTTTTTCAATATACATCTTATCTTTTAATTGTATATTTAATTGATTAAAATGTTTTAGTATTTCTTCCACATCTTGGTTTGGCTCTCCCACTGTGATTTGTGCCAATTCCTCTTCTACATTATCACAATACTGGGATGTTAATGATGCTATGTTCATACCATTAAAAAATACACTTTTTATTGTTTTCATATCATAACTTATTAAATCCTTTTTTATAAAATAGCTAAAATATGCAAATAATTTTACAATATCAATTAAACGTATTCTTCCATTTTTAACATCATCTATTACTTCATCTATAACCTTTTCAAATTGGTCATCATTAATTTTCCAATATTCTTCTGTAAGAAGTCTCTTGTATCCTGGAAGCTTATCTGTATCTATAGTATTTATTATTACTTCCATATTTTCTTTAAATGTCTTCATATCAAAAATTCTAGTACGTACATATATTTCTATAAATTTAAAGAATTTATACTCTGATTTAAAGTTATAGTAATAATTGTTATCAAATTCTTTAATATAGAATTGTCTATTATCCATTAATAATACTCTTGAAGAAACCAAAATTGATTTATACTCTTCATTGTCTTTAATGTTTACAAATTTATCTTTTGTAATTTTTCCAGCTTTAATTTCAAATGAAACAGCAATCGTAAAAATAAGCATAGTTTGTAATACACGGTTATTAGTATTTGGATAATATTTATTTACCATTTCAAATATCTTTTTAAAATCATTTAGCGCATGTTTTAAAATTCTTAAGTTTCTTGTTCCACTTTTGTTGAAAGTAGAAATAATAAGACCTGTATTTTCTCTTAAAAATCGGATTAAATCCTCATTGTTTTCATATCTCATTAATAACCCATTAATGATGTACGTGAATTCTGGAGCATATTCAAATGTCTCTCCGATTAGTTTTTCTTTTATTCTTTCATAATCATTTGCTTTATCAAATACATATTCAATTTTATCTTGAATTTTTTCTACCATAGGTTTATCTGAAACTTTAGATAAATCTCCTTCTTTATCTAATAAATAAGTTGCAATAAATGTTTTCATTTCTAGGTTACTACTTTTTAGTTTTGTTGATAATTCTTTTTCATTACAAATAATTATTGTTTTTATATGGTCATGTTCAACAAAATTATTAATATAACCAAGTATATCTATAACATCTACATTTGCTCTTTCAAGGTCATCAAAACATAGAACCTTATCATCTGTAGAAAAGAAATCCGAATAGTCTATTCTGTCTCCATTTTGTGTAACACCAAAAAAATTTGCCATATCAAGACCTGTCTTTGCATATTCTGGTATCGTTGTTTGACCATTTGCATCCATATATTTTTTTAGGTTTTTATCCATTAGCTGTGTTGTTTCTATAAATATCTTTTTACTTATTTCTTCTAAGTTAGATATACCATATAAAGACATATAAATTGTCGTAAATTTCTTTCCATTTAAATGCATAGATTCTATTTTATTTCTTATTTTATGATTCCAAAAATATGTCTTTCCGCTTCCCCATTCACCATTAATCATAATGGCATAATCTGTGTAATCCGCTCTAACATAATCTAATATACTTTCAACTAAATCTTCCATACATTACTCCTCTTAGTTTTAATCTTTTGCAAGAGTTAATACTCCGTATTTCATATGCGCCTGCATTTTTTAGCATTTTACTGCACTCTTCTACTGTACTTCCAGTAGTATATATATCATCAAATAATAAGACTTTTTTGTTTTTTATTATTTCATTATTTCTTACTTCATATGCATTTTTTAAGTTATTTCGTCGTTCCTCTTTTCCTAATGTACTTTGTGGCAAAGTGTCTTTTACTTTATATAAAACATTAGTTAAAACGCAAATATCTTTCATACTTTTTGCTATTTCCATAAGTATTAATTCACTTTGATTATAACCCCTTTGCCTGTTTCTTTTCTTGCTTATCGGAACTGGGATTATTATATCATACTTTCTTAAATATCTACATATTTTTTTATTATTTACAATAAAATTTGCAAATGCTTTATGTTTATATGCTTGCTCATTAAATTTATAATTCACTATACTTTTTCTTATTATGTCTTTGTAGTTAAATATATACATATGTGCCCCAAAACTCCTTGTTAAATAAATATGTTTTTTACATTCTTTTATTTTATTTAACTCCGCTTTACATTTAGAGCATAATGCTTCCTTACATATTTTATTACAAATTCCACATACATTTGGGAAAAATAGGTTAATAATTTTATCTAGCATTTTATTCCTCCTAGAACAAGAACCCCCAGTCGCCTATGGCGACAGCCCCCTTAAGTAAAGGGGCCATTTCTCTATTTTATTAAATTTCATTATTTATTTGGGTACATACCGAATTAAAATTATTTTGAATTTCTTTGTTTTTAAATCTTAAAATTTTTAGATTATATGAATTTAAAATATCATCTCTTATCTTGTCATACTCTTTTCCGTCTACTGTATAATGTTGGTTTCCATCAATTTCAATTACTAATTTTTTAAATGGACAATAAAAATCTACAATATAATTTTCTATTACTTTTTGTCTTAAAATCTTACTTTGTTTTTACTTAAAAAATCATACCATAATCTTTTTTCTTCTTTGGTCATATTATTCCTTAGTAGTCTTGCTCTTTCTTTATACGACTTGTTGTACTTAATATACATATTCCTCCTTTTATAGAGAAAAGGCCCCTTTACTTAAGGGGGCTGTCTGCGTAAGTAGACTGGGGGTTCTTATTTCATATTTTGTAACTTATATACAAGACCTGTATTTCTCTTTTTAGAATCTACATTTTGTAGCATAAAATTAACTACTCTGTCTTGTCCTACTATGATTAAAAGTTTTCTTGCTCTTGTTATTCCTGTGTATAATAAATTCCTTGTAAGTAGCATTGGTGCTGATTGTGGTAATACCATAATTACTACATCAAATTCACTTCCGTTGTGCCTTATGTATTGTAATTGCATATGCATGCTCTATTTGGTCTAAATCCGAAAAGGCATACCATGCAACTTTGTTATCATCAAATCTAATTTTTACTTGTTTTTCAAAACTATCTATTTTTTCAATTGTACCAAGTTCTCCATTAAATACACCACTACCATTTTCATATTCTGGTTCAAATCTTTCCCAGTATATATCATAGTTGTTTCTAATTTGCATAACTTTGTCTTGTTCTCTAAATATTACTCCCATACTATTTTTTTCTGCTTTAAAATCAGATTCTGGGTTTAATTCTTTCTGCAAAGCTTTGTTTAATTCTTTTGTTCCTAACATTCCTTTTTTAGTTGGAGATAATACCTGTATGTTTTCAAAAAAGTTATAGTTTCCAAAATTTTCTAGTCTTTCTTTGCACAGTGATAAAACTTGATATAACATTCCCTCATTTGTACTTTCTTTTATATAAAAGAAATCTTCTTCAGTTTTATTTTTCTTTGCTTCTTCTATACTAATAAAGCCTTCTCCATCATTTACCTTATGGGCATTTACTATAATTTTACTTTTAGCAGCTTGTCTAAATATTTTATCTAAGTGAACTGTAGCTATAACTTCAGAATTTATTAAGTCTTGTAAAATGCTTCCTGCCCCTACAGATGGCAATTGGTCTGCATCTCCTACTAAAATTAATTTTGTTCCTTTGTATACTGCTTTTAGTAAGTAATTCATTATAAATATGTCTACCATAGATACTTCATCTACTATAATAACATCTGCATCTAATGGCGCTACTTCATAATCTATACTTTCAATTTTTCCTTCTTCTTCTATTTTTCCTATTTCTAATAAACGATGTAAGGTTTTTGCTTCTTTTCCTGTTGCCTCTGTCATACGTTTTGCAGCTCTACCCGTTGGGGCACATAGTACTACTTTCTTTTTTTGCTCTTCATATAAATCTATTATACTTTTTATTATTGTTGTTTTTCCTGTACCTGGTCCACCAGTTATAATACATACATTGTTTTCGTTTATAGCTTCTAGTGCCTCTTTTTGTTTTTCAGATAGTTCTATACTTGTCTGTTCTTCGATTTTCTTTAACTCTTGTTTAAATTTCTTTATTTGTTTCGTATTTCCAGAATCTCTTAAAGAAATTATTCTTTCTGCAATATTATATTCTGCTTTATAAAATTCATGTAAGTAAACAATTTCTAAACCTTCTTCTTGTTTTTCTATTACTATTTCTTTATTTACATTTAGGTTTATTAAACAATTTTCTACATTTTCTCCTGTTACACCTAGCAAATCACACACAAATGTTATTAAGTTCTCTTTTTTTACACATGTGTGTCCATTATAGCTAACTCGTATTAAGCTATATTTTATTCCACTTGCAATTCTTTTTTCGGCATCTTTTGGTATACCAATATCTATTGCCATTTTATCTATTTGTTTAAAGTCTACTCCTCTTGCAATATCTATTAATATGTATGGATTTTCTTCAATTTTGTCTATAGCATTTGCTCCTAAAAGCTTGTATACCTTTTTAGCATTAGATGCTCCTATTCCAAATTTATCTAAATATCCAACTATTTGCCAAACATCCCAATTCTCGTTAAAATCTTGTGACATTTGAATAGCTTTTTCTTTTGAAATTCCCTTTATGTTTGCTAACTTTTCTGGTTCATATTTGAATATATAAATAGTTTCATCTCCAAATGTATTTACTATCTTTTTTGCAGTTGAAGGACCAATTCCTCTAATTGTTCCATTTGAAAGATATTGTTCAAGAGAAGCTAATGTTTGTGGCATCATTTTTTCAAATGTATCTATTTTAAATTGTTCTCCATATTCTTGATGTGTAACAAATTTTCCAACTAATTTTAAAGTATCTCCTTGTACAATAAAAGGAAGATAACCAACAATTGTGATTTCTTCATCATCTGTTTCAAAGCCTGCTATTGTGTAGCTATTTAATTCATTTTGATAAATAATATCTTGTACAACACCTTGTATTTCCAAAAGTTTTCTTCCTTTCTTAAATTACCTTTTCATACTATATCATAATAAAAAAAATAGTACAATTGTTTTGTACTATTTTTATATATTTTATTTTTTTAACCATACTTCATATATGTATGCTATCTATTTATATGATATTGTATAACTCTCTATACTCCCTGCTTTAGAACAATTTAATTGTTGATAATTATGTTTGAATTTGCATGCAACCACACTTCCCACAATGACATCTTTATATCCTTCCGATCCATTTCCCCATATGTATTCTACTCCGACTTTCTCGGCATTTAAATAAAAAATCCCATGTACCATCAAGACGGACAACAAGAGCTGTAGAGCACGTCTTCGTTATATAGCAACCAGATGTATGGCTATGTTTATTTGCTACTACCTTAATTTCATTTGAAATTACTTCTACTTTATTTTTTGCATTATCTACTACTAATACATGCAAATACCATGATTCTACTTTATTTATATCTTTTGTTAGTATGTTTTGAGCCGTTTCAACTGCATTAGCATTATCCCATTCGCTTGATGTTATTCCTATTTCTGATGGTGATGTATTCCATATATATTTACTATTTTTGGTATCGACTCCTGAATCTTCATCTGTAAGGTTTATACTAAGGCCTACTGTGAAGGAACAATTTGTTTTAGTTCCAAAACCGCTATCTACTGTGATAGTTCCTTTTGGTAGGTTTCTATCTATTATTGATTCTTTTCCTTGATAAATTATCAATAAATTACCATTTTTCTCCTGCTGTAGTAAATATTCATAAGCCCCATCCACTATTATCAATGTATTAGTTTCATCTATCTTTTCTATTTGCGTTATTTTATTATTTAAGTTTCCTTCTTCTTGTATATAGTTTAAGTACTCTTCTGTATTTACTTCTCCACCATTATTTACTCCTATTAATCCTTTTTTTAGTTCTAGTTGTTCCGTTATTTCTGCTATTTTCTGTTCTTCTACTGCATATTTTGCTGTTTTAAATATTCCGTTTTTTCCTATTGTTAAACTTAACACTACTCCTGCAAGTATTAACATTAGTATTATTGTAATTATTAGTGCTATTAGTGTTATGCCTTTTTGTTTTCTCATTTTCTTTTGTTTCCTCTCTTCTATTTTCTTAGAATCATTTTATTTTAAAACACTTCTTTACTCAATAGAATTAAAACAAATTTGATATTGTGTATCTACATAATTAAAAACTTATAACATATAAAAAAGATGAGCAAATTTACTCATCTTCATACTTATCAAATTCTTCATATTCTATTTCAGGCACTTGTTCGCTTTGTTTTGGTTCTTCATATTCATACTCATATACTACTTCTTCACTTGTTCTTCTTGGTTTTGTTTTTTGTATTATTTTTTCTTGCCTTTTTTGTTCTCTTATTTTTTCTTTTACCTTCTCATCTTCTTTCTTTTGTCTAATTTCCTCTTGTCTTACTTTATTTTTTTCTTCTTTTTTGTCTTGCATCATTTTATTCATTAGACAATTTGCTTTTTCTACTAGGTCTGGCATATAATCTAATAGCCTATCAATTGATGATGAATGGTTTACTGGTAATAATTTAACTCCGTTTCCTTGTATTACTAAAAATGCTACAGGATTAATATTTACACCTGCACCTGCACCACCACCAAATGGTAAATTATATTGTATTTCTTCTTCTTTTTCCTTTTTACTATACTCCCCTATAGTTTCGCCGCTAAACTCGCTACCTCCTGCTGCAAATCCAAAACAAACTTTAGATATCGGTATAATAACTACGTTATTTGAAGTTTCGATTGGTTCTCCAATTATTGTATTAACATCAACCATATCTTTAATATTATTCATAGCTGTAGTCATAAGACCTTCTATTGGATGTTCGCTCATATTTTATCTTCTCCTTTCTTTTACTTACTAATGTATAAATGATATTTATAATATGTATCATTTTTACTTTGATTATGCAGTCAAATGATAATTTTACCATGTTTTTGTTTTTATAAACTGGCATAATTTCATATCTATACTTTTCATCATTATAGTTTTTTATTAATTTTGCCAGTATAATACCTAATATGCTTGCAATTCCAGTAACTATTGCAGATGTTATAATTACATCTTCTGTTCCAATTTGTAAAATTAGATGAAATTCATCTAATTTTATTTTTAATTTTTTAACTAATTCTTTTATTTCATTTTTATTTGGCAACTCATTTTTTATTTTGCTGAAATTTACTTGCTTTATTTTTGTTTCTAAGTTCATTTTTTTGTTTAGTTTTTCTAGCTTTTCTGGATTAATCATTAAACTAAATATTTTTATCTTATCTAAAAAATATAGTTCTATAAAAAAGCTGTAATCCAATGCACTATTTACTTCTTCATTATTAAAATTAAGTTTTTGAATATTTATCTTTATTGTGCTAAATGTAATTAATAAAATACATAGTATTAAAAATAGTATAATAAAAAAAACTATTGCCATAAGTCTCACCTTCTTATAACAATAGTTTTTCCATTTTTTTCTTGTTTATTCTATAAAACAAGTTTTAAATCAAAATAAAACTCAACTCCATTATCCTTATTAATAACTCCATATTCTTTCTTGTAGTTATTCATAATAGCTTTTACAAGTGATAAACCTATTCCTGTTCCTCCATCTTCTCTAGTTCTTGATTCATCTATCTTGTAAAATCTATTCCAAATTCTGTTTAAGTTTTCTTCTTGTATTTGGTCACCTGTATTAAATACACTTATTCTCACTGTATTTTTATCTACATTTGGTAGTACACTAATTTCTATTATCTTTTTTCCTTCTTGCTCTTTTACATGCTTTATAGCATTCGTAAAATAGTTTGTTACTACTTGTTCCATATAGAAGTCATCCGCTTCTACATAAACCTCGTTTTGATTTTCAAACTTAACTTCTATATTTTTTTCTTCTAACATTACTGTAGATTTTCTAATTACTTCTTCTATTAATTCACATATATTAAATTTTTTGTTATTAAATTCTCTTTTACCATATTCAAGCTTCATTAGTTCTAATAGCTGTTGTACTAATTTATCCATTTTGTTTGCTTCGTCTAAAATAACTTCTGCATAGAATTTCCTATTTTCCTCATCTTTATTTACATTTTCAATTAATCCCTCTGAATATCCTTGAATTAATGCAATTGGTGTTTTTAATTCATGTGATACATCTGAAATAAACTGTTTTCTCATTTCATCTATTTTAGACTTTTCTTCTATGTCCTTTTCTAGTTCTATATTTGTTTCTTTTAGTTGTTTTATAGTCCTTTCTAGCTTATCTGACATAGTATTAATACTTTTTCCAAGGTTATTAACCTCATCTTCTGTATCTGTAATACGATATTTATGGCTAAAATCTAGTTTAGACATTTTATTTGCAATATCATTTAATTCTAGTATTGGATTAGTAAATTTTCTTGAAATAAATGATACAACAACTCCTGCAATTAGTATTGTAAATCCACCAATTAAAAATAGAAAGTTATTTGAAATTTTTACACTTTCATATATTGGTGCAACAGGCATTCTAATATATAGCTTATAGTTATTATCTAATGTTGCATTAAATATCATAAAAGTAATTCCATTATTATTATCTTTGAATTTTCTTATTACTACTTTTTTATTTTTATATACTATGTTTTCATTTCGTCCTAAAGTTCCTTTTATAGAAGTTATTTCATCAATGTTTGATAAGAAATTTCTATTAGTAGAATATACTATAATATTATTTTGTCCACAAATTAATATATCAAAATTATTATTAATAGAGATTTTTTCAAGTTCTGTCTCTATTTCGTTACTGTTTTCTATTTGATTTTCAGAATAATAAGTATTTAATCTATCATAAATGGAGATTAAGTCCTTTGTCTTAGAATATAAATAAAAAGATTCTAATACAAAGTTATTGGTTAATATTAAAAATGAGATAATTACTACAACTGCTATACATAGTGTTAAAAATAGTTTAATTCTTATAGATTTAAATTTGTTCTTTACATTCTTCATTTTTTATTTTTTCACCTCAAATTTGTATCCTACACCTCTCATTGTTTCTATGTATTTTCCTTTTTTACCAATCTTATGTCTTATCTTTTTTATATGACTATCTATTGTTCTAGAATCTCCATAATAATCATAATTCCATACATTATTTAAGATTTTATCTCTTGATAATGCAATACCTTCGTTATCTACTAAATACTTTAATAATTCGTATTCACGAAGACTCATGTCTATTTGCTTTCCATCAACTTTTACAGTTCTTCCGTCTGAATCAATTGTAATTCCGCCATAATCATCTACTTTATTCTGATTTCCTCTTACTCTATTTAATATAGCTTCTACCCTTGCAACTAAAATTTTAGGGCTAAATGGCTTTGAAATGTATTCATCAACTCCAAGCTCGAACCCAAATAATTCGTCTTGTTCTTCTCCCCTTGCTGTTAGCATAATAATTGGAACTTTAGAAGTTTGTCTTATTTGTCTTAACACAGACCAGCCATCTAATTTTGGCATCATAACATCAAGCAAAATTAATCCTATTTCATTTTGCTTTTCATTAAATATTTCTAATGCTTTTTCTCCATCTTCAGCCTCTATTACACTAAATTCTTTTTGCACTAAAAAATCTTTAATTAATTTTCTCATTCTTGATTCGTCATCTACAACAAGCACTGTTACATTATTCATATACCCTATTCACTCCCATTTTTATAACAATTATTATACATTATAACTTGCCATTGTGTCTAGTGTGTGAAAAACATAAAAATAAAGTAATTGCACACATTTATATTTTATGTTATCATAATTATGATACTGTTAATTTATTGTTGAATTTTCTTTACTAAGGAGGTTTAATTTATGAAAAATCGGAATTACATATATTTAAATGTAAAACGTTTTTTTGATTTTACTTTTTCCCTGATCAGCCTAATTTTGCTTTCTCCATTATTTGCTATAGTTTCTATAGCAATAAAATTGGACTCTAAAGGTCCTGTTATATTTAAACAATACAGATTGGGAAAAGGTGGAAAGAAATTTAAGATGTACAAATTTCGCTCTATGGTTTTAGGAAGCGAAACGAGGCCAGGTTCAACTTTACCGAATGATAATATAGTTACAAAATTAGGAAAATTTCTTCGTATAACGAGCATTGACGAATTACCTCAATTAGTCAATATTTTAAAAGGAGAGATGAGTCTAATTGGCCCTAGACCTTCACGTCTTGAATATGAATGTTTTTCCAAAGAACAACAAAGAAGGTTTGAAGTAAAACCTGGAATTACAGGATTATCTCAAGTAAATGGACGGAAATTTCTTAGTTTAGACCAGAAATGTGAATATGACATTCAATATGTAAATTCTATTAGCTTTCTGTTAGATCTGAAAATTTTCTTCATTACATTTTTGGTATTAACCAAAAATAACTACTAATTCTTATTGCGTTGTTCTTACAGTAACACAAAATATGTCTTATATTAGAAAGTAAAAAATAGCAGATTAGATGAAAAATCTAATCTGCTATTTTTTATTCTTCTATTATACTTACTCTTTCTGCACCTACAATTTCTTCAAACTGCTTTCTTATTTCATTTGTTAGGTATATTCCACCACATGGTTTTAGTTCTTCTTTTTCTTTTACAGAAATTGCAATGTTGTTTTTATCTCCTGAAAAGAATTTGATTGCTCCTCTTAGACGTTTTTTTGTATCTTCTTGTAAATCTGTTATATCAATTACAAATTTCTTACTTTTCTTTTCACCAAATTCTGTAATTCTATTTGCTACAATTTTTGTATCTTCATCTTCCCTAACGCTTAAGCGTCCTTCAATTACTACAATTTTATCATTTAGCAAAATCTCTGAACAGGTTTGATAACAGTTTTCAAAAAGAATAATTTCCGCTTGTCCATATAAGTCTTCCACTGTTAGAAATGCCATAATTTTATTGTTCTTTGTATATTTCTTCTTTACACTACTTATAATTCCTGCAAATTTAACACTTTGTCCGTCTTTAAATTCTGTAATATTTATTTCTTCTGTTCCTTCTTCATTTTCGTGTAGCTGTCTCATTTGCATTGTATTAATATTAGTTTGTTTTTCTATTTCATCTCTTAAGTTATCTAATGGGTGACCTGAAATATATAATCCAAGCATTTCCTTTTCCATAGATAATAGTTCACGTTTTGTATATTCTTTTAAATTGTTATAAGTATATTTTATATCACTCATTTTTTCATCTTCTGGTGCTAAATCAAACATCGTTACTTGTCCTTGTAGCATTTTTTTAGAAGAATCCGAAATTGTATCTATAATATTTTCAAAAGATGCCATAAGTGTACTTCTGGTTTGAGAAAACTCGTCAAACGCTCCTGCTTTAATTAAACTTTCTATACACTTTTTGTTTACTGCGTCATTTTGCATTCTTTCACAAAAATCTGTAAAGCTTGTAAATGGTCCATTTTCTTCTCTTTCTTTTACAATGCTATCAACTGCTGCAATTCCTACATTTTTTATACTTCCTAACCCAAAACGTATTTTACCATTATCTACTGTAAATTTTGTATAACTTTTATTAATATCTGGTTTTAAAATTTCTATATTTAAACGTTTACATTCATCAATGTATGCTGGAACTCTATCTAGATTTCCTAAATAGCTATTTAATGTAGCTGCTAAAAATTCTTCTGGGTAATATGCTTTTAAATATGCTGTTCTGTATGATACTACCGCATATGCTGCAGCATGTGATTTATTAAATGCATATTTTGCAAACTCTGCCATTTCATCAAATATTTTATTAGCAGATGCTTCATCAATTCCATTACGAATACAACCTGGAATTTCAACATTCCCTTCATCATCTAGTTTTCCATAAATAAAGTATTCTCTTTCTTTTGCCATAACATCTAGTTTTTTCTTACCCATTGCACGTCTTACAAGGTCTGCACGTCCTAATGAATAACCTGCTAAATCCCTTACTATTTGCATAACTTGCTCTTGGTATACCATACAACCATATGTAACATTTAATATTGGTTC
Organism: Clostridia bacterium; assembly: GCA_022799315.1. Classification (GTDB taxonomy): domain Bacteria; phylum Bacillota; class Clostridia; order TANB77; family CAG-508; genus RGIG8482. The sequence goes on along the minus strand of JAAWOE010000021.1, from coordinate 8,708 downwards.
TAATGATGGATGTGTATATACAGCATGCGCTGGATCAAGCTTATTTTTAATATATCTTGGTATTTGATCCATTGGTCCTGGACGATATAGTGAAACCCCTGCAATGATGTCCTCTAAGCTATCTGGCTTTAATTCTTTCATAAAGTTTGTCATTCCTTGAGATTCAAATTGGAATATTCCGCTAGACTCTCCATTTGCCCATAATTTATATACTTTTGGATCATTCATTTTTTCATCAAATTCAACATCTATTCCTCTAGTTTGTTTTACAAGGTTAATAGCATCTTGGATTACTGTTAGTGTTCTTAATCCTAAAAAGTCCATTTTTAATAATCCTAGTTCTTCTAGTGTTGTCATTATAAACTGTGTTGTAATAGAACCATCCTTTGTATTTACATATAAAGGCACATAGCTTACAACTGGATCTTTTGTAATAACAACACCACAAGCATGAGTGGAAGCCTGTCTTGGCATTCCCTCTAGTGCCATTGCAATATCTAATACTTGTTTTGTTTCGCTATCCGTTTCATATAATTCTTTTAATTCTCTATTTTGCTCTAATGCTTTTGGAATTGTAATATGTAATTCATTTGGAATCATTTTTGCAAGTTTATCTGCATCTTGGTATGGAATGTCTAACACTCTTCCAACATCACGAATTACCATTCTTGCTGCCATTGTTCCAAAGGTTATAATCTGAGATACATGATCATATCCATATTTATGACATACGTAATCTATTACTTCTTGTCTTCTTTCATAACAAAAGTCAACGTCAAAATCGGGCATACTTACTCTTTCAGGATTTAAGAAACGTTCAAAGAGTAAGTTATATTGTATAGGGTCAATATCTGTAATACCTATAGCATATGCTAAAATCGAACCAGCCCCTGAACCACGTCCTGGCCCTACTGGAATTCCTACAGATTTTGCATAATTAATATAATCCCATACAATTAGGTAATAGTCTACATATCCCATCTTGTTAATAACACCTATTTCATAATCTGCTCTATCTAAAATTTCTTTTGATGGGTTTTCTCCATAACGTTTTTTTATTCCATCATCACATAGTTTTTTTAAATAATCGTAGTGAGTAGCAAATTCTTCTGGTACATCATAATTTGGTAAAATTGTATGTCCAAATTCAAATTCAACATTACATTTATCTGCAATTTTTACTGTATTTTCTATAGCCTCTGGAACATTACTAAAGAAATCTTCCATCTCTTCGCTTGTTTTTAAATATAATTCCTCTGTTTCAAAACGCATACGGTCTTCATCTTTCATCTTTTTCCCTGTTTGTATACATAACAAAACTTCGTGATTATATGCGTCTTCTTTTCTTGAATAGTGTGCATCATTTGTTGCAACAAGTGGGATATCTAGTTCTCTTGATAAACCTATTAATTTCTGGTTTGCAAGAGCTTGTTCTTTTATTCCATTGTTTTGTATTTCTAAATAATAGTCTTCTCCAAATAAGTTCTTAAACCAAAGTGCAACACTTCTAGCATGCTCCATATCATCTTTTAAAATTGCTTGATTTACTTCTCCTGCAAGACATGCACTAAGGCAAATCAGTCCTTCATGATGTTGTTCTAATATTTCTTTATCTATACGTGGCTTATAATAAAACCCTTCTGTAAAACCGCTTGATACAAGTTTAGTCAAGTTTTTATATCCTTCATTATTTTTTGCAAGCAAAATTAAATGATTATTCCAGTCTTGTCCCGCTTCTTTATCAAATCTACTTCTATTTGCTACATATACTTCACATCCGATTATTGGTTTAATTCCTTCTTTTTTACAGGCTTTATAAAAATCAATTACACCATACATTACCCCATGGTCTGTAAGAGCAATCGCATCCATTCCCATTTCTTTGGCTCTTACTGGTAAGTCTTTAATACGATTTGCTCCATCAAGCAAGCTATATTCACTATGTACATGTAAATGAATAAATTTTGACATTTCTTTCTCCTTCTTTTATAGTGTTTGATTTGCTATTGCTATAAAATTTAAAAATACTATAATTAGAGTACCATATATTAATATATTAGAAAGTATGATTGTTCCATAAATTGAGAAACCTAGTAAATAGCTTAAAAATCTGACAATTTCTTTATGTATTCCCTTTAAGCCTTCTTCTAATGTTTGTGTCCTTACTTGAATTAATTCTTCTATTGGAATTCTATATATTTCTGACAATTTATACATTTGGTCTAAATTGGGAAATTCCAAATCGTGTTCCCATTTTCTAATATTTTTTGATTTTATAGTTTCTATATTTAATTTTTCTACTAATTCTTCTACTGTATATTCATGTTTCATTCTTAAGTCATATAAATAAGCACCAAAATCATTTTCTAATAGTTTCTCTTTAAATTTCATTTGTACTCCTATAATATTTTAATTAGTTCTGGCATGTCTCTTCCAAGAGATGTTGGAATATGAATAATTTCAAATTTTGAAGTACTATTTCCAAAAGCTATTTCAACAATATCTCCAACTTTTACTTCATAACTTGGTTTTACTTGTTTTCCATTTACCGAAACTCTTCCTGAATCTGCTGCCTCATTTGCAACAGTTCTTCTTTTAATTACTCTTGCTACTTTTAAAAATTTATCAAGTCTCAATGTTTTTCTCCTTTCTCGTTTCTTTGGAAATTCAAATTCCTCCTACATGGGCAGACACGAGGCCTGCCCCTACATTTTCTTTCTATCTATAATAAAAAATATTTTTTGAATTGCTCCATTACCTCTAAGTATATATCATCATCAAATGAAACAAAATGATAGCCTAAAGGTTTAGGACAATCTCCATTATATCTTGCAATCATTTTTTCTTTTGCCATTCTACAAAAGTTTCTTCTAATATCTTTCCCTGTTACAAGTGTATAATAACATAGATTTTGCCAATAATATGATTCTTTATATAACCCACCGTCTTTTTTGTATTCTCTTTTTTAATTCTTCTTTATCATAATCTATAGTTCTCACTTCTAAACTTGCTTTTCCATTTTCACAAGTAATTATTGTATATTGTGGCTTTCCAATTCCATTATTATGCATTCCAAGCGTTCCAACTTGAGCTACTATTTTTCCATTTCTTACTTCATGATTTGCAGGTATATGATTATGTCCATAAACCAATATATCTTCTTCTAATTCGTTAAATACCTTGTCCATTAATGGTGTATCAAAATATAATAGTTCTGCTACATCATAAGGGGAACCATGTACTGCTTTTATTTTTACTCCTTCAAATTCTAATACCAAATTTTCTGGTAGATTTCGCATATATTCTATATTATCTTGTCTTGTATAATTCAAATAGCATACTACACTTTTAGCTTGTAATGTTTTCCATTTATCATCTTCTTTTGTATTTTCATATGTTAGTAAATATGCTTCTCTATTTCCTTTAATAACATATGGAGTCAATTCTATTATTTTATCTATTACTTCATCTGTAAATGGCAAATCTGTAATTATATCGCCTAACACAATATATTCATCTACATTTTGAGCTTTTGCATCTTTTAGTACTTCTTCTAATGCTACAATATTACTATGTATGTCAGATAAAACTGCTATTTTCATTTTTCCACCTCTTACCTCTTATTTTATATCATATTTTGGCGAAATAGTAAACAAAAGTGCATTAAAAAATGACCTTTATAGGTCATTTTAGTGTGTTATCTACATCTTCTTCTGCAATTACATCCACATCTATTATTAATTGCATTTGCAATATTGTTTGTAGCTGCTACTAAGTCTTGATTGCATGCATTATTATTGTCATTGTTGTCATTGTTATTGTTTTCATCATTCCAAAAATCGAATGCATTATTATAACCATTATCATAACCATTGTTATAGCCTCTATTATATCCGTTATTAAATATTGCATTTCGTGCATCTTGGCAAGTTACTCTGCAATTGCACCCATTTGTATCTGATGTAGTTGTTACGCCATTTGTATTAGTTAGAGCTATTGTGTTGTTAGATGTATTAAGTACCCTATTACATCTACAAGAACAATCGTTATCTCTTCTATTACATCTGCAAGAACAATCGTTATCACAATTTAGGTTAAAATTACGTATAAAACAACAAATTATTCTTACGATAGCTGCTGTTACATATGCAAGAACTGTATATACAATTGCTGCAATTAAAAATGTTGCATTAAACACAGCAAAAGCTACAATTAAATATATTGCAAAAAATATTGCCGCAACTAATACTGGACATTTTATTAACTTTTGCAAAACAGCTGCAAGTATTATTGTAGCAAGTGGTAATGCAAAAAATATAAGTAAAGTATTCATAATATTCTCCCTTCTATATTTGCTAGTATATATTATGAATACTTTACTTGTTTGGTTACTATTCGTATTCTACATTTACTAAATATAAGCCATGTGCAGGCAATGTTTTTCCTGCCTTTGTTCTGTCTCTTTCTTCTATTATTTTTGTAATCTCTTCAGGTTCTAGTTTTTCTAATCCCACATCTACTAGCGTTCCAGAGATAATTCGTACCATATTATATAGGAAACCATTTCCCGTTAATCGTATTCTTACATTTTCTCCTTCTTTTATAACACTTGCATCATAAATAGTTCTTACACTACTTTTGCTACTTGTTCCACTTGATTTAAATGCTTTAAAATCATGCTCACCAACAAAAAATTGTGCCGCTTCTTTCATTTTTTCTACATCTAACTTTTGTGGTATATGATATGCTAAATTTCTAAAAACTGCACTTCCATATTCAGAATTATTTATGACATATTCATATGTTTTTTTCTTACAATTATATCTTGCATGAAAATCTTCTTCCACTTCTTCTGCTTTTTTTACTACAATTGTTTTCTTTAGCCTTGAATTTATAGCTATTGCAAATTTTTCTATTGGAATGTTTGAATTAGTTTTAAAATTTGCAACCTGTCCTATTGCATGAACTCCTGCATCAGTTCTACCTGATGCATTTAATTCTACTTTTTCACCTGTTATGCTTTCAATGACAGATTCTATTGTACCTTGAATATTTAATCGGTCTGGTTGCTTTTGCCAACCATTAAAATCGCTGCCTTCATATTCTATTGTTAGTTTAATGTTTCTCATAATCTTCTCCAATTTCATTATTTTACAATATTATACATTATTTTTTTAAATTTTACTACTATTAATAAGTATTATATGATACAATAATGCCATAATTAATATAATTATGATACTAACTAGCATAGATGTAGTAATTATAAATCCGCTCCATCTTGCTGTATGATGGGCATTTTCTTTTTAGGCTTAAAAAGAAAAGCACATCATCCACGTGGAGCTAATATAGTAAAAAATTAGATTAATTATAGAACAAATATTATAGGAGGTTTTGTATGCCAATTAAATTAATTGCAAGTGACTTAGATGGCACTTTAATAGACCATAACAACTTCATACCAACTGGAAATTTAACCGCTATCGAAGACATCAATAAAAAAAATATTGACTTTGCAATTTGTACTGGAAAGACCTATTCCATTACAAAAGACATTTGTGATAAGTGTCATGCCTCATATGGTATATTTGGAAATGGCACACAAATTATCAATTTAAAAACTGGTGAAGAAATTTACAAAAACCTTTTACCTATCGAAGATTTTAATGCTTGTTATGATTTAGCGAAAAAACACAACTTACATGTTCATATATATAGTGATTCTGAAGTAATTAGTGAAGAACTTCTTTATATGGACCTTAGAAATTACGTTTTAAATGGTAGTAAAAGTACAAGTGACCTATCTTTCAAAACTGTAAATAATATAAAGGATTATGTTCTTAATAATAAAACTCCTATTTTTAAATTAGTAATTTCTAGTACTGGAGATTTATCTGATTTAAAAGATGAAATTTTGTCAAGTCTTAATTTAAATGTTACTTTAATAAGAAAAAAGGATTTTTATAAAGATGTTATTATTAATAAAGAATATGAATATTTAGATATTACTCCTACCAATATTGGAAAAGGCTATGCATTAGAATACCTTAGTAATTTCCTAAATGTTAATCGTTCTGATGTTATGGCAATTGGAGATAATATTAATGATATAGACATGATTAAAACTTCTGGTGTAAGTGCAACACTTGCTGATTCATATGATGAAGTTAAAAATATTGCAAGTTACATTACCCAAAACACATCTGCAAATGCTGGTTTTGCAGAAGCGGTATATAAATTTATATAAAAAACAGGATTTTTTAATCCTGTTTTTCTTCTCTATTATTTTTTTCTTTTTTAAAATTTATACTTTTTAGCCTATCTATTTTGGTTATCTTTTCTTCTCCAAAGCGCTTAGTTACAATATTTTTAATAAGAATTTTTTTCATTGTTTCTTCTTTTACATCAGCAATTAGTGTTCCATCTTTTGCAATTGATATTTTTCCTGTTTCTTCTGAAACCACAATTGCTATTGCATCTGATTCTTTTGATATTCCTATTGCTGCCCTATGTCTTGTTCCAAGTTCTTTTGCAATATCTGTATCACTTGCAAGTGGTAACATACATGCTGCCGCTGCAATCTTATTATTACTTATTACAACCGCTCCATCATGAAGTGGGGTATTGGGCACAAATATATTTACAAGTAATTGCGGAGATACTTCTGAATCCATACTAATTCCTGTTGCTATAATATCTTTAATTTGAATATCTCTTTCTATTACTATTAATGCCCCTGTTCTTGTTTTTGCAAGTTCTAACACTGCAATAATAATTTTATATATATCTTCTTTTGTACGTGTTGCAATATCTTTATCAATTCCGAAAAACTTCGTTAATTTGTTAGTTCCTAGTTGCTCTAATGCTCTTCTTAGTTCTGGCTGGAATATTACAATAAGTGCAAATACTCCCCATGTCATAACAATATTTAATATGAAATTTAAAATTCTTAATTGTAATGCATAACTTAATACATTCGCAATTATTAAAAAGAAAATTCCTTTTAACAATTGCCACGCTCTTGAATCTTTAGCAAACTTTATAATTTTTGTACCTAAAAATATGACAATTACAATATCTACTAGTAAAATTAACAAACTCATTGGATTTTGTGAAAATGCTGTAATATAACCTAGTATGATATCGTCATAAATTTTTTGCATACTTATTCCAAAACCATCTATCATAGTATTTACCTCTTTTTATTACATACTTAATAAGTAAAATATTAATGTTCCACATGCTGCAAGCATCATTAATCCTGCCAAAATTGCTGCCATTATCCTTACAAATAGTTGTCCTTTATTTCTTTTATTTTGATTTTCTTGTTTCATTTGTTTCCTCCTATAAATTATGTACTTGTTATATCACATCCAATGCATTTTTTCAATAAAATTTTATTTCTTTTTTCTTAAAATTATCATTATTTTTATCAAATAAATCACAAATTTGTCGTATTTTCATACAATATATTGTAAGCTTTAAAGCTAATATTAGTAAAAGGAAGGTAGATTTTTATGGATTTTGAAAAACCATGTTGCCCAATTGTTGACATTGATGGAAACATTGCTTGTGGCAAACAATTTGATTTAGATATCACTTTACCATGTGATAATAGAAATGTTATTTATGGTGTAATTCGTGATTGTTATAAAGAACCAATTTGTGATGCTGTTGTAAAATTAGTTGAAGTAGTATGTGAATGCGGTAAAGAAGAAAGAAGACCAGTTTCTCACACATTTACAGATGAAGAAGGAGAATTCGTATTTGGACCACTTTGTCCAGATAAAAAATACGAAATCAATTTCTGGGTTGACCAAGTAAAACATGTTAGCGTATGTGCTAAATGTAGCCGTGAAGGTAAATGTTTAAAAGGTGTAAAAATGGATAAATGTGATTGCTTTGTAGGCGATTGTAAACCAGAATGCAAACCAGAGCATAAACCAGAATGTAAACCTGATTGTAAACCATGTAAACCAGATTGCTGTAGATAATTATATTTCTTAATATGATAAGAGGGAAAACCAAAATACGTTTTCCCTCTTTCCTTGTTTCCTTCTCTACTTTTCAGGTGCATCCTTGTGTATCACTTCAAGTGCACCATTTTCACCGAATTCATAATCATACATGTCCATATCAGTTCCCTGAGACATTCCAAAAAGACTTGCAAGATTTTCCTTTCGGTGGTTTTGAAAAGGTTGTTGGTTATGAATTACGCCTTTCATAATTCTCTCCTCCTACTTGTAGTTGCTTTTTTGCGTAACATAATTATTATATCATAAAACTACATGATTGTCAGTAATTATTTAAAGATATTTAAATAGAGAAACAATGTGATTTAGCCACGTGGGCGATTAAAATCGCCCCTACATTTTTATCTTAAAATGACATATTTTCCTTAAATAAGAAAATGGGAATCATTAGATGATTCCCATTTTTTTGATAAATTGCTTACCCTTTTTAACCATTTTATTTTTCTTCATTGTATTTCTTTCATTATATAACATAATAGCTCCAGCAGATATTAATGTTCCCATAACCATACCTTTTACAAATTTCATAAATACTACCCCTTTCTTTTTTCCTTTATTACTTTTTACTAATATTCTTATTATGTCTTATTTTTTCCTGTTTATACTTTTTTACCAAAGAATAAATTTCCCAAATTGCAATTAATGCTAAAAAAATTCCAAAATACCTTTTTAAAT
>JAAWOE010000020.1 GCA_022799315.1 Clostridia bacterium | reverse complement strand
CATTTGCAACATTTTTTATAACTGCATTATTTTCTATATCTTGTACTTTTACTTTAAAGCTTAGCTCTACAGCTCCTGCTAATTTTCCTTCTGCTTCTGAAACTTTTATTTCTATTCCTTCTTTTAAATCATTTGCTGTTTTTACACTTAAATCTATAGTTTTTCCATTCAATTCATAGCTTGATTTATTGTCTATTTTTACTGAACCTTCTACAAATGTTGTTCCTGCTGGTATTTCATCTTTTACTCTTGCTAAAGAATATAATGTTCCTATATTTATAACATTTATTTTATATGTTATTTCATCTCCTGCTTTTACTTTGCTTCCTGCTTCTGGAACTGATTCTTTTCTAAATATTATATCTGCTTTTTTTACTTTTGTTTCTACTTCATTTGTTGGTTCTTCTAATGAATCTGGATTCTCTGGTGTTTTATTTACTATTGCTATATTCTTTAAAGTCTTTTCATATATTCCTTCTTCTAATTCATTTACTGTTACTTCAAAGCTTAACATTGTTTGTGAATTAATACTTCCTTCTTGTGCAGGTACATTCACTATTATTCCATTTGATAAATCTTCTGCTGTCTTTGTTTTTAAATCTACACTTTCTCCATTTAACTCATATGTAGAATTTCCATTTACTTTTATTGAACCTTCTACAAAGCTTGTTCCTTCTGGAATAGCATCTTTTATAAGAATATCTTTTCCTATTCCTCCTATATTTTCAGCTATTATCATATATGTTATCTTTTCGCCTTCTACTACATAATCTAATTCATTTTCTGTAAGTAGAGTTTTTCTTTGTTCAATTACTGGTTCTTTATAAATATGTATTACTTCATCTGTTAATTCATCTGGTGAATCTGGATTTTCTGGAGTTTTATTTACAACTCCTATATTACTTATTATTTGATTGTTTTCCAAATCATTTACAATTACTTCAAATGAAACTGTTTTACTTTCGTTTGGTTCCAAATTTATCATAATTCCTTGAATTAAGTTTTCTAATGTTACTTCATCTGAATTATTAACTTTTATTGAACCTTCTACTAAAGTTGTTCCTTCTGGTATTGTATCTTTTACAAGTATTTCTTTTGCTACTCCTCCAGCATTTGTAACTGTTATTGTATATGTTATTTTTTCACCTTTTACTACATATTCTAAATTATTTTGAGTTGTTGCTGTTTTGGCTATTTCAATTACTGGACCTATAAATTCATTTGTTATTGTTTTAGCTTCGTTATTTATTGTTTGGCTATAATAATCTAAATCTCCTGTTTCTGTTTCTGCCTCACTTATGCTATATTCTATTTCATTTCCTTGTTCATCATATTTTGGTAAATCTGTAAATTCATATTCCCATGTTATTTCTTCTCCATTTATATCTACTTGATTTGCCTTTGTTACATTTTGTTCTTGTACTACCATATCTCCATTTTTTATTTGTAGTTTTATACTTTCTGGACGTTTAAATGTATTATTTGTATGGTTCCATACTTTAGTAACTATTACATTTTTCTTAAAGTATACCTGTGTTTGTGCTGTATCTTCTGAAAATTCTTCTTGTCCATTTTCTAATGTTATTTCTCCTTTTACTGCATTTGAAATATTTTCTACAGAATAATCCATATTGATATATACTATTTCTATTTGTTTTGATATATCTAGAGAATAAATTCCATTTTCATATGTATTTATATTTTCTATTTCTTCTGTCCATGTTATTGTTTTTTCTTCTGCATTATATATACCACCATTTAAGTTAGATTTTTCTTCATCTATTTCATATGGTAATTTATCTGTTATGGTTACTTTTGCACTTCCTATATACTCATTTATACTTGATGTATATTCTATATCATATGTTAATTTTTGAGTTTTTTCTGTTATTTTTTCTGTTCCATATTTGTAAATTTGATTTTCTACTTGTGCAATTTTTTGTTTATAATAGTAGATTACCTCTATAGTTTCTTCAGTCATTATTCCATTTGAATTAGTTGGTAATTTTGACTCTACTACTTCATAGCCTTTTATATCTTCTTTTGCTAAAGTTTCATATCTATCATCTATTTTTCCTAATATTGTTTCATCTGATGCTAAAGACTCTGTTGTATTGTTTTTATAGTGATGTACTATTACTTTAGTATCTTTTAATTTATAATAATAGATTACTTCTGTTGGTTCTTGTTCTATTTTTCCTGTTGCATTTGTTGGTAACTTTTCTTTTACTATTTCGTATTTATCTAAGTTTGTTTTTGGCTCTGTTTCATAGTCTGTTCCTATTCTATCTTCTATGCTTTCATCTTCTGCTACTTTTTCTTCAGTATATTCAATATAATGGTGTACTGTAACAGCAGATTTTGGTATTAATTTATAATAATAAATTACTTCTATTGGCTCTAATGTCATTTTTCCTTCTGCATTTGTTGGTAACTTTTTATCTACGATTTCATAATTCTCTATATCTGTTTTATATGTTGTTATATAATTATCATCAATTTTTCCTTGAATTTCCTCATCTGGACTTAATCTTTCTGTTGTTCCATCCTTATAGTGATGTACTATTACATTGGCATTTTTAAGTGTATAATAGTATATTACTTCTATTTTTTGTGATGTCATTTTTCCTTCTGCATTTGTTGGTAATTTTTGAGTTACAACATCATATAGTTCAAGGTCTGTTTTCGCATTTGAAGTATATAATTGATTTACTTCTCCATTTATTATTTCACTTTCAGCAACTTTTTCTGTTGTTCCATCTTTATAATGATGTACTATTACTTCTGCTGGATTTGCTGTAAATTTTACTACTACATGCTTATTTTCTGACATATTTGTAAATTTATCTAATTTTACTGTTCCATCTTGATTTCGTGTAAATGATATAGCTTTACCATTAATTGTTATTTCTTTTACTGCATATCCACTGTTTGGTGTCGCTATAATATCTCTTACTGATGTAGCTTTATATTTTACTATTTCATATGGGTCTTTTTCTTGACCTAATATTGTTCCTCCTACACCATCTACTGCTGTTGTTATATTATATGTCAATTTTTCATCTTTAAATTCTATTTCTTGCTTCTCTGGAACTTCTGCTTGTACAATAGTTTCTTCAATTTCTACTAATAAGCCATCAACACCACCTTGATTTATATATAATTTTCCATTATCTAATGTAACATTTCCATTAGCATACATTCCTGCATAAACTCTACCATCTTCTGTTTGTACAGCTGAAGTAAACCAATCATCTTTAATTCCTCCCATTGATGTTGCCCATTCTATTTCACCAGTGTTATTATATTTTATAACTATTCCATCTCTACCACCATTTGATGTTAACTGTATTTTATCATTTAATTTAACTGTACCAGATACATTTCCAACTGCTAAAATACAATTATCGTTTGTTGGTATCATATAGTTAATGAAGTCCATACCACTTCCACCAAATGCTTTACACCACTCGGTATTACCATTTGTATCAAATTTTGCTATAAACCCATCTCTTGAACCTTTGTTTATTAAAATTTCACCAGTACTTGTTGGTATATTTTGGGTAAAATATCCACCTAATACATAACCATTTCTATCTGTTGTTTCTATAACAGAACAAGTATAACCATTTACTCCATCTTTACTCCACTGTTTAACACCATCTGCATCATACTTTGTAAGTGTTGTTTTTCCAGTTACATTTCCTCCTGTTATAAAACCGCCATCACTAGTTTTAGCTATCGCTGTAATATTGTCTGCACTTTCGGTTTTATTCCAAATTTCTGTTCCATCTCTGTTATATTTAACTAATTTTCCACCTTTACCAACTGCAATTATTCTATAATCTTCTGTTTCAATTATTGCTTGCATTGCATCTGTAATAGGTCTTCTTTCCCATTCTTGATTATTATTTTTATCATATTTTATTACATATCCATTACTCGTTACTACAGCAAATCCACCATCTTCTGTTTCTGTTATTCCAAAAACATTTCCTGATGTTGTTTTACTCCATTCTGGTACTCCTTCTTTGCTATATTTAATTATCATTCCAGGACTAGTTATTGTAGCATTATTTCCTACATCAAAATCATCACTTGTAGTTTCTCCTGCTACTAAAACTCCTCCATCTTTTGTTGCGGCAACTCTTTCTATAACATCATTTCTATTTCCAGCTATATGACCTGCCCAAACTGCTTTTCCTATATACATACCTTCTTGAGCATTTTCTATTCCGAAATATTGTGTTGGATTTTTAGATAATTTATATCCAAATGGAGCTTGTACTTCTATTGCTTTGTATAATCCAGGAGCAATCTCTACTGAAATAAATCCATCTTTATCTGTTGTTAACACTCTCATTTCAGTTCCATTTATATTTTCTATTACTCCAACTTCATTTCCAGAAACATCTTTTGCATTATTTCCTTCTAAATCTTGAATTACAAATTTTGCTCCTTCTAAAGCTTCTCCTGTTAATTCATCTGTTTTCTTTAAGTTAAATAATAATTCGTCTTCCCATTTTACTTTTATTGTTGAATTCTCTATAATTGCGTCTTCTGCAAAAGTTCCACTTAGTATTTGTAGATTCCATCCTTCATTTAAATCATCTGGTGTTTGTGTAGTTTCTCCATCACCTTCTCCGCCACTTCCTTCTGGGCCTTCTGGATCTTCTGGATTTTCTGAACCTTCTTCACCTTTTCTGCCAGTTTTTTCTGGAGCTTCTACTCCATTTTCTGCTCCTTCTGGTGTTTCTTCACCAGATTCTTCTCCTCCAGCTTCTTCGCCTTGATCTCCGTTTCCACCTGAATCTTTTGAATTATATACTGCTTTAAATACTACTGGTTCTTCAGTTAAACTATATCCTTCTGGTGGATAAACTTCTCTTAAAGTGTATTCTTCATCTTCATATAGATTTTCTATTATTAATTTTCCATCTTTAGCTGTTACATAATTCTTTTCTGCTTTCTCATCTCTTCCAGCACCAGATATCTCGAATTTTGCTCCTTCTAATAAATTACCTGTTCTTCTTCCAACTTTTGTAAGTTCTAAAGTATATTTAGGTATACTTACATTTCCTACATTTATTTGTACTGTTGGTAATTCATTTGTTTTTTCTATTAAACTTGCTGTTATACTATCATTTTCTTCATTAATTCTTCCTGTACACTCTAATTGTAATTTTCCATCTATACGTTCCACTTTTACTGTAAAGTCTGATTCATCTACATAATAGCCTTTAGCAAATATTTCCTTTATAGTATAAACTTCATTTTGATTTAACCTTTGAATTTCAATTACACCATCTCTACTAGTAACATATTCTCTATTGTCTAATATATTATTAGATGAAAACTTAAATCTTGCATTTTGAATTTTATTATCTGTTCCTGTTTCATATTTAACTATTTCTATATTAAATTTTGGTTCATTTTCTATTTTTAAATTTATTTGTGGTACTGTTCCTTCTTTTGCCTCTTCTATATCTATTGATTTTGCTATACCACTTATTATTTCTGCTTTTAAATTGCCATTTTCTCTATATGCTTTGAATGTTATTATTTCATTATTTATCATGTATTCATTTGTTGTACTTATTTCTTGAATTGTATATTCTTCTCCCGGAATTATACCAGTTACTTTTATCTTTCCATTATCATCTGTTACATAATTTCTACCCTCTTCTGGTAAGCCATTTCCTTTTAAGTTGAATTTAATTCCTTTTATTGTTTCTTCTGTTCCTTTTTTATATTTTAGAACATTTAATTCATATTTTGGCTCATTTTCTATTTCTAGTTGTACTATTGGTAAAATACTTCCACTTGCTGGTTCTAATACTTTTATTGCTTTTGAAGTTCCTCTTATTACTTCTGCTTTTAATTTACCATTTTCTCTATGTGTTTGTATTACTACTAGTTCGTCATTTAATATATAATTATTATTTGTGCTTATTTCTTGAATAGTATATTGTCTTTCTGCTAATAGTCCATTTATTTGTATTTTTCCTTCATTATTTGTTATATATTCTTTTCCTTCTTCTGGTAAACCATCACCTTTTATATTAAATTTTACACCTTGTACTACATCTGTTGTTGATTTCTTATATTTTACAATTTCCATATTGTATTTTAAACGATATTCATATGTTACTTCTATTAGCTCATCTGTCATTGTACCTTGCCAATTATCAGTTTTTACTACAACTTCATAATTTTCTATTAAACTTTGTTTTGCTGTTGTTGTATAAGGATCTCCATATTTTCCATTTCCTCTTACTGGCAATATCTCGTCTTCTGCAAGTTTTTCTTTTGTATCTGTATCAATATGATGCACTACTACACCAGGTGAATCTACACCTTTATAATAATATGTTACTACTACTTCTGGTTTTTCATATGTTCCTGTATGATTTTCAGGAACTTCTGCTATTTTGTACATCTTATGTGGAGTAACTTGTTCTGTTACATATTCTGTTCCTTCTACTTGCTTATCTGTTATATCTTCTGCTTCTGTTCCGTCTGGCATTGTGACTTTAGTTGTTGTTCCTTCTAAATAATGATGTACTGTTAATAGTACCTTTTTACGTTCATATTCATATACTATTTCTTGAGTTTCTTTTTTATATTTTCCTGTTGCATTTGTTGGGATTATATATTGTCCATTTTCATCTTGTGCTAATTCATAATCCTCTATATCCATATTTGGTTTTGTTGTATATATTTCGTCTATTTTTCCTGTATAAATATCATCTTGTGCTACTCTTGTTGTTGTGCCTTTTATGTAATGATGTACTATTATTTCAGGATCTTTTTTATCAATAGAGATATATGTAACTACTATGTGTTTATTTTCTTTTACATTTTCAAACTGTGGTAATATATAACTTCCATCTTCTGTTCTATTGAATTTTACTTCTTCTCCATTTATTGTTATTTTTGTAATTTCATAGTTTTCATCTGGAGTCATTTTTATTTCTTTTGTACTGTTATTTCCGTATTCAACTATTTCATATGGTTTTTCGAGTTCTCCTGAGATGTTTCCTCCTTTTACTCCGTCTACTTTTTCTACTGCAGTTGTTATTTTAAATTGTTTCAAATTGTTTTCTACTGTTATTTCTTGGGTTTGTGGAAATTCTGGTTCTGTTACTACTTCTGCTATTTTTAAAATCATTCCGTCATTAGAACCTGCATTTGTTAATGTATGCTCTCCTATTTGAATACTAGTATTCCTAAAATATCCTATTACTACATACTCTTCATTTTGCATTTCTATTACTGATGTTATTTCTTCAGAAGAATCACCTTTCACTGATATTGCCCACTGTACTTTACCTTCTGCACTATACTTTATTGCCATTCCATTAAAATTATATTTCTCTCCATTCGTTAATATATACTCTCCTACTTGGATACTTTCGCTCCTGAAACCTCCTACTGCTATATATCCTCCATCTGTTGTTTCAGATATTGAATTTATTTGTTCATAATTTATTCCTCCTATTGATGTTGCCCATTCTACTTTGCCTTCTGCACTATATTTTATTATCATTTCATCTGTATCACCTACATTTGTTAAAGTATACTCTCCTACTTGAATACTTTCACTCCTGAAACTTCCTTCTACTATACACCCTCCATCTTGTGTTTCTATTATTGATGTTATATAATCACCACTATTTCCTCCTACTGATGTTGCCCATTCTACTTCGCCTTTAGCGCTATATTTTATTATCATTCCATCATTAGAATCTACATTTGTTAGAGTATACTCTCCTACTTGAATACTTTCACTAAAGAAAAATCCCCCTACTACATATCCTCCATCTTGTGTTACAGCTACTGAATATATATAATCATAATCTCTTCCTCCTATTGACCTAGCCCATTCTACTTCGCCTTTAGCATTATATTTTATTATCATTCCATCAAAATTATAATCACCTGCATTTGTTAGTGTATACTCTCCTATTTGAATTCTATCACTATAAAAATTTCCTCCTACTACATATCCTCCATCTTGTGTTTTTATTACTGATTTTATATCATCAATTTCATTTCCTCCTATTGATGTTGCCCATTCTACTTCGCCTTTAGCACTATATTTTATTATCATTTCATCCATATCACCTGCATTTGTTAAGGTATACTCTCCTATTTGGATACTTTCACTCCAAAAATCTCCTACTACTACATACCCTCCATCTTGCACCTCTATTATTGATGTTATTTTCTCAGAAGAATTTCCTCCTATTGCCGTTGCCCATTCTACTTCACCTTTATTACTATATTTTATTACCATTCCATCATTAGAACCTGCATTTGTTAGTGTATACTCTCCTATTTGGATACTTTCACTATAAAAATCTCCTACTACTATATATCCTCCATCTTGTGTTTCTATTACTGAGTTTATATAATCACCACTATTTCCTCCTACTGATGTTGCCCATTCTACTTCATCTTCACTACTATATTTTATTATCATTCCATCAAAATTATAATTACCTGCATTCGTTAGAATATACTCTCCTACTTGGATATTTTCACTATAGAAATATCCTCCTACTAAATATCCTCCATCTTGTGTTTCTATTACTAAATTTATAACATCATCACTACTTCCTCCTACACTATCTCCACTTACTACCTGATATTCTCTCTCTTCTGCTTTTGTCATACCTATTCCAAATCTATGTATTCTTTCTATATCTGTACCTAATTCATATTTCTCATATGTTTCTAATTCTACTGCTTCATATAATCCTTCTGGTAAATTTGCCGTTATTTCTCCTTTGTAATTAGTAGTTACTACATAATATGTTTTTCCTTTTATTACTTGTTTTTCTCCTATAATGTTTCCTTTGCTATCTGTTGCTGGCTTTCCTGTTTCATAATTATATATTGCAAATTTTACTCCCTCTAATAATTCTGCTGTTTTCCCATCCTTCTTTATTAATTTGAAAGTTGGGCTATCCTCTACTGTTATTGTTATTGTTGTTCCTGTAACACTCTTTTCTTTTATTGTTCCTGATAATATTTGAATATCTAATAAATCATTTTGTTTATTTGCATAAAATGTTATATCTTGAACTTTTGTATATCCTTCTGGAGCTTGTACTTCTTTTAATGTATATGTTTGATCTATTTGTTTTTCTTCTACATATTGATATAATCCTGTTATTGTTAATTTTCCTTCACTATCAGTTGTAAAAGTATCTACTCTTTCAGTTCCTTTATATAATCCAAATTTTACTCCTTCTATTGGTGTTTCTTCATCTTTTACTACTTTATTTATTACCAAATTATATTCTGGTATTTTTTCATCTTCTAATACTAAATTTAATGTTGGAATTTCATTTTCTTTTGTTATATTATTTGATTTTACTATTCCTTCTATTATTTTAACTTCATAATTTCCATCAATATTGTCTATTATAAATTTAACTGGATTTGCTAAATAATATCCTTCTGCTTTTATTTCTTCTAAAGTATATTCTTCACCTATATATAATCCTTTTAAATTTGTTTCTCCATTCCTATATGTTGTTAATATTCTTCCTGTACCTTGCCCCTTTCCTGTTAATTTATATTTTACATTTGATAATAATTTTCCATCTAGCTGAGATTGTTTTCGAATTTTCAAGTTTGCTTTTACCTCATCTTCTACTTCTACCTTTATTTTACATTCTTTTTGCTCTAGTGGTTGTACTTCTAAAATTTGTCTTACATTTCCACTTACTTTTTCTACTTTTATTTGTCCATTCTCTTCTATTGCTCTAAATTTTATTATCTCTTCATTTAATTCATATTCACTTGGACTTTTTATTTCTTTTATTATATATGTTTTATCTATATATAATCTTGAGATATTTATTTTTCCGTTTTCATCTGTTACGCCAGTTTTTTCGTCCTCATTTTCTTCTTGTATACTATATATTGCTTCTGATACGCTCTTATTTGTTCCTTTTTGATATTTTGTTAATTCTAAATCATATAATTTAGCTATTCTAAATCCTAATTTATTTGGTTCTGTTTGCGTCCTGTATTTTCCATTTTCTGTATCTAAACTAAAATATACTGAATGATGACTATATGATACTTGATTATAATTTAATGAATTTGGAAAATTTATTTCATAATATATTTCATATTTTTCTCTTCTTTCTAAAGATTTATCTCCTAAATCTATTAAATAGCTTTTTACTTGTGAAAAATCTGATGGGCTTTGAGTCCAACCATTTTTACTATCTTCTATATCTTGTGTTGTATTTTCTTTAGTTGAATAATATATTTTTGCCATTTCTTGTAATTCTTTTGGCAATATTATTCCACTATTTGACATTTGAGTACTAAATTCAGATTCCATATCTGCGCCATTTATTGAATATGTATTTCCTTGTGTTGGTATTTTTCCTAATATTTTTATTTCACTTATTGTATTTGAATAGTTATTTAATATCTCTAATGAAATTGTTGCTGTTCTTTGCTCTTTTGATACTAATGCAACTTGTGGAGCTATAGTTTCATTTCCATTATCATCATAATTTTTAGCAACTTGACTTGTAAGTATTGAGTTTGGCGATACTAAACTTATTGATATAGTTCTCTTATTTACATTTTCTTTAAAATTTAAATTATTATTTACATCATATTTATCTTCTGATTCATAATAGTAATTCTGATTAACACTATTAGATGCATATAATTCCATATTTTGAGTTGTTGTTGGAATTCTTGGATCTGGAGTTATATCGCAATCTATCGTAATTGCATAATTCGCTTCTTTTTCATTTTCTATATTTATTTTTATGAATCTTTCTCCATTCTTTTCATATTGTTCATAACTTGCTAATTTTGCACTTCTATTTTTTATACTTACATTATTTATTTTTAAATCTATTATATTTTTCGGCATCTTAATTAAAAATGAACCATTTATCCATTTTACTTCATTATCATATTCTCTTGTTTCTGTTTGTATTGTTATTTTTGCATTTTTGAATGTTTCTTGTGTTGACATCATATTATTATTTATACTTATATTAGCTACTGATATTGGTGCCTCATAATTTACCTGATCTATACTCGTATTTATATATGATTCTCCTATATATCCTGAAAGTGTACTTTTTATATATTTTAATGTTTCAAATTCTAACTCAGAATATTTTTTAACTAATTTTAAATCATCTAATTCTTTTATATTATATACTGTTATTTTACTATTTGCATTTACTTTAGTTGTTTCTACTCTTATATGCTTTACTGGAGCATCATATTTATATGGATTTGATTCATTATATTTATCCCAATTTGTTTTATCAAATGTCGCTAATAAGTTTCCTGTTTCATCATCATATACTTCTATTACTCCTTTTTCTCCTAATAAACTTTTTGGATCTGAAAAATATATACCAATAAAACTTGCTACATCTTCCATACTTTCTTCACTAGAATCATCTTTTATAAACATATCTGAATTTATTTTTTCATTATTACTACTCTCTTTCATTATCATTCTTCCAGAATTTACTGCAGTTCCAGTATATCCATACCATCTAACAAGATATTTATCATCCTTTTCGCTTTCTGATATTCCATTATATAAATTTAATGGTTTTAACTTTGATATTATATATCTACTTACTGGATTATATGCTATTCTTCCAACATCAACCCTAAAATTTGCTACATATCCATCTGGCTTACTATATGTTATTACAAATACATTTTCAGCTACATTTGATTTATATGGATTTTTAAATTCACTATTCTCATTATTATATCCTTCATAATATGCTTTTATTGGTATTTTATATTCTATTGAATCTGTTCCTATACTTTTATATACTTCTAAAGGATATACTACACTTACATCATATATATTATATCTTTTTTCATAATATGAACCATTATTAGCTTCTGTTTTTATTACTTTATTTTCATCTAAAATTGCCTCTTGTTGCGCTGTAAACTTTCTTGTTTTTTCATTATATGTATAAATTACATTTGTTCCTTCTATATACACATTGCTTGGATTATATCCATTTAACTGAGGAATTGTACCTTCTATATATGATTTTTTTAATAATAATTTATTTTCTGCTTCTTGTACTCCTATTTTAAAATTCAAATTTATTTCTTGTTTTTCTTCATCTATTGTTTTACTTATGTCATATCTTTGATTTAAATTGTTTGTACTTCCATCTACATATTGTGGTATTTCCGCCTTTGTAGTCCCATACCAATCCACATTAAACTCTACAGTTTTCTCTATTGGAGTTTCTTTTGTAGAGCCATCTTCTAATTCCTCAACATGTGTTCCTGTTAAAGTTACGCTATTTATCTTACTATACTTATTTATATCTTTTCCTATTGCTGCTGTTTTTGTTGAAGTATATGAATAGTCGCCACTTCTTACTACTGCTGTTAATAATTTTTGAGTTCCGTTTTTTATTTTATTAAATTCTATCTTTTGAGTATCATTACTTACATAATTATTTTTTACTTCATTATCTTTTACTATTGATGTTTGAAGGTAATAATTCTTATCTCCATTTATTGTTATTTTTCCGTCTTTTAAATATCCTTTTGTAAGCACGTTAAGTTTCATGTAAAGAGTATCTTCTTTTCCAATTTCTTTACATGTTCCTCTTACGCCTTCTGCGTAACCATCTCCATTTAAATCTCTTAAGAAAAATGCATCAAATTGTACATAATCGAAATTTACTTTTTCTCCTGTACTATTTGTTATTTCTACTTTTTCTTGTCCATCTTCTACTCTAGCATATTCTCTTGCTCTTGCTAGCTCTGCATCATTTACTTTCTCATTTTTAATTTTAGATTTTGGACTAAAAATATTAGCAAATAGTATTACTATTCCTAGAAATACTATTATTGCAACTAAAAATAAAATTAAATTTTTCTTAGTAAACTTTTCTTTCATGATATTCCTCCATACTTACACAGTTTTTAGAATAAATTTTAGCCTATTATCTCTTGCTTTCAATAGACATTTTTGTAATGGCTATAAATATTCCAAACACTTAAAAAGACATTATATATTACTATATATTTTCTCACTTTATAAAAACTATGTAAATAGTCGTTTCCAGCCATTTCTACCATATTCTGGAATAACTGCTACGGAAGTTTTATTATGACAGTTTTTTACATTTTTTTGTTTTTTTTATTAATTTTAAGTTAAAATGTTGTAATACGAATATCTATAATCTTTATTTCTACTATTTCCCTAATAGGAATTCTATTATACATTAGTTTAAAACAAAAAAAGACTACCTTTGAAATGAATTTTTTTATATTCATCTCAATTAGTAGTCTTTTTTATATAATTATTATTCTTTGTTTAATGTAATTATATTTCCTTAACTTATATAATTACTATCTTTGTTTAGTATAATTATATTTCTTTACCTTATATAATTACTATCTTTGTTTAGTGTAATTGTATTTCTTTACTTTATATAATTACTATCTTTATTTGGTACAATTATCCTTCTGAAACAGGAACTTTATTCTCTGTTTCCACTGTAGCTACATCCTCAGTATCTATTTTAACATTTTGATATCTCTTTAATCCAGTTCCAGCAGGTATTAATTTACCAATTAATACATTTTCCTTTAATCCAATTAAATTATCAACTTTACCTTTTATAGCGGCATCTGTTAATACTTTAGTTGTTTCTTGGAATGATGCAGCAGATAAGAAACTTTCTGTTGCAATAGCTGCTTTTGTGATACCAAGAAGAACTCTTTTACCTGTAGCTGGACGTTTTCCATTATCTACAAGTTCTTTATTTACATTTTCGAATTCAATCATATCAACTAGAGAAGCTACATAGAATGGACTATCTCCAGCATCTTCTATTCTTATTTTTCTAAGCATTTGTCTTGTAATAGTTTCAATATGTTTATCGTTAATATCAACACCTTGGTTTCTATAAACTTTTTGAACTTCAGCAATTATATATCTATAAACACCTTCTGGTCCTTTTATTAATAATAATTCATTAGGATTTACAGAACCTTCTGTTAATTGATCTCCAGCTTCTACAATATCATCTTGTTTTACTCTTAATTTAGAACCAAAGCTTACTACATATGTTTTACTATTATCTGTTCCAGTTACTGTAACTTCTTTTCTCTTTTTATTATCTGTAATTGTTACTTTACCACCAATTTCAGTAATTGTAGCAACACCTTTAGGATTTCTAGCTTCAAATAACTCTTCAACCCTAGGAAGACCTTGTGTAATATCTCCTCCAGCAACACCACCACTATGGAATGTTCTCATAGTAAGCTGTGTACCTGGCTCACCAATTGATTGAGCAGCTATAATACCAACTGATTCTCCTATATTTACTAATTCTCTTGTAGCTAATCCCATACCATAGCATTTTCTACAAGCTCCATGTTTACATCTACATCCAAGTACTGAACGAACATAAACACCCTTAATTCCACTATCAACTATTTTTTTGGCATCACTATCTGTCATCATTTTATCTGGTGTTGCTAAAACTTCTCCTGTTTTAGGGTCTTTAACTTCATCTATTACAAATCTACCAACTAATCTTTCTTCTAGTTTTTCTAGAATTTGATTTCCATCTTTAATATCTTCAACATAAATTCCATCTTTAGTTCCACAATCTTCTTGACGAATTACTATATCTTGTGAAACATCAACAAGACGTCTTGTTAAATATCCAGAGTCAGCTGTTCTTAAAGCTGTATCTGTTAAACCTTTTCTAGCACCATGTGATGATACAAAATACTCAAGAGTATCTAGACCTTCACGGAAACAAGATTTAACTGGGATTTCAACTGCTTTACCTGAAGTATTTGCCATAAGACCACGCATACCTGCAATTTGTCTTAATTGGTTCATGTTACCACGGGCACCAGATTGAGCCATCATATAAATAGGATTTAATTCATCAAAGTTATTTTTCATTGCTTCAGTAACATCATCTGTAGCTTTTTCCCAAACTTTAATTACTTCGTTATATCTATCTTCTTCAGTAAGCAATCCTCTTGAATAGCTCTTTAATATATTTTCAACTTTTTTATCAGCATCTGTTAAAATTTCTTTTTTAGCTGGTGGAACTGATACGTCAGCAACAGAAACTGTAATTGCAGCTTTTGTTGAATATTTATAGCCAATTGATTTTATGTAGTCTAATACTTCAGCAGATTCTGATAATCCATGAGTATTTATACATTTAGCAATAATCTTTCCTAAATTTTTCTTCATAACTAAGAAATCTATTTCTAAATCAAATGCTTTTTCTGGGTCTGTTCTATCAACAAAACCTAAGTCTTGAGGAATTCCTTGATTGTAAATTAATCTACCTACTGTAGTTTCAATAGTTTTAGTTTTAATTTCACCATCAATTTCTTTCTCACGTCTAATTTTTATTTTACAATGTAAACCAACATCACCATTTTGGTATGCCATCATAGCTTCGTCTTCATCTTTGAAATACATACCTTCGCCTTTTTCTCCAGCGATTTCAACAGTTAAGTAATAAGCACCAAGAATCATATCTTGTGTTGGAACTGTAACTGGTTTACCATCTTGTGGTTTTAATAAATTGTTTACTGAAAGCATTAAATATCTAGCTTCAGCTTGTGCTTCTGGTGTTAATGGAACGTGAACAGCCATTTGGTCACCATCGAAGTCAGCATTGAATGCTGTACAAACTAATGGATGAAGTTTAATTGCTCTACCTTCAACAAGTATTGGTTGGAATGCTTGAATACCTAATCTGTGAAGAGTTGGTGCACGGTTTAACATAACAGGATGGTCTTGTATAACCTCTTCTAATATATCCCATACTTCTGGTCTTAATTTTTCAACCATTCTTTTAGCATTTTTAATATTATGTGCAATTCCTCTTGCAACAAGTTCTTTCATAACAAATGGCTTAAATAACTCTACTGCCATCTCTTTTGGTAAACCACATTGATATATTTTAAGTTCTGGACCAACTACGATAACAGAACGACCTGAGTAGTCAACACGTTTACCAAGTAAGTTTTGACGGAAACGTCCTTGTTTACCTTTAAGCATATCTGATAATGATTTTAATGGTCTATTTCCAGCACCTGTAACAGGTCTTCCACGTCTTCCATTATCAATTAAAGCATCTACTGATTCTTGAAGCATTCTTTTTTCATTTCTAACAATAATTTCAGGAGCTCCAAGCTCTAACAATCTTTTTAATCTATTATTTCTGTTTATAACTCTTCTATATAAATCATTTAAATCTGATGTTGCAAATCTACCACCATCTAATTGAACCATTGGTCTTAAATCTGGTGGAATAACAGGAATAACATTCATAACCATCCATTCTGGTTTATTTCCTGATAATCTAAAGCTTTCAACAGTATCTAATCTTTTAACTATTTTAGCTCTTTTTTGTTCACTTGCTTTTTCAAGTTCTTTTTTCAAATCTTTTGATAATTTTTCAATATCAACTTCAGCTAAAAGCTTTTGAATAGCTTCAGCTCCCATTTCAGCTTTAAAAGAGTTTTTACCAAATTTTTCAACTGCTTCACTATATTCTTTTTCTGTTAATATTTGGTATTTCATTAAATCTGTAGTACCTTTATCAAGAACTATATATGAAGCAAAATAAATAACTTTTTCTAAACTTCTTGGAGAAATATCTAGCATTAAAGCTACTCTACTAGGAATTCCTTTAAAGTACCAAACATGTGCAATTGGAGCAGCAAGTTCAATATGTCCCATTCTTTCTCTTCTTACTTTAGATGTTGTAACTTCAACTCCACATCTATCACATACTATTCCTTTATATCTAACTCTTTTATATTTACCACAATGACATTCCCAATCTTTTGTTGGACCAAATATTTTTTCACAAAACAAACCATCTTTTTCTGGTTTTAAAGTTCTATAGTTGATTGTCTCTGGCTTTTTTACTTCTCCGTGAGACCATTCTCTAACTTTCTCATCTGAAGCTAAACCTATTTTAATTTTATTAAAATTTTCTAATTCTTCCATGAATTAGCCTCCTTTATTTTTCTTCATCTTCGTCATTTACATCATCAAGTTCATCTAATTCTCTTAATATTTCATCATCTGGTATTTCATCATCTAAAATATTTGTGAAAAATTCGTCATCTTCCTCTTCACTATTTTCTTCTGGTTCTTCCTCTTCTTCAATTTCATCAGTTTCTAAATCTTCTTCTAACATATGAGTATTTCCATCATCATCATATTCTGAATTTTCTTTAACTTCTATTTCATTGTCATTATCATCATATAATTTAATATCTAATCCTAAAGATTCAAGTTCTTTAATTAAAACTTTAAAAGCTTCTGGTATTCCAGGTTCTGGAATATTCTCACCTTTAACAATTGCTTCATAAGTTTTAACACGTCCGACAACATCATCAGATTTAACTGTTAATATTTCTTGTAATGTATATGCAGCTCCATATGCTTCTAATGCCCAAACTTCCATCTCTCCAAATCTTTGTCCACCAAATTGTGCTTTACCACCAAGAGGTTGCTGAGTAACTAATGAATATGGTCCAGTTGAACGAGCATGAATTTTATCATCAACTAAATGGTGAAGTTTTAACATATACATAACACCAACTGTAACTGGTTTATCAAATGAATCTCCAGTTCTACCATCATATAAAACTGTTTTTCCATTTGTTTCTAATCCTGCCATTTCAAGCATTGACTCTATATCTTCTTCTGAAGCTCCATCAAATACTGGGGTTGCTACGTTCCATCCAAGAAGTCTTGCAGCTGCTCCTAAATGAACTTCTAAAACTTGACCTAAGTTCATACGAGAAGGAACACCAAGTGGATTTAATACAACATCAACTGGAGTACCATCTGGTAAGAATGGCATATCTTCTTCTGGAAGTATTCTAGAAATAACACCTTTATTTCCGTGACGTCCAGCCATTTTATCTCCAACAGATATTTTTCTTTTTTGAGCAATATAAACTCTAATTATTTGATTTACACCAGGTCCTAATTCATCAGAATTTTCTCTAGTATAAACTTTAACATCAACTATTGTTCCAGCTTCACCATGAGGAACTCTTAAAGATGTATCTCTAACTTCTCTAGCTTTTTCTCCAAAAATTGCTCTTAATAATCTTTCTTCAGCAGTAAGTTCTGTTTCTCCTTTTGGAGTAACTTTACCAACTAAAATATCTCCTGGTTTAACTTCGGCACCAATTCTTATAACACCGTTTTCATCTAAATCACGAAGAGAATCTTCACCAACATTTGGTATATCACGAGTAATTTCTTCTGGTCCTAGTTTTGTATCACGACATTCACAGTCATAATCTTCAATATGAATTGATGTTAAAACATCTTCTTTAACTAATCTTTCATTTAATAAAATAGCATCCTCATAGTTATAACCTTCCCAAGTAGTAAATGCAATAAGTAAGTTTTTACCAAGAGCCATTTCTCCATTTTTTGTAGCAGGTCCGTCTGCAATAACATCTCCACGTTTAACTTTTTCGCCTTCTCTAACTATTGGTCTTTGGTTAATACAAGTAGCTCCATTAGTTCTCTTAAATTTTCTTAAATGATAAATATGTTTTTCACCATTTAAATCTGTAATTTCAATACAATCTGCAACTACTTTTGTTATAATACCATCTTCATTTGAAACTACTACTATTCCTGAGTCTTTAGCTGCTCTATATTCTATACCTGTTCCGACCATTGGAGATTCTGTAAGCATTAATGGAACAGCTTGACGTTGCATGTTTGCTCCCATTAAAGCACGGTTAGCATCATCATGTTCCAAGAATGGTATCATAGCTGCTGCAACAGAAACTAATTGTTTTGGAGAAACGTCCATATAATCTACTTGGTCTGTAGATACTTCTTTAATATCATTTAAATATCTAACTCTTATTCTATTATTAACAAACTTATTATTTTTATCTAATGGCTCTGAAGCTTGACATATACTTTTTCCGTCTTCTTCATCAGCAGTCATATATTCAATTTCGTCTGTAACTCTACCAGCTTCTTTATCAACTTTTCTATATGGTGTTTCAACAAAACCATATTCATTAATAATACAGAAAGTTGTTAATGCTGAAATTAATCCAATGTTTGGACCTTCAGGAGATTCTATAGGACAAAGTCTACCATAATGTGTATAATGAATATCACGAACTTCAAATCCAGCTCTTTCTCTAGATAAACCACCTGGTCCTAAAGCAGAAATTCTTCTTTTATGAGTTAACTCTGATAATGGATTACATTGATCCATAAATTGTGATAATTGTGAACTTCCGAAGAACTCTCTAATTGAAGATGTTATAGGTTTTGTATTAATTAATGTTTGTGGAGTAATAACATCTAAATCTTGAATTGTCATTCTTTCACGTACAACTCTTTCAAGTCTTGTTAAACCAATTCTAAATTGATTTTGTAAAAGTTCTCCAACACATCTTATACGTCTGTTTCCTAAATGGTCTATATCGTCTTTTTTTCCTAAACCATGTTCTAAATTTAATAAATAATTAATTGAAGCTAAAATATCTTCTGTTACAACATGTTTTGGAACTAATTCAAAACGTCTGTCATATATAACTCTTTTTAAATCTTTTGGGTCTGTATGAGCAAGTATATTTTTTAATACTTCATAATTTACATCTACTTTTATTTTTGCATATTCAGCAATTTTTGGGTCTACATATTCTTTAATGTCAACAGTTCCATTACCAATAACTTTAACTTTTGTTCCTTCAACGTCAACATAAACAACATTTATACCACTATTTTGAATTTGTTTTGAAACTTCTTCAGAAATTTTTTCATCTTTTTCTACTAAAACTTCCCCTGTTTCTGGATGTACAATAGTTTCACAAGAAATTTGACCTGCAATTCTTGAAGCTAAACTTAATTTTTTATTATATTTATATCTACCAACTTTAGATAAGTCATAACGTCTACTATCAAAAAATAATCCATCAAATAAGTTTCTTGCAGCATCTACTGTTGGAAGCTCACCTGGTCTTAATTTTTTGTAAATTTCAATTAAAGCTTCGTCTGCTGTTTTTATTGGGTCTTTTGCTATAGTAGCTAAGATTTTATCTTCTTCTCCAAAGAATTCAATTATTTTATCATCAGTATCTAGTCCTAAAGCTCTTAATAATGATGTAACTGGTAATTTTCTTGTTCTATCAATTCTAACATAGAAAATATCATTACTATCTGTTTCATATTCAAGCCATGCACCACGAATTGGCATTACTGTTGAAGTATAAACTTTTTTTCCTGTTTTATCATATACCCAATCATAATAACATCCTGGTGAACGAACTAACTGACTAACTACAACTCTTTCTGCTCCGATTTATAACAAATGTACCACTATCTGTCATAACAGGGAAATCACCTAAATAAATTTCTTGTTCTTTAATTTCTCCTGTTTCACGATTAATTAATCTTACTTTAACATGTAATCTAGTTGCATATGTTGCATCTCTTTCTTTTGCTTCTTCTAAACTATATTTTGTTTTTTCTTCCATGTAATAATCAAAGAATTCTAATACAAGATTACCAGTGTAATCAATTATAGGTGAAACATCTTCTAATACTTCTCCCAATCCTTCTCTGATAAACCAATCGTAAGAGTCTTTTTGCACTTGAATAAGATTTGGAATATCTACGGCATCACCAATCTTAGCAAAAGTCTTACGTACACATTTCTCATGTACAATGTCTTTTACGTTTACCTTTTTCAAAATAAAACACCTTTTACCCTTTATTTAAATTTAGCAGGATTTTTTCTTTATGGAAGTCCTTCTTGCGAAGAATAATTATTATACTATCTTAAAATCCCTGCCACAAAACCTTAAGATAATATAGTTCCTATTCTACCAATTCCTCAACCATAAAGACTAATTAGAAAAAACTAATTGCTGAATAAAATAATTTGATTAAAATTAAGGTATATATAAAAAAGCCTAATATACCACCTTAATTTTGCATAATACTTTACTAGTATAATAAAAATTGCCAAGAAAGTCAAGCTTTTTTGGCAATTTTGTTACAAATATATTACATGAAATGTGAGTGGTAAAATGTGAGAAGTGAGAAAGGTATAAAATTTGATTTTTTTCTACGCATTTCTTTAATTTATTGCTTTTTTATATTGTCTTAAATTTTGTCTTAAATTATTTATTTTACCTTAAATTATTCTTTCCACATCTTTGTTTTATTTGTTATTTTTTTATTATAATTTGTTTTTTAAATTATCTAACTTTTTGATTTTTCTAGTTGGACTAGTTCTTTTTCTTTGTTTTTTTCATCTATAAAATCAAATACGAATACTTTAATTAATGCAATAATAGGAACTCCTAAAAACATGCCTAAAACTCCGAAGTATGCCCCAAAGAACGTTACTGCAAATATTATTAATATTCTACTTAATTGAAGTGAATCTCCTAAAATTTTTGGATTTATAATATTTGCATCTATTTGTTGTAAGATTATTATTACTAATGCAAGCCATAAAGCTTTTCCTATACCACCTGTAAAAATAGTTATAAGAATTGCAATTCCAACCCCAAATATTGCACCGAAATATGGAATTATATTAAATAATCCTATAATAAATCCTAATAAAACTGCATATTTAACATTCATTATAAGCATTGCAATTGAAGTAATAACTCCAACAACAATAGCATCTAAAATCTGTGCTGTTATATAATTATAAAAAATATTATTAGTTTTTCCATAATATCTTGAGATTTTATTATATCCTAATTCTGAACAAGTTGCTTTAAATAAATTCTTTAAAAAACTCTTGATATCATTTCTTTCAAATAAAATATAAATTGATACTATAATAGTTATAAATATGTCAAATATAACACCTGCAACACTTGTAATTCCTTTTATATATTTTCCAATATTATCAAAATCGAACAATCCTGTAACAAATGCTACATAATCTACATCTTCTAATTTTTTTATGTAATCTACTGCATGTATTTTTGTAATAATAGAATCTTTTGGTTGATTACTTAAAAATTCAACTGCTTTATTATAGTAATTAGGTAAGCTATCAGCTAATTCTATAATGCTTTCATATAACATTGGAAAAATTACATTTAATAATATTACTACTGCAAGTATTAATATTACATATACAGTTACTACACTAAATTTTCTTTTTCTTTTTTGAAAAAACTTTAAGTTTATCTTTCCATATAGCTTTTCTATTTTTCTACATGGAAAATAGAGCATATATGCTAAAAGTATACCTAGTCCAAATGGCATAAGTAATCTAATTAATCCACCAAACCATGTAAATATTATTCCAAAGCTATCTATTGTTTTATAAACTACAATTAATGCAACAGCAAATATAAACCATGCAACATATCGTGTCCATCTTTTTTCTTTCATATATTCTCCTTTCATTATAACAATACTTCTTTAATATCTAATTCTATTGGACAATGATCACTACCAAATATTTCTGGATGAATTTTTGCTTCTTCTATACAACTTTGAATTTTTTTAGAAACAATAAAATAATCTATTCTCCAACCGAATATTTTTCTCACGAGCACGTCCCATATAAGACCACCAACTATATGCATCTGTTTTATCTGGATATAAATATCTAAAAGAATCTATAAATCCTGAATCTAAAAGATTTGTCATCTGATTTCTTTCTTCATCTGTAAAGCCTGCATTTCCTTTATTTGATTTTGGATTTTTTAAATCTATTTCTTTATGAGCAACATTTAAATCTCCACATAATATAACAGGTTTTTTCTTATCTAATTCTTTTAAATATTCTCTAAAATCATTTTCCCATTTCATTCTATAATCTAATCTTGTAAGTTCTCTTTGAGCATTTGGTGTATAACAATCAACTAAATAAAATTTTTCAAATTCTAAAGTAATAACTCTTCCTTCTTGGTCATGTTCTTCTATATCTATTCCATATTTTACGCTAATAGGATTAATTTTTGTAAAAATAGCAGTTCCTGAATAGCCTTTTCTTATTGCACTATTAAAATATTTTGTATATCCTTCAAAATCTATGTCTAATTGCCCTTCTTGCATTTTAGTTTCTTGAATACAAAAAATATCTGCATTTAAGTTTTTAAATATATCATAAAATCCTTTATTTACTACTGCTCTTAAACCATTTACATTCCAAGAAATTAATTTCAATTTTATTACCTCTTCATAATTATATTATTTCTTATCTATTATAATTTAAAAAAGTTAAAATATCAATATTTTTTAATTACTTTTTTATTTACAAATTCATACTAAACTTGACAAAATTAACATAATAATTATATCTTATATACGTATTCAACACAATTTTCGCTCATTTTTGAAATTCTTAAAACTAAAAATCTTCAAAAATGTTAAAAGCAATATATATTAACAATATTTAAATTTTCCAAAATATAATATTTTTCACAATAAAAGCTATCATTAAAAATACATTATATTTTCATAAAAGCATTTTTTATATGATTTACAATCGTTTTATTCGAATTTATATACACTTCAATAACATCAAATCTAATACATTCATTTAGAAGATTATTAGTATACAAAAAATATTTTGCTGTTTTCCATATATGTTTTTGTTTATAATAATTAACTGATTCTGCTGGAAAGCCATATTCATTATTTGTTCTAGTTTTTACCTCTCCAAAGACATATTCATTTTTATCTTTAAATATTATGTCTATTTCGCCTTGAGCACAATTATAATTCCTACATAAAATATCATATCCATATTTTAATAAATACCTATATGCAATATTTTCTCCAAAATTTCCAATATTTTTATTTTCACTCTTTATATTTTTTGACATATCCACATCCTATAATTTGTTGAACTAAATCCTCTAATTCCATTAAACTAAGCAAATTTGCTGTACATCTTATTGTGTTTTGAGTTTTTCCAGAAATTTCATCTAAGCTCATAGGAACATCACTTAATAAATTATAAATTTTCCTATATTCCTTTTTTATTCTTTTATTATGTATAATCATTCTTTTTGAATAATTTTTTAAATCATCAAATTCATCTATAATATCAGAAACTCCTATAACTAATTTAGCTCCCTTTTGAATTAATCTATTAACACCTATTCCTTGTTTTGAATCTAATCTTCCAGGAATAGCAAAAACCTTTCTTCCTTGTTCCCACGCTAGTTTTGCCGTAATGCTTGTACCACTTATTATAGCAGCTTCCACTACAAGAATCCCTTTAGACAATCCGACTTATTATTCTATTTCTTGCAGGAAAATTTCTAGAACATGCTTCTACATTATCTTCATATTCCGTAAGTATTAATCCATCTTCATTTAGGATTCTTTCATAAATATCTTTATTTTCTTTAGGATAAATATGATTAAACCCACTTCCTATAACAGCAATAGTTTTCCCGATTAACATTTAATGTTTCTTCATGTGCTATTCTATCTGCACCGCATAGCCATTCCACTTATAACAACAATATCTCGAAGTGCCAAATCCCTTACAAACTTTCTCTCAACATATTTTCCATATTCTGTTAATTTTCTACTGCCAACAACTGCAATTGCCTTTTCTTCTAACAATTTCAAATTTCCTTTATAATAAAGTTTTTTCGGTGGATTTTTTATATTTTTTAAAATTTTTGGATAATTAATGTTATTAATATCTATGTAAAAACTCATTTATTATATATAATTCATATTAAATATGAAATTAATTCTCCTTTCTATTTTTAATTCTATTTACTTTTTATCTAAGCTTCTATATTGCAAGGCCTCTAAAATATGTTCATCTTTAATAATATTTGAATTATCTAAATCAGCAATCGTTCTTGCAACTTTTAATACTCTAGAATATGCCCTAGCACTTAAGTGTAATTTTTCGAAATATGATTTTAAAATATTTTTAGAGCTCTCACTTAATTTACAAAATTTATTTATTAATTTTGTATTTAATTCACTATTTGAATAAATTCCATAATCTTTATATCTATCTAGTTGTAGTTTTCTTGCTTTATCGACTCTAATTTTAATTTGCTCAGAACTTTCTGCACTTTTGCTTTCAAAATTATCAAACTTAACATTAGGAACTTCAATATGCATGTCAATTCTATCTAATAAAGGTCCACTTATTTTATTTCTATAAGTTTCAATTTGCTTATCTGTACATCTACATTCTCTATCTTTATCTCCTAAATATCCACATGGACATGGGTTCATACTACTAACTAACATAAAATTACAAGGATATACATAACTTGCCTGAACTCTACTAATCATTACTTCTCTATCTTCTAATGGTCCTCTTAATACCTCTAATGCTACCTTATTAAATTCTGGTAATTCATCTAAAAATAAAACTCCATTATGTGCTAAACTAATTTCCCCAGGTCTTGGTATCTTCCCTCCTCCAATCATACTATTTGGTGAAATTGTATGATGTGGACTTCTAAAAGGTCTTTCCGTAATAATTCCTGAATCTTTAATTTTTCCAGAAATACTATAAATTTTTGTAATTTCTAATGCTTCTTCAAAGCTTAAATCTGGTAAAATTGTTAAAATTCTTTTTGCCATCATAGTTTTACCGAGAACCGTGGAGAGCCAATCATAAGACAATTATGTCCGTCCAGCAACAGCGATTTCTAAAGCTCTTTTTACTCCATCTTGCCCTTTAACTTCATTAAAATCCATTTTATTATATAATTTCTTTTCAAACATCTTTCTAATATCTACAATTTCTCTTGGAATTTTAATTTCATTATTTAAATAGCAAATAAGTTCTGTTAAATTTGAAATACCTATAACCTCAATATCCTTAACAACTGCAGCTTCAGTTGCATTTTCTTTAGGAAGAATGACTTTTTTTATTCCAAATTTAATAGCTTCTATACATATAGGAAGTACTCCATTTATAGGATTTATTTTTCCATCTAATGAAAGCTCTCCTATAAAAATAGTATCTTTAAATGAATTATCTAAAATCTTTCCCATAGATTGTAAAATACCAACAGCAATAGATATATCAAATAATGATCCTTCTTTTTTTAGGTTTGCTGGAGATAAATTAATTACATATTTTCTACTAAATAAATTAATACCACAATTTTTTATTGCTGTTCTAACTCTTTCTTTAGATTCTTTAACACTAGTATCTGGAAGTCCGAATGATCTCCCAACTTGGCATTCCTTGTGAAATGTCAACTTCAACATTAACTAATACTCCATTCAAGCCCTGAAGTATAATAGTTCTAACAACAGATAACATATTCCTCCTAATCTTAAAATATCCGCATTAAACACATAAACTGTTTAAAGCAAAAATTAAATATTTTTATAATTTTGATTTTTTTGAGCGAAACGCTCAAGAACTTTTTTGAATAAATATGTTTTTGATTTTAATACATTTTCATTAAGAAGTCAATAATAATTGCAAAATAATTACTAAAATTTTATTATTGCTTTTAATTTGAAAATATTATATAGTATTATAAAATAATTAATTATTATTTTAATTTTTAATTAAATTATTTTTATTTTTTAATTAATATTATTTTTATTTTTTAATTAATATTATTTTTATTTTTTAATTAATATTATTTTTATTTTTTAATTAAATTATTTTTATTTTT
>JAAWOE010000045.1 GCA_022799315.1 Clostridia bacterium | reverse complement strand
GATATATCCTAATCCTGTCTATCTGCTTTCTTTTTGTAACAGTAAATTCTACTTATTTTTATGTGCTTTTTGAAGTGGAATTTAACTTTTCACTTCAGGATTGATTTATTTGTAGAATTTTCCTTTAGATTTTACTTTCTAATTCTTATAGTATAGAAATTCAAAAAATTTAAATGAAAATTGTATATACAGATTAATTTGATGAATTCTTTTTAACCATATATTGATCTAATAAATACATCCAAAACTAACATATCTAAAATTTACATAAGCATTGCACACATTAGAACTATAGTATGGTTTCAAATTTTGTATTTTTCGATTAGTTACGAATAAACCAGCATTCCCAACATCTTCCCAGTTATTTTCATAATCCATAACCGCACTTGTCGTATCATCATTGCCTACTATAAAATCTAATGCGAAAGGAAATGAAACTATAATTTTCTCATATAAACTTATCAACCTATTTATGTCTTGATAGATTGTTTCTTTTTTAAATTCTACATCGAATAAATCAATATCAAATTCATAATATTTGCTTTCATCATAATGAAAAGTATATGTTTCCATTCTATAAGGATATTCATTTGAAAATAATTTTATAATTTTATTTTTATCTTCTTCTAGTAATTTATGTAATGACATAATACTTGTTACCAATCTCATTATCTTACATCTCCAGTTTCTATTAGATATTTATATTGAGTGTCGCTCAATTTGAACGCTGTATTGAATGTACCATCAGAATTAATGAATGCCCATTGCTTAGTATTTGGATTATAAATATGAGTTGCGATTGTACCTATTGGATCATCCATAAAATCTTGTACAAATTCTGTAAATGATATTACACTATCCACTGTATTCTCTACTTCTATCCATATATGCCAAATTGAAACGTTGTTTTGATCAATCAATTTTTAGAACACAGAATCTTATTAAGTTTTCAAAGACCAAGCGAAAAGGAAAATCCCTACTTAATTATAATTCTTTTAAGTAGGGATTGGTAGAGAAACCTTTTATAAGCTAGAAATAATTATCGAGATCTTCTTTTAAAACAGGATAATCTTTCCAAGTTTCTAAATCCTTTGGATAAGAGATATCTTGTGCTGAATAATCATCAATAACACACTGTGATTTAAACAAGTATTTTGAACCATAATTATCAACTGTATATATCAACATACTTTCCTTTAAGTTACTATTATTATCTATTTCCATCAATAAATAAACATTACCAGATAAAGGATGCATTCTTCCTAACGCATACTCTTTAAAAAACTCTGCCTTGTTAGACTCAGTAATATTCAATAGGAATTCATATACTTTAGAATTATGTAAAGATTTTTCACCTACACTAATGATATATTCTTTTTTCATATCCAAAAATGTATATCTTTCATCTACAATATCAGGAAAACCAGATCTTTTCATTTTCTTTCCATTCACAGAAAAATAGAATTCTTTATTTTTTAAATACACAGTTTGTTCATGATTTTCAGTTACACTCTTATGTTGCATGATAGCTGAAGCTTTATCTGTTCTAAAATCGTTTACAATCATATCAATATCACTACCATACAAACATTTCGTTACTGTATAATACCTCTCCGTCACAAATGAATGAAACCCATGTGCTTTATTAAAGTTATCAATAGCGATTTTATATATTTCATATCCATGATCTACATCAATCGAATGGTACTGATCATCTTTTTTTAAACCTATTGGTTCTAATTCATCTATAATTTCAAAATTATTCACATGTTTTTCTGGTTCCTTATTTTGACACCCAATACAGAATACTATCATAATACATAAAATTGTTAATTTTTTCATAACTTCCCACCTAGCTTTATTGTATAGTCATTCTTTTATTTAATAATTTTGTTAACAACAAATATTTTACTTCCTTATAAATTGTGTAATCTTATATAAAAAAGTATCAACCTTATTAACATATATGATATTTAAATAATGCTATTCATAATGTTTGTTATATTTATTATATGTTTTATGTTTATCACCTTTTAAAAAATTTTTCAAACTATTGTTGTGTATAAGAGCGTAACTTTGATCGTGCAATCAATACATTATCTTTATTAAAATATGTATCAAGCCACATTGTAGAACTATCACCATCAACGAATGTAAATCTCAATGCATATTCAACATCATCCTTTATTTCATATGAATTTACATACGCAGATACTTCAGCGTTGAAACAGCCAAACACAAACGAAGCAAGATCAAACGATGCTTTGCTCAAAGTTAAAAAACCAGGTGCTAATGCATCAAAAGCTATTGGCGCTATATATGTTAATATCGTAACGAATATCTTTCCTAGTAGTAGTCCTTGTTCCAATTGCTGTCTATTTGATTTCATTATTGATGATAGCTGCCATTGACTTAAATCATCTAAAGGTGGCGCCTTTTTTATCTGTCCTTGCATTGACTCATAAGATCTTCCGTTTGCTATTGGATTTGGATAGAATGTTGTATGTTTTTTATTGGGATTTGGTGTACAATGAAAAATATTGATTCTTGATATCTCATTAAACTTTTGCATTTCTGGTAAACCAGCTATTGTTTCATAACTAGAATAAAGATCTGCAAGTTCACCTAATCCGCGTGCCTTGTATGCAGAACTTAAGGCAGTCCAACTATCCATTAATAATTTAGCAATATCTTGTTTGTAGGGACTTCTACTTATATCGGATGGTTCCATTATCTTTTGTGCTGCATTGGCCCACATTTGCTGTTCTTCTTTTTTTATTTTATCTTTTTTTAATTTAGTAGTTATTCCATTTATACCTGAACTAACCATCGACAATGCTGATTTAGCATTGTTTAGTAATTTATTAATAACAGCCTTAGTCCCAGCATTATTCTTATTGAAAGGTGCTTTTACACTTCTATGTCCACTTGGATCTTCATACTTATATGGATTGTTTGCCACATATGTATAGCGATTCTTTGTCGCTAATGCATTGTCTTCTCCCTTATAAGAGTCGA
>JAAWOE010000044.1 GCA_022799315.1 Clostridia bacterium | reverse complement strand
AAGTTAAGGACCAACTTTTAATACCTGTGATAGAAATATAGTCTATTGTCACACACTTTGCCCTCATAGTCGAGGTACGCACTATCTACCGTTTACGTTATTTGTGGCTTTATGCGGTCTGTATGATGGTATAGGGGGCAGTAGGCGCGAGGGTGTATGCCGGTAGGTTTACATTATTAAAATCTGACTTTATTCTGCTAAAGCCCCTATCTATTGTTCTCATACGTCACCTTAATTTTTTGACCCCGAAGTATATTTATTATTGTTAAAATTAAATGTACATCTTAGAATCTCAAACATAATATATTTACCCTGATAACTTATCACTCATAACCATTATCTCTAAAATCTAAAGATATACGATTAAAAATGAAGCAAAAATCAGCAGTTCTATTGATACCCATATAACAGGGGGTGGGGGTATGTTTCCGTTTCTATACATAAAGTGTCATATATACCCTATACCCCATATATAAAAATGCAAAAAATAAGGACTCGCCATAATCAGCGAATCCCATCAATCACTATTTCTTTTTCAATACCGCCTCATCCATAATATTACCAATATCATACATGATAAGAGTATCACCCTTTATCTCAAATCCTTTTATGCTCTCACCTTCAGCAGACAAATATATTTCGCTACCTTTTATTTCATACGGTATTTCTTTGCTTACTGGCTCCATTCCCTCATAAACTGGCATATTTAAAATAACCGTTCCATTATCATCAAATACCGCTGAAAATTCAGCATTGGCATTTTGATAATTTTCGCCATAATATTCACCTATATTTTCCTGTTTGATATTCCCATTTGCTGTATTATAAGAATCTATCACCCATTCACCAACAACAGATGAAGAATTGCCCCTTGTTACCAAAAATACAATTACCCCAATGACAATAATTCCAATTATGCTGCTTACTGCAATAATTTTCTTGTTCATTTTATTCTATCTCTCCCTTTACATTAATCCAAGTACACCAATAAGCCCCAAAATAAATCCACACACAAGACCTACAATAATCAAATTCTTAATAAATCGCAAATCTCCGGCAATCTGGTGTATATCATCATAAAGCGGATCATTCCTCTGTGCAACTATTTTATTTTCAATTCGCTCTTTTTCCTTCTTCTCATGTTCCATTTCTTCATCTGACTTAATATTCCTAAGATAATCAACTACCTTTTCATGTGTAGCATCTGAAATGACCTCATCAATGGGAATATCCCCAGAATTATATGCACCTATTTTACTTCTACATTTACTGCATATTCTATACGATTCTTTATCAATTTCTATGTAATCAAAATCTACATCCAAAAATGGAATCTTCTTACCGCAACAGCTACAAACATCTGCCATAATGTCATTTCTCCTTCTTTTGTCTCATCGAATAGAGGGGTATGTTTAAATCTCCCATATAATTACCACCCTATATCATCATATACCCCTATACAGAACTCCTATTTTTACTGAACTTTTTTCACCGCATCCCAATAACTGCAATAAAACATACAGATTTTGGGATAGATGGCATCCTAATAAATGTAAGAAATCATACAATAAATGGGATTATATTACTATATAAATCTTCTTACTAAACATATTCTTTCCTACGTCATTCATGCTTACTGGCTACAACATACATTATACTAAATATCACTCTTGCAATCAATGATTTTCCGTATCTGTTTTTTGCTAATACTTGGGGAGAAAGTTATTTTCTACAAACAGGAACAGGTTTTCGCTGCAATATTAACAATTTCAATTTTAATTTTTCTGCTAATTTTTTTGATTCTTCTATACCAAATTCTTTAGCATCTTCAAAAACAAATACAGCCCTTGGTATTGTATATTCATTATTTGCTAAATCTATTTCATTATACTTTTCACCCAACAATTGATCTGGTAAATAAGTTCGTGCTATATTATGTTTAATCTGTGATACCCCCACTATATTATTTCCCCTAAAAAAGAAATATTTATCTAATGAGAACTTGAAATTATCCAGCCATATTTCCTCATCGACCGTCATATTATCTGAATTGCTCATAAATAAAAGATTTTCTGAATTAAGTCCATATATTAATCCATAGTCTCTATCTTGGTAGGTCATTGTGTGTTCATTGGTTATATAACTTGTATGAATTACCGCATTTCCATATAACACATTATTATATACAAAATCTGCACATCTATTTGTTGCATAAACCAAAAATTTGAATTTATCACCTTTTTTATATGTATCACAATCAGTTAGATCTTCATCCCATATTTCTATTATCTTTTTTACTAATTCATTCTCACAATACATGTAATTTTCATATAAATCAATTATACGAATAAATATATCTTTTTTCTTTTTTAAGTATTTCTCTATATTCAATTTTCCTCTTATATACTCATTTTTACTATTATCAAACTTTTCTTGTAACTCATCTTCGCAATATTCATATCTTTGAGATAAACATTCAATTTGTTTTTTAATTAATTCTAAAAAATTAACATCTACAAAATCTCTTTTCATTAAATATTCTATGTTATCTACAGTAACCTTCATACGCATTCGAAAAAATGATGGAGCTGAAATCTTTTCCGTAATTTCCTCAAATCTTTCTTCCTTAGATTTAAAATCTACTTTAGATCCAACTTCTTCAAATTCCCTTCTCATGTTTTCAATACAATATACTAATAATAATTTTTTGCTTATCGTGTCCTGATGAATAAAACCCATATATGCCTCCCATCTAAGTCCTTTTAAAATATAATAGCATATTTAAAGGTTAAAAAATAGGCATACCAGATAAGTCCACCCTATCCGATATGCCCTATAACAAATTACCCTCGCTCTACTACCCATCAACTAAAATATGTTTTACTTCGTTCCCTCTTCACCGATTCAATCCCTTTATCTAACAATCTTCTATTCCGATCCATAAAAGCATCCCATGATTTACTATCTTCTTCTTTTTTCTCCGCATTTCTGATCCCCCTGTTTACTGCACTTACCACTTCTTTTGTCCTGTATGCTTCTTCTGACTTTCTCTGTACACCCTCTTCATGGATATTCTGTAAAATCTGA
>JAAWOE010000019.1 GCA_022799315.1 Clostridia bacterium | reverse complement strand
ATCTCCATTATTATACAAGTATGTTCTTTTCTCTGTTTTTATTGTTACAACATTACTTTCAACTGTTAGACCATTTTTGTATTTTGCAATTACTTTAACGTTATATGTTGTTTCTGGCTCTAATGTATCTTCTAATGTATATTCTGTGTTTGCATTAGTAGCTATTTCTTCCTCGTTTAACATATAAGTATATGATTCTACATCTTCTTCATTTGTTACATATTGTACCTTTGTTGTAAATGAACTCGTTCCTACATATGGTGTTGATATTGTTATTGATTTTATTTCTTCTTGTCCTAAACTCTCTACAATTTGAGGAACACTTCTATCTATCTCAAATTTCCACCCATCCACTGTAACTATATCTTCTATAACTTGCATTCCTTCATTTTTTAAGTAGCTATCTATATATTCATTTTCATTATAAGTTTCATTTGTATATTTATGTGCTTGCAAATCTGCAAGTGCTAATTCTAATTTTTCTTTTGCTGTTACTTCACTATTTTTTTGCACTGCATATTTTGCTGTGTTAATCAATCCATTTTCTCCTATGGTTAAACTGATTACTACTCCTGCAAGTATTAGCATTAAAATTATTGTTACTATTAGTGCGATTAAGGTAATTCCATTTTTATTTTTTATATTCGCTATTTTCATAAAATTTCTTCCTCTCATCTTATGTTTATATATGGTTTCTTTATTGCAAACATTTTATAAAACCTATTCTTTATTGTCAACATTTTTTTGAATTTTATGAATTATACTTTTATAATATTGGGGCAGATATAGAATCTGCTTCTACATTTAATTTAACGTAACATACTATAATAGAATAGAAAAGTAGGATAAAAGATGGAAAATCTTTTATCCTACTTTTCTATTTCTCTCTACTACTATATCTCCAAATAATTCTTCCTGAGTAGCTATAACTTTGTCTCTTCTTGTTAATTCTAAAAGACCAGTAAATGCTGTAACTACTTCTACTTTATTGCACTTTGATAATGTATATAATTTATTAAACACAAATCTTGGTTTTCTTAGTAATTCTCTAAACATTTCTT
Source organism: Clostridia bacterium (assembly GCA_022799315.1). Lineage (GTDB taxonomy): Bacteria > Bacillota > Clostridia > TANB77 > CAG-508 > RGIG8482. The sequence goes on along the minus strand of JAAWOE010000019.1, from coordinate 26,989 downwards.
TTACTTTACTTGCTACTGTATATGTATCTGTAATTGCTATTTTTTTGATGTTTTCTGAGTTTTGATTTAATCTGTTTTTACTTCTTTCTATTAAATCTTTATAAAGTTCTGGTATAATTTCAGGCGTATACTCTTTTTCTAATTTTTGCTTTGGAAGTTTTATTTCCTCTGGAAGTCTAAAAAATCTATTAGAAAAGTGTAAATAATTTTCTTTTAGTTTTGCTGAAATTTCTTTATATTTCTTATATTCAATAATTCTTGCAATCAATTGTTCTTCTGTTAGTTCTTCTTCGTCTTCTACTTGTTTTGGTAATAGTCCTTTTGATTTTATATATAGTAAAGTTGAAGCCATAATTATAAATTCACTTGTAATTTCTAAGTTCATTTGTTCTGCTTTATTTATATATTCAATATATTGATCTGCAATATCACTTATCTTTATAGAATAAATATCCATTTTGTTTTTATCTACTAAGTGACACAGTAAATCTAATGGTCCTTCAAAATTTTCTACTTTTATTGCATATTTGTTACTTTGTAAAGTTAATACGTTTTGCATTCTAATTTACATTCCCTTCATGTTATAACTAAGAAAATTTAATTTAAAGAAGAAACGAGTATTGCTAGGCAAAATTTAGTAAAAAACCGAAGCGTGCTCTTGCACGTTGAGGATTTTTTATCTAAATTTTAACAACGCAAGACGAAGTTTATTGTTTAAATTACTTCCTTTATGATTTCTTGTTTAAACCCTCTCTTTAAAAGATAGTTTTCTATCTCTTCTTTTTCCATTGTATTTTCCTTTTTAATACATATATTGTATACTGACTTTCTTTCGTATTCTTCTATTTCTTCTTTGTGCTCATAAAAATAATCTTCTATAGTTTCTTTATTTACACCTTTTGAATATAGCTTGTACTTCATTTCTTTTGTAGATAGATGCTTTAAAGCCATAAACTCACTTACTGCCCTTTTTACATAGTCACTATCATCTAAGTAACCTGCCTCTTTTACATATGTTATAATATCACAAAGTAGGTACTCTGCACAAGTATTTTGGAACTTATTTTTAACTTCTTGCTCTGTTCTTTTCTTATACATTATATAATTCATTACTTTTGATTTTTGTTTATCAAATTCTTCTATTGAATACATATATTTCCCTTTCATATTTAATAAGGGTTGCTATGCAACCCCTAATTTCTTCTTATTCCTCTTCTGTAGAAAGTTCTTCTTCTCCTAAGCTTTTTTCAAATGCTTGTTCAAAGTTATTTCTTATTTTTTGTTCAATATCTGCCATAATTTCTGGATTATCTAATAAGTATTTTTTAACATTTTCCCTACCTTGTCCAATTCTTTCTCCATTATAACTAAACCATGAACCACTCTTTTCTATAATATCTAGGTTAACGCCTATATCTAGTATATTTCCTTCTTTCGAAATACCTTTACCATATACTATATCAAATTCTGCCTCTCTAAATGGTGGAGCAACTTTATTTTTTACTACCTTAACTCTTGCTCTATTTCCTGTTACTTCTCCATCTTGTTTAATGTTTTCAATTTTTCTAATATCTAATCTTACTGATGAATAGAATTTTAATGCTCTTCCTCCTGGTGTTGTTTCTGGGTTTCCAAACATAATTCCTACTTTTTCTCTTAATTGGTTAATGAATATAAGAACTGTTTTAGATTTGTTTATTGCACCTGCAAGTTTACGTAGCGCTTGTGACATAAGTCTTGCTTGTAAACCTATGTGTGAATCTCCCATATCTCCATCTATTTCTGCTTTTGGAACTAATGCTGCAACAGAGTCTACAACTATTACATCTAATGCTCCACTTCTAATTAAGCTTTCTGTAATTTCTAATGCTTGTTCTCCTGTATCTGGTTGAGATACTATTAAGTTATCTATATCTACACCTAAATGTTTAGCATATACTGGATCTAAAGCATGTTCCGCATCTATAAATGCTGCTTCTCCTCCTGCTTTTTGAGCTTCTGCTACAACATGTAATGCAAGTGTTGTTTTTCCTGATGATTCTGGACCAAATATCTCTATAATTCTTCCACGTGGTACTCCTCCTATTCCTAATGCAATATCAAGTCCTAATGCTCCTGTTGGAATAGCTTCTATATTCATTGCTTGGAATTCTCCAAGTTTCATTACTGAACCTTTTCCAAATTGTTTTTCAATTTGTCCCATTGCTGCTTCTAGTGCTTTTCTTTTTTCTGAATTTTCTATACTCATATATGCTTCCTCCTAAATTTATTTTTCTTGAAACGTTTGTTTGTATTTGTATTATCACATTACTTTTTTTATTTGTCAATACATTTTTTAAAAAAATTTTTAAAATTTATTTCTTCTCTAACATTTAATAACTGCTATTAATATATTTTTCTATTTTAATAATCATATGCTTTCGTAGATACAATAAAGTTCTTAGTCCAATTAGCATACCCATTTAATATTCTTAATTCATCTATATAACTATTCGTAATATGTAGTTCTTGTCCATCCGAACCTACAGTTAATTCTCCTGCTTGAAAATTAAAAGTATTATTAACTGTTCCTTGAAGAATTCCATTATAAAACACATAAATAATTCCATTTTTTCTAGTTATTGCAATATGTACCCATTCATCTATTGGTGGTGGATCTAATTCTAAATAATTTTCTTCCCCATAACTTCTAACTACAAACTTTTCTGAATATAGACCTATCCATATTCCATTTTTTGTTGTAACTACTATATGTCCTGCATTTTTCTTTTTTCGATTTTCAGCTGATTCTTTTATCCAGTAATCTATTGTAAAGTCATTTGAAAAACCAAATTCATTCTTTTTATTATATTTTAAATATGTATTATTAAAAAATTTAGAGGCATTTCCAAATTTCTTATCTGTCATACTTAATTCTGCATTATCTTCTTTTACTTCGTCATAATTAAAATGATACACAATTCCACTAGTTTTATCATATTCTTCTGTTGATGTTTCAAAGTTACTTATATATTTGCACTCTCCATTTAATATTCTTAGTTCATCTATATAACTATTTATAGTATATTCTACTCCTCCATCTGAACCAATAAACAAATCTCCTGATTGAAAGTCAACTGAATTATTAACTGTTCCTTGAATAACTCCATTATAAAACACATAAATAATTCCACTTTTTCTAGTCACTGCAACATGTACCCATTCATCCATTGTTGGTGGGTTCAACACTAAATAGTTTTCTTTTCCATAACCTCTAACAACAAATTGTCCAGAATGTAATCCTATCCATATTCCATTTGTTGTCGCAGACACTATTTGAGGTGCCCATACCTTATCTAAATTTTCGGCTGATTCTTTTATCCAATAATCTATCGTAAAATCATTTAAAAATTTAAATTCGCTTCTATTTGTATTTTTTATTGCTATTCCATTTAAATATAGAGATCCATTTCCTATTTTTTTACATTCTGTAGAAATATAGTTAATATCTACATTTTCATTTTCATATTTTGTTTCAAAATGCTCTAGTAAAGCTAAACTCTCTTTTTCTTTTTGTCTTGTATCTTCTTCCTTCTTATCTATATTATTACTTAGATATACTCTACCATCTTTTTCTATATTTATACTATATCCATCAACTACAATGATAACAGGAAAGTTTTCTATTTCTTTGGTTATAGGATTTAATAGACCTTCTATTGCATTAATATTATTTTCCAAACTATATTTATCTTCTAAATTTCCATACTGAAGCTCGCCCATTTGATTATATGATGATATTACTGCTATTTCTACTTTTTCAGTTGCATTATTCTCTTGTGTTTTCTGTTTTGCTTCTTTTGCTCTTAAAATTATACCGATTTTCTCCAATTGCCCATTGTACAATTATCCCTGCTAGTATTAGTAGTAATGTAATAGTAATGACTAGTATTATCAATGTAATCCCTTTTTCTATGTGCATATCTTTCAATCTTTTTCGCTCCATTTTTATTCATTCCTCCTTAACCAGCATTAGATCTGTTTCTAAATTCATTTATTGTCTGTACCAACTTCCAATTCCTTCATATATATTAAAACTATTTGGGTTAATTTCTCCCATTAATTTTGCACTATATATAAAACTACAATTGCTATTGTATAAATATATATATGGCATTTCTTCATTGTATATTTGAACTATTTGGTTATACTTTTCCTTTAACACTTTTTCATCTGTTATATTATTAACTTCTTTTATTAAACTCTCCATATTGCTATTAGCAAATTTAGCTAAGTTATTCTTTCCAAAGTATGTTGACAAGTCTGGACTATATGATGTATATGTTCCTGTAAGAATTATATCGTAATTCTTGTTTTCTAAATACTTTTTATATTGTGAACTATTTGTTTTTATTATATTAATCTTAATTCCTAAATTTTCTAAGCTATTTTTAATGTTTTGTGCTACTTCTACTCTTTTTGCATTTTCAGAATTCACAACTAAATCAAATCTTAACTTTAATGTTTTATAATCCTTTGTTTTTCTCCATGCTTTTTGACTATAATTCCACCCATTTGATTCTAAAACTTGTTTAGCTTTATCAATATTATATTCATAATTTACTTTGTTTTCTCCATATAGATAACTTCCATAATCTAATACATAATTTGATATTTTATATTTATCTTTATATATTCCAGATACAATATTTTGCTTATCTATTGCATAACAAATTGCTTTTCTTACTTCTTGAGTTAGTGTTTCTTTTTCGCAATTAAAGGCTATAAAATCTAATTTTCTTCCATTATACTCTTTTACGTTATATCCTATTGTACCAATGTAATTTTCTACTTCAAAATTCTCTGTTGTTATTAAATCTATATTACCAATTTTAAATGCATTATAAACTTCTCCCATGTTTCCAAATTTCGTAATATAAATTTCAGTTAATTTTGTGGGATTATCTTTTATATTCCACCAATTTTGATTTTGTTTTAATACTATATTTCCATTGTCTAATGTCACTTTAAATCTCCCTGTCCCAACTGGATGATTGTTTTTAGAAGTATTTACAAAATCCTCATTTTCAAAATATCTGTAAGACATAATTGGAAATGTTAAATTATATTCAAAAAAAGGTACTTCTTTTACTAAATTAATTTTAATAGTACTATCATCTATTACTTCTACACCTATTACTTCTTGTACGTTGCTTGCATATAATGATTCTACATTCCCTTCTTTTAATCTATCAATTGTAAATTGAATGTCTTTTGCAGTAAGCATATTTCCATCTTGCCACTTTATATTATCTTTTACTTTTACAATGTATGATGTAGGACTTACTTTAGAGCATTCTTTAGCTAAACAAAGCTCTATTTTATAGTTTTCATCTATATTTAACAATGGCTCATATATTAACCTTGACATATTTTGAATACTTTGGTTTCGGCTCAAGATTGGATTTATTGTATCAAAGTTCACTACTGGTACTCTTATATTTGTTATTATTTCTGTATCATCTTCTACCTCAGTAGGTTCTATTCTTTTTTCTTGGTTATCTTTTTTACCATATAATATGTATGCAGAATATACAACTAATCCTATTACAACTACTGCAAAAATATATTTAATAATATTTGATTTCACTATTTTCCTCCATAATAATATTTGTATATATAATATAGTAAATAGCTTAAAGTTTCAAGTGGTTTATAATTTATAATAATTAGCTTTCATATTTTATTTTTATATAAAAACTAGCTCCACGTGGATGATGTGCTTTTCGTCTGCGAGCCTGACGAGCAACGAAAATGCCCATCATCCAGCAAGATGGAGCGGCCTAGTATAAATTAATTTCCTTCTATAAATATAAAAAGAGAGCATTGTTTATAATTGCTCCCCCCTATCTATATTAATTCGCATTCTTAAGCTCTTGACTCTACTACTATTTTTATTCCAGTTCTGTCTTCCCCTTCTACTTGAACTTCTGCAAATGCTGGTACACAAACTAGATCCACTCCTGTTGGTGCAACAAATCCTCTTGCTATCGCTACTGCTTTAATAGCTTGGTTCAATGCTCCTGCTCCTATTGCTTGCATTTCTGCTCTTTCATTTTCCTTTACCAAACCTGCAATTGCTCCTGCTACTGAATTTGGATTTGATTTTGATGAGATTTTTAAAACTTCCATTGTTTCTGCCTCCTAAAATTTAATTTTTGTTTCATTTTGAACATGTATATTTATATTATATTTTAGAAATGTTGTCTAGTATTTTCTGGAAAAAATAGGAAGTTTTCATCGTCATTTTTCGTCATTTTTTTACATATTTACACGTTCTATTTTCATAATTCGACAAGTGTTATCATCAAGTTCAAAAATACATCCATTTAAGACACAATCACTTTCTGCTAATTTATATTTTTCTGGTAATGTTGTCTCAAATCTTTTTATTGATGCTTTAACATCCATACCAATAACAGATTTTTTAGGTCCTGTCATTCCTACATCCGTAATGTATGCTGTTCCCTTTTCTAATATTTGTTCATCTGCTGTTTGTACATGTGTATGTGTTCCAAAAACAATATTTACTTTTCCATCTATGTAATAACCCATAGCAATTTTTTCTGCTGTTGCTTCTGCATGAAAATCTACTATTATTATATCTGCTTTGTTTTTTAGTTCTTCTAAAATTTCATTAATTTTTATAAATGGGTTTTCTGATAACACATTCATATCTGTTCTTCCAATTAGATTAATTACAGCAACTTTTTTACCTTTACATTCTCTTATAGTGTACCCTTTTCCAACAACTCCTTTGGGATAATTTGCTGGCCTTACTAATTGTGGATCATCTATAAAATTAAATATATCTTTCTTTCCCCATGTATGATTTCCCATTGTAACTACATCTGCACCAATAGATAACATTGTTTTATATAACTTTTCTGTAATTCCCATTCCTCCTGCAGCATTTTCTCCATTCATCACAATAAAATCTATATTATTTTCTTTTTTAAAATTTGGCAATACTTGAACTGCTTTCTTTAGTCCATTTTCTCCAACAATATCTCCAACTGCTAAAATTTTCATTCTTATTACATTCCTTTCCTAGGCTTTTAACCTTTTCTTATTCTCTTTTAAGTATGTACTCATTATACACCATAATCTTTTAAATGAAAACATTATATTAAAAAAACGCTTATGTTTGATTTATGTTAAGTATTATGGTATAATTATATTGCTACATAAACTTATATACAGGAGGTGTTGATAATATGTCACATTTTATTTACACAAAAAAGTCACCTTCAACGAAGCGCAAACCTTCTTATGGCCCACCGATAATCGTAAAACGGATGAAGAATGTAGAAAATTCTTACATGGTCACCGAGGGCAAGAAGCCTTATTGCATCGTTGAAACCTCACCGTATAAGGTCTGGGATCCGGACCATACTTTTAGTTTTCCCATTAGTGAACGATACGAGAAAAAGATCTTGGATCTGATTCACGCATTGGAAAACTCGTAACTGTTGTTTTTATTTGTTTGGCTACAACAAGGAGGATATCTACTATGGCATCGTCAAGCGAAACAGCAAAAATTTTCATCCATCATGACGTATTCAGCTCAGAATTGGGTAGATTGAAACTCAGACTATTTTTCGATTACACAGATGAAATCCCCAACTCTTTGATCATCAAGGAGTTTCCGGAGTCTGAGTTAAACATCGTTCGCCCGACGCCTGCTCAGCAGGAATGTTCTTTGGCTGACAATCACTTTCAGTGTTTTGTTGCTCAGAAGGTGAACGACGGCTACCTTTATGGCACTGCCTATAGCTTTATGAAGATGGTTGGAATAACTGTGTAATAGTTTTTCTGTATCTGTTACACAAAAAAAGATGGGAGCAGATTTTTCTGCTCCCATCTTTTTATTTTGCATATTCAATTACTCTTGATTCTCTTATTACATTTACTTTAATTTGTCCTGGATAATCCATTTCATCTTCTACTTTTTTAGCAATATCTCTTGCCATTAGAGTCATTTCTGCATCAGATACTTTCTCTGGTTTTACAATAATTCTTACTTCACGTCCTGCTTGTATTGCAAATGATTTTTCTACACCATCAAATGAATCTGCTATTTCTTCTAGTTGTTCTAGTCTCTTAATGTACGCTTCTAATGTTTCTCTTCTTGCTCCTGGACGAGATGCACTTATTGCATCAGCAGCTTGTACAAGTACTGCTTCTAATGTTTGTGGCTCAACATCTCCATGGTGTGCTTCCACAGCATTTATTACTAATGGGTTTTCTTTGTATTTCTTTAATACATCTACACCAATTTGAACGTGAGTTCCTTCCATATCGTGGTCTAGTGCTTTTCCAATATCATGTAATAAACCTGCTCTTCTTGCTCTTTTTGGATCAAGTCCTAACTCTTCTGCCATAATTCTTGCAAGATTTGATACTTCTATAGAATGATTTAATACATTTTGTCCATAACTTGTTCTGTATTTTAATTTTCCTATTAATTTAACTAAATCTGGATTTAGTCCAATTACCCCAGTTTCAAGTGTTGCTCTTTCTCCTTCTGCTTTAATAGTAGCTTCTACTTCTTCTTTAGCTTTTTCTACCATTTCTTCAATTTTTGCAGGATGAATTCTTCCATCTTCAATTAGTTTCTCTAATGCAATTTTTGCAACTTCTCTTCTTAATGGGTCAAATCCTGATAATATTACTGCTTCTGGTGTATCATCTATTATAAGATCAATACCTGTTAATGTTTCTAATGCTTTTATGTTTCTTCCTTCTCTACCAATAATTCTACCTTTCATATCATCATTTGGTAAATTTACTATTGATACAGTAGTTTCTGATGTATGGTCTGCAGCACATTTTTGAACAGCATATGTTAAAAGTTCTCTTGCTTTTTTTACTGATTCTTCCTTTGCTTTGGCTTCTTCTTCTCTAATTATGGCTGCTTTTTCTGCTTTGATTTGTTTTTCTGTTTCTTCTAATAAAATTCTTTTTGCTTCTTCTACAGATAGACCTGAAACCTTTTGTAATTCTTCCATTTGTTTTTGTAACAAGTCACTTAATTCTTGTTCTTTTTCATCCATTTGTTGTTCACGTTTATCAAAGTCTCTTTCTTTACGTTCTAGAGTTTCTTCTTTTCTGTCTAAATTTTCTTCCTTTTGTATTATTCTTGACTCTTGTTTTTGTACTTCGCCTCTTCTTTGTCTAATCTCTTCTTCTAAATCTTGTCTTTCTCTCATTATTTGTTCTTTAGCTTTAAATATTTCTTCTTTCTTTTTGTTTTCTGCTTCTTTATTTGCAAGTTCTAATATCTTTTTTGCTTCTGTTTCTGCTCCTTCGATTTTAGATTCAGCTATTTTCTTTCTGAATGCTACACCTATTGGTATAAACACAACAGCTGAGATTAGAATTGTGGCGATAATGATTACTATTTCCATAATCATACACCTCTTTCTATTTTATTTTCAATGTTCGATAATAATATATCTATTTTATTTTTATAATATATTAAACCTACTCTTTTATTTTATATGTATTATTGTAAACTGTCAAGGTATTAGGCAAAAAAAATAGACCTTTAAGGTCTATTTCTTATATGAAACTTGCTTTACTAGTTCTATTTATTTTTCTTTTTACCAAATGTAATATCTTGGAATAAGAAATCTTTAAAATCTTGCCAAGTTAATTCTATATGTAAAAAATCATTTAAATCATCTTGAAATTGTTGTTGAGCTGGTGTTAATTCAATTTTTACTTCTTGAAATAAGAAAGCTTTTACTTTTGGCCATACTCCTACTTTTGCTGGTAATGCTGATCCTGCTACAACATCTGTTTCTACTCCACCCATTATTTTTTCACTCATGTTGACCATTTCCTCCTTTGTAAAATAATAACTTTTTCACTATATTTATACTATATAATGTCGAATTTAGCAATAGTTTAATTGTTAAATATTGGTTACAAATTCGTTACAATTTAGTTACTTTTTTCTAATTTTAGGCTTTAGTAGATATCAAATTGTGCTCTCCGTAAGTATTTTTAAATGCATTTTCCTATTAAATGTTCATCTAAGGCATTAGTTATTTTTACTTTTCTTATTGTGTCTTCTAAGGTTTTGTCCTCAGATTTTACATATACCATAATGTAATTTGTTGTATGACCTTTTATATATTCTCCATCTTGTTCTTCGAATAATACATCTATTTCTTTTCCTATATATTTTTGGTTTTGTTCTTTTTGGTTTTTATTAGATAATTCAATCAATTTATTACTTCGTTTCTCTTTTATTTCTCCTGTTATTTGATTTTGCATAACAGCTGCTTTTGTTCCTTTTCTTGCAGAGTACTTGAACACATGCATTTTATAAAATTTGATTCTTTCTAAAAATTCGTAAGTTTTACTAAACTCCTCTTCTGTCTCCCCTGGGAAGCCCACAATAACATCTGTTGTAAGTGATACATTAGGAAAATTTTCTCTAATAATTTTAATTCCTTCTTCAAATTCCTCGGCTGTATATCTTCTATTCATTCTTTCTAGTGTTTCATCGCAACCACTTTGTAAAGATAAATGGAAATGGTCACATATTTTTTCTAGTTTAACTAATCCTTCAATAAATTCTTTCGTCATTAATGTTGGCTCTAACGAACCTAGTCTAATTCTTTCTATTCCATCAATTTTGTTTATTTCTTTTAGTAATTCTAGTAAAGAAATATGTGGCTTATACTCCTTACCATATGATGCTAGATGTATTCCTGTAATTACAACTTCTTTTATTCCTTTTTTTGCTAGTTGTTCTATTTCTGCAATTACTTCTTCTGGTTTTCTACTTCTAATTCTTCCTCTTGCATACGGAATAATGCAATATGAGCAAAATCTATCACACCCGTCTTGTACTTTTATAACTGCTCTTGTTTTATCTGTATAGGTACTTGCTCCAAATTCTGCAAAACTTTTTTCATATAGTATGTCTGAAACTTTTTCTATTTTTTCTTTTTGCTTTTCTTCAACAAATGTTACTATATCCTTTTTTTCTTGGTTTCCTATTACTATATCTATTTCTTCTATTTTTTCTAGTTCATCTTTTGCAACTTGTGCATAGCAGCCTGTTACAACTAATAAAGAGTTTTTGTTAGATTCTTTTGCTCTTCTAATTATTTGTCTTGATTTTCTATCTGACATGTTTGTTACTGTACATGTGTTTACGACATAGATATCTGCTGCTTCTTCAAAGTCCACTATTTCGTAATCTTTTTCTATAAATTTTTGTTTCATTGCATTTGTTTCGTATTGATTTACTTTACAGCCTAGTGTATAAAATGCTACAGTTTTTTTCTTCATTTATTTTTCTCCTTTTAAATAATCTTTGTTTATATTACAATAAAAGTCTGCTTCGTCTTGCCCAGATGATGATTTGCGGGCGATTTAAATCGCCCCTACATAGTAAAAATTAATGTATCTAACAAAAAGTTGAAGGTTATGTCTAACCTCCAACCTCTAACTTCTAACATCTAATTATAATCTACTTTTTCCATCTAATGAATCTAAGTTGTCTAATGCTTTTCCTGTCCCTAATGCAACACATGATACTGTATCTTGTGCAATCATAACATTGATTCCTGTTTTTTCTTGTAAAAGTTTATCTAGTCCGTCTACTAGACATCCTCCACCTGTCATGTAAATTCCTTTGTCGCTTATATCTGATGCAAGTTCTGGTGGTGTTCTTTCTAATACAGAGTGAACAGCATCTACTATCATCATTGCTGGTTCTGCTAATGCTTCCATCATTTCGCTTGAGTATATTGTAATTGTTTTTGGAAGTCCTGTTACTAAGTCTCTTCCTCTTATATCCATTTCTATATCTTGGATTTTTGGATATACACATCCAATATTAACTTTTAAATCTTCTGCTGTTCTTTCACCAATCATTACATTGTGTTTTTTCTTTATATATTTAACGATAGCTTCATCAAATTTATCTCCTGCAACTTTTAGTGATGTACTAACAACAGATCCACCAAGTGAAATAACAGCGATATCTGTAGTTCCTCCACCTATATCTACTATCATATTTCCACAAGGTTTTGATATATCTATTCCTGCTCCGATAGCTGCTGCAATTGGTTCTTCAATTAGATATACTTTTCTAGCACCTGCTTGAGATGCTGCATCTATAACTGCTTTTTTCTCTACTTCTGTTACTTGTGATGGGATACAAATCATAATTCTTGGTGCAAATATAAATCTTCCACACACTTTGTTTATGAAATGTTTTAACATTTTTTCTGTTACTGTGTAATCTGAGATTACTCCATCTTTTAATGGTCTTGTTGCAACAATATTTCCTGGTGTTCTACCAAGCATTCTTCTTGCTTCTTGTCCAACAGCAAGCACTTCTTTAGTGTTGTTATCAACTGCTACAACTGATGGTTCTCTTAATACAATTCCTTTTCCTTTTACATATGCTATAACAGTTGCAGTTCCTAAATCTATTCCTATATCCTGTCCAAAACCAAACATCGCTATCTTTCCTTTCTTGCTCTTTTATTTATCATTTCTTATTTGTTACAAAACTGTTACAATTATATTACATGTTTTTAAAAATAGCAATAGGTTTTTGGGAATTGAGTGAAAATTTAAGATTGTGGTTTGTTTGACTAGTTTTTTATGTTTATATTTGTATTGCTACCTTCGGGTTATGAGCGACATTTGACGGCTTTTTTTGAGTTTGTGAAAATTAGAGTTTTTGTTGGCATTTAGGTATTTACAAGAGTTTTGGTTTACGGAACATTTGTGCATTTTTAGGGCATTTTTTGAGAGGATTTTACCCAATTTTTACCCAATTCATGTAGTACGTCTGTTCTTGGAAAATTGACTCTTGTGGATGCATTTTTGAAAATAGAAAATTTTAATTTTGGGAGGTAGCTTTTTATGAGTAGTTTAAGAGAGGTTAATGATGATATTTTGAAAGATTGGTTAGATTTTAGAGAAGATACTATTGCTAGTCTTACTTGTGCAGAAGATAAAAGGCATTTTATTTGTTTTGAGGAGATTTCAGAAAGAATTTTAAGGAATGTTCCTGAACAGAATAAAAAGTATGTTGAGAAACAGTTGAAACAGCTTGATGATAATTTCTTTGATTATATTTGTTATTGGAATGAGAAGTATTATAGAAATGGATTTTGTGATGGAGTACAGTTGATTGGTGGATGTTTTGAAGAATAGATAAACTTTAGACAGCAATAAGAAAATTCTCATTGCTGTCTTACTACTACATTTCTAGCCAACTAACATTTTTGTTTTTATACTTTAATTCTAATTCATATACTTTGCTAATTATTGTTTCTATATTGTATATATTTCCATCATTCATATATATTTTTTGTTCAATTTCTTCTATTATATAATACATAAATCCAATATTTTTATACTCTTCATTATCATTTTCCTTAATTATTTTTTTTAATTCACTATTAATTTCTATTGATTTTTCATTGCTTATTGAGGCTATATCTAATAAAGCTTTTCTTGCACTATTATATATTCCATTAAATCTTCTATCTTTAAATTTATTTCTAAAAGTAATTTTTAGAAATTCAAATAAATATTTTGTAAATTTTTCATCTTTTATTCTTGCAACTGCTTCATTAATATCTTCATATGTTGTTTTATCTACATAAGCCATGTTATTTTTATCTATCCAATTTAGATAATAAATTAAGCCTGCCTCTTTTTGGGATATTATTAAATATTTTGCATAAAACATTTTTTTAGATAATTTTTTACTATTTTTCAATTTTCGCACTAGCCAATTTTCTATAACATCTTTATCTAGCTCAATAATTTTAGGAACTAAATGGTTTTGATATTCTTCCTCTAAATTATAGAAATATTTATCTATGCATTTTTTTATTCCAATAACATGCACTAAATACTCATACGCATTATCTCTTTCATCGTATGGTAACTTTTTATTGCAAAAATATTTTGCAATATCTTTTTCACAATTGTTAACATTATTTTTTATACAATATTCAATATGGTTTTCAAATACATCCATATGTATATTTTGTTCATGAATATTCTTAACTATTCTCTGCCTTATTAACTTAGGTTCCAATTCTTGTATTATATAATTTATTCCTACTTTTTCTCCATTTATATAATACTCGAATTCTAACATATCTAATAGTGTATCAGTTGGATACTTAAAGTTAAATCTATATTTATAATACCATAAGCATATACATAATTGATTTGTTGTCCAACTTCTATTCGAATTATCATATTTAGTATATTTTATAGCATTTTTAAATTTAGCTAATTTAAGATAGTTATTACTTAACTCTTTTATTTTTTCTTCTTGAGCCTCCGTTAATTTCAATTCACTTTCTTTATCTGAAAGCATTACGTATATATGTACAAATATAAACCAATTCCAATCCCATTTTTCAAAGCTATTAATATTTACTTTTTTATCTTTATTGAATTGTGAGCAAATAAAAAAGTATAGTTCATAATATTTTTCGTCAGATTCATAAATATCATATAGTTCATGTAATTCTTTAATAGTAACTTCTTTTTTGTTTAAAGAATTCAAAAAGTCCTCAACATACATAATAAATTGGTCTTTATCAAACATCTTATCTATAAATATTTTTTTACTTGCTTTTTTGACTGCATCAAAATCTATTTTCATTCTTGGTATGTCCTCAAATAATTTTTTTCCAGTTTTTGATTCATATTCTGATTTTAGTTTATCATAAGATGAAAGTTGTTTACTGCAAAATCTTAAAATATCTTCAGCAATTTGATCTTTATATTTTCCTTTTTTATATTCATTGTAGAAATATTCCATGCATTCATCATCTATTATATACTCATATTCTCTTAATCTTTTTTTGCTATTTGAACTTATATATGCCTTGAAAAAGTTTAGTAATAATTTATTATCTTTTAGTCTATTTATTATATCTTTTATTATTTTATAATCATAGTGTTGTTCACAAATATAGTATAATTTAAGAAAATTACTTATCATATCTTCTCCACTATATACTTTAATTATTGAATCAAATATGTTAATCATAATTTCCTTATTAAGTTCACTATCTCTTATTTTTTCTTTATAAAAAAATTTTAAAACTTTATTTATACTATTTTTTGTATTTAAATACTTGAAACACTCTGTAAATTCATATTGTTCGTCAAAACTATATGCTTCCTCATCATCGTCATCCCAGTTACTCGCTCCTAGTCCTCTGATTAAATGATAATATCTATCGAGAACTATATCTACATCCTTACTTACTAAATTCTGCTTTTTTAAAAAGAAATAATATGACCTTCTTAATTGACTATCTTCATGCTTTTTATTTAATTCAATGATATTCTTAAATTCTTCCCTAGTACATAAATTAAAATTTGCTAATATCCTAATTGCTATCGATTTACTATAATTCACATATTTATCTGATTGACATACTTCTAATAAAGCATTTCTCACTCTATTTTTGTTTCTAAATAAATCTTTAGCAGTTTGTAATAACATCAAAGCATTAGTTGTTATTGTATAATGTTCATTTTTTTCAATTTTGTTAATTAGATAAAGTATATCATATTCATCGGAAATCAAATTAAATTTATCTCTTATATCATAGTCAATCCATATTTTTTTACTTTCATATTTTTCAAATATCTTTACAAATATTTTTCTCTTAAAGTTTAAATCTAATTTGCTATTCTCAATATATAAAATAAATTCTGGCATTTTTTCTATAATATAATCTAATATATCTTCTCTACCAAAATTGATTAAAAACACAAGTACATTAAGCCATGAATTTCTTATTTTATAATCATTATATGTTATTATATCTTTTATATCATTTATAGAATATTTTTTTATACTTTGTGCTGCTAAATATTCACCAAAATTCTTATGTATAAAGCTCCATGTTTCTTTATCTTGTTTCTTCCAAATCGAAGCATATTCAATTATTTTTCTTTCTTTATCATTACTGATTATTTTTCTATATTCTTCATCTTTAAGATAATTTCTTTCTAAAAACTCCATTGTTACAGCTATTATTCCTAATAACTGTTTTGTATTCTTTTCAAAATTTTCCAAATCATTGGCATTCTTAAATTTACTTTTATCAACTTCTAAACTTCTATTAATAATATAATCGAAAATTATTGCTTTATTTGGCAATTTATTATCTTCAGTATATATTTCAATAATTTTTATTAAGAAGAACGGATTATATACTAAATGCATCAATTGATTTCTTTCTATTTCTGCCCAAAATTTTCCAATTTCAATTTTATTCTCTTCTAATAATTTGTTTATATTTTCCTTTTTTACTCCTTCAAGAAAATATTCATTAAAACCTTCTATAGTTCCACTTTGATTATTATTCTTTGAATTATAAAAATTACTCCTCGATGTTAGTATAATTTTTGCACTTTTATACTTATTACAAAATGATTCTATATTTATTATAAATTTTCTTCTATATTCTATAGCTATTTCATCAAATCCATCTAATACGTATATTATACTTTCTTTGTTCGCTCCATTATATTCTTCCGGTATTAATTGTTCTATGCTTTCTCCACGATAAATTTTTAATTTGCTATAAAAAGCAAAATTCTCTTTATTTGTGTTTAACTTATTTACTATATATTTACATTCTTCTGTTTTACCATTTCCCGCATCACTTAATAGTACTATTCTATTATCTTTATTTAATATTTCTTCTATTTCTTCTTCATTAAATATATTTTCATTTCCTATTTTATTTAGCTTTCTTTTAATTCTCAAATTATCTTTTATTACAAATTTTTGCTTTTTAATTTTTGAAACATCAATGTATTTTTCTGGTGATTCTGGATTAAAAAATAAATTAAATTGATAATTTAGTTCTTCTTCCATAAGCATTTTTTCAAAATTGCTTTTCATTCTCCATTCAACTTTAACAAAAAGTTCTCCAGCAAATTTTTCTATTTCTTTTAAGTATTCTGGTTTACTTTTCTTAGGATCTCTGCTCTGTGAAAATTCTTTATTCATATAAAAAATAATTTTTGATATTCCCTTATATTTTTCTTTAGTGGTCTTTATTGCTAATTTTATTTCCTCTTTTTTTTGAGATAATCTTATAGTATCATCATAATATTTAGCTTGAAATCCTATAATTTCATCATTTTGAATAATAGGATCTGTTTCAATCCCTGCTTGATTAAAATATCTATGTATACCATATTTTTTATCAAACTCATAACAAAACAAATAATATGATAATGCTTCAAACGCCTTATTTAAATTTTGCGAATTTTTATATTTAAAATTTTCCCAATTTAATGTGTTATAATTAAGCATTTCTTCATTTCCTCCTATAAGTTCATACATTTAATATTATATTTAAAATAAAAACTTTGTAGAATTATGTAATATTATTGTATTTTATATTATATTTTGTCTTATTCCACTGTTTATTTTATTCAATACAATAAACATTGCCATTACAAATATAATATATATCGAGAAAATTAAATTTGTATTTTCAAACCATTGACTGAGTTTTATGAGTACTTGTACATTTATGTAATAAAAAAACATATATCCAATGCTTCCTAAAACTTTATTTCCCCTTCTACTATGAAAAATACCACACATAGAAAAAGCTATTTTATATAATATTTTTCCACCAAATAAAGCAAAAAATAATATTGCAACAACTTCATTATCAGATATAAATTCAAATGGATTTGGTATCATTTCTTCTCTTATGAATCCATTCAAAGCACTTACAATTTGGTACATCTTGTCCTCCTTCCTTATAAAAAAACAAAATACTCTAGTAAAAACTAAAATATTTTGCTTTATATCTATTTATTCATTTTTAAATTCATAGCATAATCAAAAGATATTTGTTCAAATCTTTTAGTTTTTTTCCATCCATCCTCTCTATGTGACATTTCAGATATATCTGTCACAGTTTTATTCTTTAGTATTTTTATTATTGTATCAATTATTTCTTTTTCAGTATCACTTATTTTGTCTAAACTATAATTTCCATTACTTATAATTTTTGTTGTATTACCATTCTCAGTTTCAATATCTTCTCTTATATATTTAGCATTCAGTAATGATATTTCATCATATTTTTTATAAATAATTGTTGGACCAAATTTTTGATTTTGATATGTTAATCCAGTAATCGCTACACTTCTTTGATTAAAAGATAACATATCTATATACCACAGATATTTATTTAAGCTTGTAATAGTTAAGTTCTTTACTCTACTAGCAATATAAGAAATAATATTTTCTATCTTCTCTATATCTAAAGCTTTATATCCATTATAAATGTCAGGTCTTCGATCTAATACAGATTTTAAATATCTTCTTATATTATTTTGAACTTCTTCTTCACTAATATTAATATTTAAGTCTGCAGATACTATCTTTTCATAAGTCTTATCATTAATACTTCCATTCTTATATGCTTCTTTTACTTTTTCTATAAATTTATCACCATTATCTATTAATAGCTTTATATAATCACTTTGAGATTTTGTTGGTACTCCACCTCTTTCATATCTATTAATAGTCATTTTTCCAAATCCAAGAATAGCAGTTAGTTCTCTTTGTGATATATCGTACTTTTCTCTTAAATCTATAATATCTTGTGGTTTGATTATATTTGCTTTTTCTCTATATAGCTCATATATTCTTTCATTATTCTTTTCTTCAATTTCATTTACATATAAATCTTGATGGCATTCTTTACATACAGCTACATTTTCATAGGTATTTATTTCTATTCCTCTAAATTCCTTTAATTCTCTTTTTTCAACTTTATACTCTACTTCTTTTTTACAATATGGACAATATACTTTCATTTTAACTCACCTCATCATATTTACCAAATTCATGTACTGACAAACAAACTGACTTTTCTATACTTTCTACTCTAATCTTAATATACAGCTTAGTTCCTTCAAATAAAGGACTAAATTTAAATATCCCCCCTTCATATTGTGGATCTCTGTCTTTTTCTGGACCTGCAAAGCAATCATCTACTGAGAGTTCTCTAATGATATCTTTAACATCATCATTATTTAGGCTATACTCTCTCATAAACTCTACATTTTTCTTCGTTCTGACAATAACAAATTTATCTCCATTATTATCATTATCTACAATTTTTTTAATTTTCAGTAAATTCTGACTTTGAATTTGACCTCCTATTGTATTCATTATATGCCATCTCCTTATATTTATGTGCCACTTTTTGATGGCAATTTAATTTTACCATGGCTATGAACAAAAGTCAACACTTTATTAAAATTTTACAAAATTCTCTAATACTGGGATAGCACCATATCTTCCAGATAAATAATCTTTATTGTAAGTTGCATCATTTCTAACCTTTACATCGTTAATCTTATAATCAGACAAAGAATATATTGTAGAAATTCCATCTTTATCTTTTTCTGCAAACCAAATTTCATCTCTTCTAAATGTTTCTTTATTCAAATTCATAGTGTCATGTGTTGAATATATTAACTGCCCATTTCCTTTATTTGTCTCACTATTATGGAATAGATTAATAATATATCTAGTTAATAACGGATGTAATTTTGCATCTAATTCATCAACAAATAATACCATTCCGTTTTTTTAGTGCATCCATAAAAAACTCAAATAAGTAAAACATTTTTCTAGTGCCATTAGATTCCAAATAAAATGGCAATACCTTTTCTTCTCCATTTTCTTCTTTGTGAGTAACCTTAATATCTACAATTCCATTATTGTTTTTTACTGCTTCTACAGAATCTGGTATAGTATTTATATCTTCTATTCCAGCATCAAATGTTTTTATAAATTTTAATAATTCCTTTTTATAATTTTTATCAGTTAATATTTTAAATGAAACTCTTTTATCAATGATTCCCTCAAAATCAGGATTTCCTAAATCTAAATAATTGCTATTCATAAACCAATAATAAACATTTGCAAAGTCTTCGTTATCTTTATCTATTTTACTATATATATTCAAAAATAATGTCTTTTCATCTATATTTGATAATCCAGCTATTTTACTTGTTTTCATTGTTACATTATTATTTTCTCTTTCAAATATAGAATAAAATTTGTTAACTCTTTTTTCATATAGCCATTCTGAAATTATATTATCTTTTACTAATTCAAAACCATATTTATATATTTTATTATTTCTTGCTAGTATTTCTACTTCTAAAGCAATTGGATCATTATTTATCATAAAACTATAAACATTTTCTTCATCTATTGGAGAATTCTTTTTAGAATCATCACTTACTAGTATTCTTTTTTTCATATAATCAAAAGCCTGTAACACATTAGTTTTTCCACTAGCATTGGCACCATAAATTGCAGATACTTTTAAATATTCACCATTATCTATTTTAGCAACATTATACTCGTGTTCTTTTAATGATGTTGCTTCCATATCTAAACAATTTTCGTCTTTAAATGATTTGAAATTTTTAAAACTAAATCTTATTAACATGTTAAAATCCTCCTTTGCTTTATATATTATATGCTAAAATCAAAAAATATCAATGTTTTTGAGATATTTTCTCAAATTCATCGATATTTTTAAACAATATTATGATTGTTTGTTACTTTAAAGTGCAATTTTTGCACTTTAAAAATGTTAAAATTGCACTTTAAGTTTACAATCAGCTCTCTATTCTATCTTTTTTTAGGAAAATTACTAAGATTTTTATATTCATCATTTTCCCACTCTTCATATTTCCTTCTATAATTTTCTTCATCACTTGCTAATACTTCTGTGCCATCATCGAAAATAATTAGGATTTTACTAAAGTCTTTTCCTCCAAAACGCAAATATTCATTACCACCATCAATATGACAACTTTCACATTTACAAGATACTAAATTATGCACACTTTTTGATTCAATACTATCTCCACAAATTAAACATTTAATTTTCATAATTATACTTCCTCATTTTTTAATACTATTCATATCTATATTCTTCACTTTCTTCAGCTACCATTAAGTCACTATAGTTTTCATCCTCATCGATTGGATAAACAATTTCATTAATATGTTCTAATCTTCTTTTTAAATATTCTGCCAAAGCTTTATCTTCACAATATATATAACATCCATTTTGTCCTCTTGTTAATAATGTTCTATATGTATTTTTTATAATTTCATCTGCTAACTTTAGAGCTCTTTCTGGATTTTCTTTATACATCTTTTTAATTCCAGATAATGACTTGTCTGTTGATGCTCTTTCTTTAAAATCTGTTACAACTTTTCCATTTTCATATCGCAAGTCTTTCCCTATAATTACCCCAACATAATCAAACTCTAATCCTTGTGATGTGTGTATACAACCAGCTTGTTCAACAGATTCTTTATCTATTGCCCAAATTGTTTTATTAAAATTCCATTTCATTTTAAAATCATATTCTGGTATTTCTATATCATATTTATCCCCTTTAGGATCTTCTTTTGAAATCCAATCCCAACAATATCCTGCCAATATTCTTGATTTATTTTTAATATTGTTACATCTAATAATTTGTTCTTTTAGGTCATTTGGATTATCAAAAATTTTAACTTTATAATCTCTAAGAAATGTCATATCTACTTCTTCATCATTTATGTCATCATACTGTAGAGAACTTTCTACCCAATCTATAAATTTTTCAGCTCCTCCACATCTAAATTGTGCATTTAGTTTTCCATATGATATTTCGGCATTTAATTCTTTGGCAAAAAACTCTATCCTTTCTTTCGTTCCATAATCATCTATATGTATACGTTGTTTTGAATCAATAAAAAATATCGCAAATCTAGTAGCATTGATAATCTCTTTTATTTGATTCTCTCCTCTTTTTAGGAATCCTGTTTTTTCGGTGAGTCTATGTGCTTCATCAACAATTAATGCATCAAACATATTACTTTTTTCTTTTATATACGATCCTGATCCACAAAATAAATTATCAATTTCAGTCTTTTTATATGTTCCTTTTAATTGAACAGAATATACATCTCTTGGCGTTTGATTTTTTGTTATATACTGACAATTCATTCCATACTTTCCTAAAAGTTGTCCTAATAAATTTATTGCAATTACAGACTTTCCTGTACCAGGACCACCTTCTACAATATAAACTCTTTTTTTACCATCTTTTTTTGATAATTTTGCTAATCTTTTTGCTTCCTCAAATACATCCTTTTGTAAGTCTATCATAGAGAATTCTTCTTTTCCATTCAGCATATTTAATATATTATCTTGTAACTGTTTTGAAGGTCTAATACCACCTTCTTCTAATATATATAATGTTTCCTTATTGTCTCCATATTTTATATGTTTGCTAATAAATTCCTTTAACTTATCATTTTCTCCATTTAAAAAAATTGGTGATTCTTCTAAAAGCTCTTTATAGTGATTATCCGTTATTGCATCATTTTCTTTTTTCTCATATCTATGTAAGCACGAACATGGATATATAGCCATTTTATCATCTTCTGCAGCTGCATAAAAGTGCTTTATGACTTTTGCATATGAAAGTGCTTGATATGAAGGATGTTGTACAATCCCATAAGCTTTTACCTCTACCATATCATCTCTATCTGTGACTACTTTGACACTATTCCATCTTTTAAATTCTATTACTATAATTGTATGTTTCTTTTCTTCATTGAATCCACATATTATAAAGTCCACTCTTAGCTTTGAATTATATAATTTAAATTCCATAGCTATAGAAATATCATTTGGAAATCTATTATCTCTTAATATTCTTTCCATATGATTTGCTGTATCTATCCAAGATTCATTTTCACTGCTTCCAACATTAAACCCTATTCTCTCTTTAATTTTTTTTGCTACTTGATCATTATAAACATCTTCCAAAAAAGATTGCTTTGTTGCTTCATATACTATCATAATAATTGCCCCCACTAATTATTACTTCTATAATTTATTATATTTTGTGCTTACACCTTTTGCTTTTTCTACTGGATATTTTTTCTTTGTCTTTTCTAATTTTTTTAATATTATTTCTTTTGGATCAACTTCTAGTTGCATTGCCATTTGAATACAATATGTAAATACATCTGCAAGTTCTTCACATACATCTTCTTTATTATAATTTTCACTATCCCATTGAAAACATTCTAATAGTTCTCCAGCTTCAATTGATATTGATTTTGCTAAATTCTCTGGTGAGTGAAATTTATCCCAATCTCTTTCTTCATTAAATTGTTTTATTTCTTTCATTAATTCTTCCATAACCTTTTACCTCTAATTTTCTAATATTTCAGAATAAATATTATATAAATATCCCTCAATTTTTTCTCTTTTTTGCTCTTCAATCATTGTTAATAAATTTATGATATCTTTATCTACAATTGGAATAACTAGACCTCTACTATCTTTTAATGTGTCTTTACATCTTTCTATAAATAATTTTCTATCATCGAAACTTCTAGCCATCATAATTCCAAATTTCCCAATACTTGGTGAGAATCTTCCCGATAATTGATCTATTTCAGGATTTTTAGGATCATGATTATAATTCTTGCATTCAACTACTATTTTATTAGCCATAATATTAGGTGCTGTTCTCATATTATAGAAGAATCCTTCATTTGCAGCATTTAAATATGTAATATCTATTCTTTTTCTTCCATCATGTATTCTATCTTCTTTTTTAGGATTTATAAAATTGGGATAAAATATAAATTCTAAAGCTCCAATGCAATAATCTTGAAATAAATTTTCGTCTTCTATACCAGATTTTATATTTTGAAGATTCTTTTTCAATTCATGTGCTATTTCTTTTTCTATTTCTTCTAAATCATCTATTTTCCATAACTCCTTTATAGACATATTTCCTTTTCTATTTCTATATTGTTCTAATAACTCAGGATGGTTATTACTCATTTCATATAAAAATTCCTTTTTGAATTTATATTCTGCTTGTTCTTTTAATTTTTTCTTAGTAACTCTCTTTTCTCCTGATTTTAGTGTTTCTACTAATGAACTATTTGCATTTATATGTTCCCTTTGTAAATATTCCAAGATTTCATTATTATAATATTCATTAGAATTAATAGTTGGAGTTTGTACAACTATCCATTTAGGTACTAAAATCAGTTTTTGATTATTAATACATGGTAGTTCTACATACCTATTTTCCCATCTTTCAATATCTTTGTTCCAAATAAGTCCACTTGGCACATTATACATTTGAATATTTAAAGTTCGGCATTGTTCTTGTGTGTAATCAATTAAATGTTTCCTTATTATATTAATGGTCATATCAGAGATCTTGTCATCACCAATTCCTTCAACCATTAATTCACATTCAGATATATCTTGAATAAAACCTGTTGTAACTGCTTTACTTTTTGATAATTTATTATATAAGTCGTTAGCTTGTTTACCACTAACGCCCTTACCTTTCGGTTTTCCTATTGACAATCCTAATCTAGTCTCATTTGGCTCATTTAAATTTGCCAACATATATTTGCATAATTTAGGATTGCTATTAATGTTTTCTATTATTTTTTGAAAAAAGCATCTAATTTCTTCTGTAGCATTTATACTCCATTCATCATTTCTTCTACTTATAAAATATGGATCGACAAATAATGGAATATCTCCATCAATAAATACATCTACAAAATCTAATTCTAATTGATTTTTTTCCAATTTAAAATATTCAGAAAATTTTGTCATATTGTACCCCACAAATTAATATAATACTTTTATTATATTTTATATCATAAAATGACATTTTTCTCAATAGATTGCCATATATTTGTCTTCACCAACTTAATTTAATTCATCAAAAAAATTATCATAATGATAACCTGCCTCGATATACAACTCTGTTAATTCCATTTTGTTCTTCTCTAATAATTCTAAATACTTCTGTTTGAATACATTCTTGCAAATCCATTCTACTCATTCTTTAGAAATTATAACTTTATTATCAACTAAAAATTTATATTCTTCTAACCCACTATTACACATTTTCTTTATAGCTTTTCTAACAGTAATATTTTTTCCTATTAAAATATTCACATAGTTGCTTTATATTCATATCTTCATTCTACCAATTTTCATTATGTTCTAATTTTAGTAATTCTTCATATTGTTTAATTCTAAGTTTAAAAAAATCTATATCGGCATCTATCAAAGATTTTTCTTTTTGAAAATAAAATTGAGTTAACCAGTAATATCCTTCAATTAAAACAAAGTATTGTCTACTTCTTATTTTTTTACTTCTCCATTTACAAGTTGGATGTTTTTCTACCATTACATCTATAGCTTTTCTTAAATCCATTTCTGATATTTCTTTACCATGTTTAGTAGTTAATCCTAAATTGTGTAGTCTCATCAAAATTTTATTGTACGATAGAAAAATACTATCTAAAATCTGCTATGAATCTATATACATATTTCATCATTTCCTTTCTATGAAAATATCTTAATGCTAGTTTACGAAGTATTAAGATTTAGCAAAATTTATTTTGTCCGAATATTGAGGATCATTTTTAATGCCCAATATTCACCAGCGTGGTGTTTTGACACCGTTTTCGCTGTTTAGGTCAAAATGCCCTAATACCCTTTTTGCTCTCCGATGGGCTTTTTCAGGTAAAAATTTTATTAATTTTTATCAAAATATTTTCAAAAAAGTTCAAATTTCTAAACTAAAAATTTGAACTTTTTTGCTTTACTTTTATAACAAAATATACTATAATAAATTTAGATTTTGGATTAAGTTAGCATTTAGTTTTGTCGCTTATGCTAGCTTTTTCTTTTTGATTTTCATCATATCTTTTTAGTTCAATTCCATAACACATTTGATATAATTTTTGAATAATTGCATTCGATAATTCTTTGTCATCGCTTTGCTCAAATCTATGTAATAAGCCTTCTTTATCAAACTTAGTTGTTATTATAATTGGTAACTTATTTTCATTTCTATTTTCTATAATTGTATATAGCTTGTCCAATGCCCAACTACTTATTTTTTCTGTTCCTAAATCATCTATCACAACCATATCTACATTAGAAAATAGTTCTATTAACTCATTTTCCGACTTTGAATTATCTTTAAAAGTTTCTTTTATCATGTCCAACAATGATGTTAATCTTCCCATTAAAACGAGTTTATCTTTTTCTATCAATTCATTTGAAATTGATGCTGCTAAATGTGTCTTTCCTACTCCAGAATTTCCAGTAATAATAAGTCCATTTTCTTGTTCATCATTGATACATTTTTTAGCATAATCTTTTGCAATTGCTACTTCTTTTTTATTAACATCTGTTACTTTAAAATTATTAAAATTATAATCTTTTAGTCTTTTACTAATATAGTTTTGAGAATAAAATTGACTAATCATTTCTCTATAATGTTCTTTCTTTTTTTGCTCTTGAATTCTAAAGTCTACATCTTTCCAATAGTTTTGAGATTCTTTGCAAGTGCATCTTTCATATTCAATTAATTCTGAAGATACATTAGTATATAAGTAGTCTAATCCTATTGGCTTTAACTCTTTTCCACAAAATTTGCATTTATTGTGGAAATTCTTTTGACAATTTTCATATTTTGTATTCTCTAAATCCATTGTTATTCTCATTCTCCTTTCTTATATTTTTTTCTTGTGTATTATCTTCTAATGCGTTATTTTCCGTTATTGTAACGTTACTTTTTTCTTTTTCACTTTTCAATTTTTCACGATATCTTTGTTGTCTTATTCTATTTTGTTCTTGATATTTTTCGTTTGTTTCAACACTTTGGTATTTACTCCAATTTTTAATTTTGTATGCTCCTCCTTCTATAATTAGCATATTTAATTCTTGAAATTTTTTAATAATTTTCTCCATTTTTTTCTTAGACTTTCCCATAATCTTTGAAAAATTTTCTATTGTCA
>JAAWOE010000018.1 GCA_022799315.1 Clostridia bacterium | reverse complement strand
AATCGAAAACTTGCTCTTCCCCTTTTAAGGAAACATTACTCCAATCTTCTTGTTTAATTAAGTGCAATGTATTATTCTTTTCTTTACAAGTTTCTTCTATAATCTCATTAACACTTTTTTCTTGTTCTACAAATATTGTCTCTGAATTTTCCTTTATAATACCTGATTTTTGAATAGCAATTTCTTCTAAAGTATTTCCTAAAATGTCCATATGGTCATATCCAATTGATGTAATAATTGATAATATTGGGGCTACTACATTTGTACAGTCTACAAGTCCACCAAGACCCGTTTCTAATACTACAATATCACATTTGTTTTTAACAAAATACAGTAATGCCATTGCTGTTTCTATTTCAAATAAGGTTACATGTACTTCATGTGTTTGGTTATATTTTGTTACAATTGGTTCCATGATACTAGTTAATTCTTCTATTTCTTCATCTAATATTTCTTGATGATTTACACGAATTCTTTCATTAAACCTAACAATATGCGGAGACATGAACAATCCTACTTTGTAGCCTGCTTGTTCTAATACAGTAGATATCATTTCACAAACGCTACCTTTTCCATTTGTTCCTGCTAAATGAACAATTTTTAACTTCTTTTCTGGATGATCCAATTCTTCCACAAAATATTTTATAGCATCTAATGTTGGTCCTTTTGTTCCTTTATAAAAGGTTGATAAATACTCTTTAGTCTTCATCATTTGCTCCTTCATATAAATAACGGTTTACGATTGGTCTTGTTAGCTTTTCTAATACCAAAATTGTAACAATACGAATTGGTAACATTATAACTTGTGCTAATACTCTAGAAGAAACTACTACTAAATATGCTTTTCCATATAACATGTTTAGCCATAATGAAACAACAAAGATTTCAACAATACCTAATACTAATAAATTACTAATAATAAGTCTTATAATGAATTTCTTATCTGTCATTTCACTTTCTTGTTTTTTATATAAAAATATTCCATAAATAAGTCCTGTTAACCCTGCACTTACTGTAAAACCTGGAAAATACGTTCCAAATGGAAATAATATTGCTCCTATAAAATCTCCTAACGCAGCAATTAATGTACTATACTTTGGTCCTAACCAAATTGCAGCCATCATAATCGGTACAAATGAAAAACTAATTACTAATAATGGTGTTTTAATTGATACGAATCTATTTAATACAATTAGTAATGCAAGTAAAATTCCTGATAAAATAACTTTCTTTAATTTTGACATAAAAAAATTCCTCCTTTAAATTGCTTTTTTCCGCATATTTAAAGAAGAAAGATATATTTTTACATATTCATTCTTAAAAACAATAAATAGCGGAATGCGAAAACAAATGCGCAAAAGTAAACTTTCTTGCCCTAGTAACAACTTCCCGTCTACTAGGTCTTAACGATTTATTTTCTACTCTATTTTTCTATAAACTATAATTAATAATACATCTTTTTACAAAATTCGTCAATACAATTATTTCATATTTCTAACTTTTAATTTCTGTAAGTATTGTTTTTTTACGAAAATAAGTATAGAATAGACGTGATAGATTTTAGGAGGTAAAAAAATGCAAGAATTATCAAGAAGTAAGTTATATGAAATTGAAAAGGTTAGTAATTTTAAAGAGCTTATTAACCGTTCAGCTAAACTTTACCCTGATAAGGTTGCTTTTACATATAAAAAGAATCCCAAAGATACAACATACATTACTCATACTTATACAGAATTAAAAAATGATATGGAAAATTTAGGAACAGCTCTTATCGATTTAGGATTAATGCGGAAAACGTGTTGCTATTATTGCACCAAACCGTTATGAATGGTGTATGAGTTATCTTTCAGTTACTACATCAGGTATGATTGTAGTTCCTCTAGATAAGGCACTTCCAGATAATGAAATCGAAAGTTCTGTTATTCGTAGCCAAGTAGAGGCAGTTATCTTTGATAAAAAATATTTAAACTTTTTTAAAGCATTAGAAAATAATCCCGATTGTAAATTAAAACATTTTATTTGTATGGATTCTGTTGATAACAAAGAGGAAATTCTTTGTGTTCCAGAGCTATTACAAAAAGGAAAAGAATTACGAAAAAATGGAGACACAAGATATAATGAAGTAGAAATTGATAATACTGGTATGACAATTATGTTATTTACCTCTGGAACAACCTCACTTGCAAAAATCGTTATGCTATCACAAGCAAATATTTGTGCAAATATTTACTCAACTGGTTGTATTGCAAAGGTAACTTCAGATGATACATTTTTATCTTTCTTACCTTTACATCATACTTACGAATCAACAACAACATTTTTATATGGTTTATATTGTGGTATTACAATTGCTTTTTGTGATGGACTTCGCTATGTATCACAAAATTTAAAAGAGTATAAAATAACAGGCTTTGTATGTGTTCCTTTGGTATTAGAGGCAATGTATAAGAAAATTCAAAAAGGAATTAAACAAAAACATTTGAGCATTCCATTTGCTATTTTAACAGCTATTTCAAATCTACTTTTAAAATGTGGAATTGATGTAAGAAGAAAATTATTTAAGTCTGTTATTGATGAACTTGGTGGACATTTAAGACTTGTTATTTATGGTGCTGCACCAATGGATAAATCTACAATTAAAGGACTTAAAAACCTTGGTATTGAACTTCTAAATGGCTATGGTCTAACAGAAGCTTCACCTATCGTTTCTGCTGAAAATGATAAATACCAAAAACCGGGTTCTGTTGCATTTGCTTTACCAGATGTAGAAATAAAAATAGATGAGCCAAATGAACAAGGAATTGGAGAAGTTATAGTAAAAGGTCCAAACATCATGCTTGGCTACTATGATAATAAAGAAGCAACAGATGAAGTATTAATTGATGGATGGTTCCATACAGGAGATTTAGGATACTACGATAAAGATGGATACCTATTTATTACAGGAAGAAAGAAAAATGTAATTGTTCTAAAAAATGGTAAAAACATTTACCCTGAAGAACTTGAAATACTAATTGCCCGTCTTCCATATGTTGCAGAAAATATGGTGTTTGGAAGACCAACAGATGATAATGACTTAGATATTAATGCAAAAATCGTTTATAATGAAGAATATATGAAACAAACTTATCCAGATAAAAAAGAAGAAGATTATAAAAATATTATTTGGAATGATATAAAAGAAATTAATAAAACAATGCCTGGTTACAAGCACATTAGAGATATTATTATAACAAATGAGCCAATGATTAAGACAACAACTCAAAAAGTAAAACGTAATGAGGAATTAAAAAAGATATTAGGTGAGTAAACCTAATATCTTTTTTAGAACCCCCAGTCGCGTTCCGCGACAGCCCCCTTAAGTAAAGGGGCCTTTACTCTACTAGTATAGTTAACTACAACAATAGAGGTAAGCCTCCTTTATTTAAGGGAGGTGGCAAGCGAAGCTTGACGGAGGGTTCTTATAATATAAATTGTAATATTGTTACAATTACTACACCTGGAACTCCTAAGAATCCTACGATTAATGCTGTAATCCAAGTTAAATCAATCATAAATCCAAAGTTTGCACCAATTAAATTAACAATAAAAATAACTAATCCACCAACTAATCCATTAATAACAAGTTTGATAATTATTTTCATTGGTAATGCTAATAGTTTTAATACTATAAACAAAACAGCTACACCAATTAATATTGGTAAAATCATTGTAAAGTCCATACTTATCCCTCCTTTTTTTACTAGTCGTTACTACACATGTGTTTTCTTGTCATTTCTAACAAATTAAGTTCTGTAAATCCAACAATTTGTGTTTTTGAACGGTCATTTTTTAAATTTTCTTGTAAAACTTGTATAATTTTTTCTCTGTGCTCTTGTTCTTTCATATCTATATAATCGATAATAATTATACCACCTATATCACGAAGCCTAAGTTGTTTTGCAATTTCTATACTCGCTTCTTTATTTACTGTATAAACAGTTTGCTCTAAGCTACTTGTTCCTATATATTTTCCAGAATTAACATCTATTGCTGTTAATGCTTCTGTTTTATCTATTGTAATAAAACCACCACATTTTAACCATATTTTTCTGTTTTCTATTTTTTCTAATTGAGTCCCTAAATCATATAAATCTAATATACTATCTTGTTTTTTTAATACAATTTCTATTTCTTGCTCATTTTCTTTTAGCATTTTTTCAAGTTCTTTTTGTTCTTCATCTGTATTAACTATTATTCTTTTTATGTCTTGATCTATTAAATCTATCAATATTCTTTTTGTAATATCTGAATTTTCATAAATAAGTTTTGGTACTTCTTTACTTGCTTTAGATATGTTTTTAATTTCTTTCCATTTTGCAATTGTTTGCTTCATGTCTTTTACAATTTCTTCTTCCGTCTTTCCTTCTGCTGAAGTTCTAACAATTATTCCAACACCTTTTGGAATATTCTTTTCTATAATTTCAATTAAGCGTGCTCTTTCTTTTTCGTCTTCAATTTTTTGTGATATTGTAATAAACTCTACCTCGGGCATAATAACACAAAATCTTCCTGGTAAGTTTATATGTGTAGAAACTCTCGCTCCTTTTTTGTTTGTACTATCACGCTTTACTTGTACTAAAATTGGCATTCCTACTTTTACAATATCTTTAATGTTTGCACCTTTTATAGCTTTTTCTGGATCATCTAATTTTGTATCTACTTTTGGTAAAATATCTTTAATATGTATAAATGTATTCTTTTTTTCTCCAATATCTACAAATGCTGCTTGCATTCCTTGTAATACATTTTGAATTTTTCCTAAGTAAATGTTTCCTTCTAATCTTTTAATCCCACTGTTTTCTTCATATCGTTCTAGTAAGTTACCATTTTCTACTAGCATAACTATCTTATTTTTATTGTTGTCTACATTAATTACTATTTCCTTCATCTTGCTTCCTTCCTAATTATATTTGTTCATTGCATGGTCTATTCCATTTTTTATTATATCTACTACAGCATCTGCTGCTTTTTCTATTCCCTTTTCTAATACTTCATATTCTTCTTTTGGTACTTGCCCAATCACATAGTTAATCATATCATTTTTATATGTTGGTGCTCCAATTCCCACTCTAACTCTTGGAAATATATCTGTTGCTATTTCCTGTTCAACAGATTTCATTCCATTATGTGTTCCTGGTCCACCTTTTTTTCTAATCTTTATAATTCCTTTATCTATATCAATGTCATCATAAATAATTATCAATTTATCCATTGGTACTTTGTAAAATTGTACAAATTGTCTTACGGAAGTACCACTTAAGTTCATATATGTTTGTGGTTTTACAAGTATTACTTTTTCACCTTCAATAATTGTGTCTACATATAGTGCATCAAATTTCTTTTTATCAAATGAAACATTATACTTATCTGCTATTTTATTAATAGTACTAAAACCCATATTGTGTCTTGTTTTTGCATATTGTTCTTCTGGATTTCCAAGTCCAATAATTAAATACATTTCTTGCTCCTTTATATTATTATTTTCCTACTTATTTTACATTGTTTTACTTTATTTTACAAGCTGTTTTGATTATTTTTTATAATATATGTAGGGGTCGATGCCCTCATCGACCCAAAACAAAATAAATAGTATACTGTTAGAACAGGTCTTGTGCCTGTCTAAAAAATACGGATAAACACGAGCCCCTCCCTACAATATGTATTATTGCTTTTGGGTCGATGAGGGCATCGACCCCTACACTAGTGCAAATTGAGTAATATAGCTTACCATACTCTTGCACCTTCAATATGAATCGTACGAAGCTTACTATACTGGTAACTTGAAACTCTTTTCCCATACGTATCAAATGTATGAGTTGCAATATATATTTTATCTAAGTCATTACCTTCTTTTTCTACTACTAATAAACTATGTCCAAATATATTTCCATCAAATGAAAGTTGTATTATATCTCCTATTTGTAGTTCATCAATTTCTGCAATTTTACCAAATGGACCAACTGATTTATTATTGATAAGAAAATTATGCAAAAACTCTACCCCTGTCCAAGAAGGAGTTTTATCATTTGCGTTTTTATAATACCAACCATTACCGTGAATAACTCATATGTGGAGCACCTTGAAAAATGCACTGTGATATAAAGTTTGTGCAGTCTCCTCCTAAGTACGTATAGTCATAGTATTGTGGATTTCTAAGATATGCCCACTTTTTAGCGTATGATTTAGCTTTTTGTCTATCATATTCGATTGTTCTCATAAAAAACACCTCATTTTATTATATGAGGTGTTTTAATATATCGCTCCCAATGATTAAGATATAATTTATCTCGAAGTATCTCTATTCATAAATCCGCTTCATCTTGCTGGATGATGGGCATTTTCGTTGCTCGTCATGCTCGCAGACGAAAAGCACAGCATCCACGTGAAGCTACTTTGTGGTACAAAATAAAACAACTAAAAAATATATAAAATTAGCATTATGAAAATGTAAATTAAAGCAATCCAGCATATTGTTTTAACTATCTTTCTGTTTTCTGCTTTTGGATTTTCTAAATCCTTCATGCTTAAATAGTATTTTGCTTTTTTTAGTCTTATTATTCTTTTAGAATTCAAGTCTAATAATGATAAACTTTTTGCATATTCTTTTGGTAGTTTGTTAATATAAATTCCAGTTGCATAGTCATATGCTTTTTGGCTTTTAAAATAGTCTATTATTTTGAATTCTGTCATTTTCTTGTTTACTCTATTTGTTTGATATCCTTTTTTAGGTTCTTTTATAATTTGTTCTATACTTTTTTCTTTATAATAAACAGATACTCTAATTGAATTTTTAAAATAACAATACCAAATAACAACATATATAACGCTTCTTATAAAAATTTGCATTTCATAAATTATATATTTTACAAGTGATTGTCCTACTCCCATAGACATTATTATTCTTATTATCGTTACTAGTATAACGCTTATAAAAATTGCAATAAAAGTGTTTTCTATTTTCTTTATTGTTTTTGCTTCTTTTTTTCTTAAGCAATATGCAATATATATAACTCCTACTAATTGAACTAGGTTTTGTATAACTAGTAAAGTATTGTAAATTTTAGTAAATATTGAGGCTTCTACTAATAGGTTGCTTTGTTTAACGATATCTTTCATTCCAAAAAGTAAGTTAATTATATTAAGTCCTATTGTTATAGCAAATAGAATTAGAATTCCTTTAAACTTAGAATAATCAGTTATTTTATTCATATGTTCTATTACATTTTGTAGTATTTTGTTTTTCTCATTTTCTTCTAGTTTAATGTTACTTCTTTTTTCTTTTATCATATATAAAATTAGTAATACAATTAATGCTACTGGTATAATCCATAAATACATACTATCTTCTATAATATTTTTACTCTCTTCTTTTATAAGTTCTATACTATCTATAATTTGTCTTACTTTTAAAGTATCAACGTCCTTATTTAAGAAACTTATAGAAATCATTATTGTTTTTCCGTCAAAAACTGTATAGTATTCTTCTGTTTGGATTCTTTGTTCATCTGTTGCTTTTTCATAAATAGTATCAATAAAAAGCAACTCTTCTTTTTGATATTTTTCTTGTTTTAATACATTAATTCCTTCTTGTGACTTTTGATTATTGTAGTATTCCAAAACTGCATTAAAATTTTGCTCATTTAATTCTTTTAGATTAGAAATTCTCTTATTTGCTTCATTCTCTACTTGCATTACCATAACCGCTTCGTCTTGTTTATCATTTACTGCATGCAAATATATATTGTTTTGTTCATAATACTGTTTTGTTTGTTCATTTATCATATTATTTTTCAAGTCTTCTGGTAAGGTTATTTGAAAGTTTAATTTTCCTGCTGCTTGTACAATACTAAATGTTAAAATTATAAATATGAACATACTTGTTATAATTTTCTTTTTCATACATTTTCTCCTCTTGAGATTTATTATATTATAGTAAAAAGCAAAAGTAAAGAAAAATAAAAATGACTAAGATAAGTTCTAGTCATTTTTTGTTATCCATTCTTCTACTTTTTCTAGCTGCTTTTTAGCTTTACTTTTTAGCTTGTATAACTTATTTGTATCAATAGCTATAAAATCTTTCAAATCTATAGTAGTAGTTTTTTGTAAATCTTCTATATTCATATATTTTTGTACTAATGATAAGTCTTTTACAACATTATTAATTTTTCTGCTATATGATAATATATACATTTTTTGTTCATATGCTACCGATAAAATCATAGAATGAAATCTACAGCATATCATGTATTCCATACTCTTATATTTTTTTATATAGTCCTTTATATTTCCATCATAGTAGACTTTATGCACATTTTTAATATATTGCTCTGGAATTTGTTTAATAATATTTTCTATTGCTTTTTCGTCATTTTCTTCTTTGCAAAACGAAAATAAATATACTTCTTTTCCTTGTTTTATATAGTCAATAATATTGCATATCATACAATTTATATATGTTGATTCATATTGCGTTAGATTCTTTCTGATACTCATATCTATAACTGATATTCCTATTGTATCTTTTTTTGTATAAATATTATCTTTTTCTGTATTAAAAATCAAATCTGGAGCATATCTTACAGTTGGTATATCTTTAAATAATTTATATGAGTAAGTGTCTCTAAAACAAATATCAGTACAGTTCTTAAATGTATCTTGTGACAAATTATAATATTTTTGTGTTTGATATGGTCCATAATTAGAACTTAAATAAAAGAATGGTATGTCTTTTTTGTGGCATTGTTTCATAAAGTAATTGCATCCCTCGTCTAAGTTATAAACTTTTCCACCTTCCATAAATATAGATCCCCCAACATAGATATAACCATCATAATCTTCTGCTATTCTATTATCAAAATTTTCTTGGTCCTTTTCTATAATGGTAATATTTTCATATGCCTCAAATGCCTTTGCATATTCTAATCTTTTCACTTCAATATAAAAATCGATGTCTTTAAATTTTTCCAATAATGTTACAATAAATAAGTCATCGCCTACGTTTGTCCTTGCATACGCAAATATAAATACTTTCTTTTTATTCATATGATTAGCCCCTATTTTATTACATATTCTTTTAATTTATCCCATACTTCATTTGTTTTTATATATTCTTTATAATGTTTTGTTACATTTTTATCTGCTTCATTTAATGCCACAATTAGCTCATCAAAATCAGCATTATAAAATAATTCATCTATTTGCGGAATACTCATTTTTAATTTTTCTTTTACTTCTATAATATTTTTCTTATATCTTTCTTTGCTTTTTATATACATTAATAATGGTTTATATTTAATCCATCCTAATGATGCTTGTAAAAATCGATGTTCTATACTTTCTTCATCTACATTAATCTTTCTTAAATTTTTAGGCATTCTTCCCCTCATAATTTGAGCATATTTCAAAAATCCATCATGAAAGTGATATGTAGGGATTCTTAATACTTTTGTATTTTCTAACAATGTAGAGAAAAAAGTATCTTCGCCTCTCGCTCCTTTTGGATTATAAAATGCTGGAATTTTATCAATAGATTTTAGATTTAAACATAATGTTGAACCTGCTATCCATTTTCCTGTTCCATCGTATTCTATTTCATATGGTTCATTATTTAATATTGTTTTTTGTGCATAAGTAACCCCATTATCCTTTTGAAATCTTTCCTTAATATTCTCCCAGTTTACAATATCATTACTAATTCCTTCTATAAATTCTTTGAATGCTTCTTCTGTTATATCGTCTCCTATTTGCATATATGGTATTGGAGAAATATAACCACAATGGTGTCCAATTGTAATATCTGCATTCTCAATATTTTTTATGTGGTCATATATATTATTTTGTTCTATCCACTCTAATGTTTTGTCTTCATTTTTTATAACTGCTTCTGGATATTCATCATCATCCCAAAATAATAAATAATCCATTTTTCTTTTTAGTGCAAAATACATTACCGTATTTCTTCCTTTAGCATGTCCATGTCCTAATATTAAATCTATTTCATCTTTTTTAAAATCATATCTTGATACTAGTATTTTCTTTTCTTCTTCTATATCTTCTGGAGTAATATATTTGATTTTAATGTTTTTATATACTTGTGGTATGATACCATAAAAATCTGTTCTTTTTGTAAATTGGTATTCCATATCATATAATATAAATATTGTAATATTTACTTGTTTATCCATATTTGCAACTTGCTCTATTATATTTTCATAATATGAATTTATGATTTTACATACATTAGGTCTACCTGTTACAAATCCAATTCCAAATTCTATTGTATCTTGCATTTCCATTCTCCTTCATTTAATAATATTTCCCCGTATACACATACAACTTATTATATCATAATTTTACATATATAGTCAAATAATGTAAAAAAGAAAGTATATTTTCATATACCTTCTTTTTCCTTTATTTTTCTATACTTTCATCGTTTTCTATTTTACTGTATTCTTAATGTTTTATTAATTTTTAGTGTTCTGCAATTTCAACATTACAATCTTTTCCTTTTATTTGTTTTCCTTTCATACCTTTTATTACATCTTCTACAAATTCTCCTGGTACTTCTACAAAAGAGAACTTATCTAATATGTTAATTTTTCCAATGTCTGCTCCTTGTATTCCACAGTTTGCTGCAATACTTCCTACAAAGTCTTTTACTTTTATATTGTCTTTTCTTCCTAAATTGAAGAATAGTTTAACGTTTTCACCTTTTTTAGTTTTAATTGTAATTTCATTTTTTTCTTCTTTTGGCTTTTTATATAATAATGTAATTAAAGCTTTTGATACTTCTTCTATAGTATTATTTTCTAGTAATTGTTGTAATAGTTCTTCATTTGCAAATTCTCCCCCATCTATTACTTTTTGTACTTTTTCTATGGCTTGCTTATTTCTAATTTTATTAATTTCTGCAAGTGTTGGGATTTTTCCTTCTTTAATTTTTGCATTACTATATTTTTTAATACTTTGAAGTTTAGATTTTTCTTTTCCAACTACAAATGTAAATGCTTTTCCACTATTTCCGTTTCTACCTGTTCTCCCAATTCTATGAACATAGTATTCTTCCTCTTGTGGCACATCATAGTTTAAAACAAATTCTACATCTTGAATGTCTATTCCTCTTGCTACTACATCTGTTGCAACAAGAATTTGAAACTCTCCATTTCTCATTCTTTTCATAATTCTTTCTCTTTGTGTTTGTTTAACATCTCCGTGTAAAGCTTCTGCTTTAAAGTGATTTTGTTTTAAAACTTCTATTAAATCGTCCACTCTTTTTTTAGTATTACAAAATACAATAGCTTTTTGTGGATTATATACTTCTATTAATCTCATTAATGTTTCGCTTTTCATTGCTTCTTTTATAGAAATAGATATTTGTTCAATTTCATTTACTGTTAATTCTTCTGCTTGTATTTTAACTTTTTTAGGATTTTTTAAATATTTTTTTGTAATCCCCATAATTCTTTTGTTCATAGTTGCTGAAAATAGTACTGTTTGTCTTTCTTCTGGAACGTCTTTTAAGATGGTTTCAATATCTTCTTCAAATCCCATATTTAACATTTCATCTGCTTCATCTAATACACACATTTTAACATTATCTAGTTTTAGTGTTTTTCTCCTCATATGGTCCATTATTCTACCAGGTGTTCCTATTACAATTTGAACTCCTTTTTTAAGCATTTTAATTTGTGTTTCAATTGATTGTCCACCATAGATTGCAATTGTTTTTATTCCTTCTTGATATTTTAAAAACTTTCTTACTTCATCTGCTACTTGAACTGCAAGTTCTCTTGTTGGACAAAGTACAATTGCTTGTACTTTTTTACTTGATGCATCAATTTTTTCAATCATTGGTAAACTATATGATGCTGTTTTTCCTGTTCCTGTTTTAGATTGCCCTATAAAATCCTTTCCTTCTAATACTACTGGAATTGCTTGTTCCTGAATTGGTGTAGGATTAGTATATCCTGCATCTTTTAATGCTCTTTTTGTTTTTTCATTTAATGGTAATTCTTCAAATGTCATTTTTTACTCTCCTTTATTTGTTTATTTTTAAGCGCAAAAAGACCCAGAAACAAATATAAAAAACTTGTTTCTAGGCCAAACGACATTTTATATGTAATATATAATCGACAAACATATGAAAAAACAAATTTAATATACTAACTTCTATCTTTTTACGATTTGTCTATTATATCATACTTTGTTCTGCTTTGCAAATTTATACAGATTCTGCTCCTTTTAAGTAGTCAATATATTCTTCTAAGCAGTATCCTTTTTCTTTCATTACCTTTGCATGTTCCTTACCTACATATCTCCAATGCCAAGATTCATACACTATTCCAGTTATATCTTGCTTGTCCTTTGGATAACGTAATACAAATCCGTAATCTGCAGCATTTTTTTGTAGCCATTCAAATGCTTTTGTTTTTTCAAATTCGTTTGTTACTGTATTAAAATCTGCAGCAAGTGCCAAGTTATGCTCACTCATTTCTGGTCTTTGTACAACTGTTTGAGCTAATCTTTCTGCCTCTTCTTGTTTTTTTCCTTGATTTTTGTAATAAGTTACTTTTCTATTAAATAATTCTTCTTGTTTTTCATAGCTTCTATATGAAGATTGAACCCATACATTTTTGATTCCAACTTTATACATAGCATTTATCATATTCCTCAAATAGCTAATTGCTCTTTTATCAAACATAATGCCATCATTTAATTCTTCAAGTTCTGGAACATAGCTTCTATCTACAGAATTATCTTTATTTACTAATTTTAAATTCCACTCATTTATTACACTATTATCCACAGTAGTTGATACTTGTGTAGCAGTATCATTATTAGATATGCTATTTGTAGCTGTTTGCTCTTGTGGTTTATTTTCTTCTTTTGGTTTTGTAAATAGTGATACAATTCCTGAAATAATTAACCAAAGAATCGTAATTATAAGTGCTAAGCAAATTATTATAGTCATTGTTCCCTTAATAAATTTATTTTTGTTTGCAATTCTTTTTGGCATAGATACTCACCTTCTTTTGTTATTATCTATTCACATTGTATCTTTTCTTTCATTTTTCGTCAATGCATTTTTTGTAATTACCTAATATTTTAATAATTACTTAATATTTCCTATAGATTTGCCATATGTCTGGTACAAATATATTTTTAGAACCCCCAGTCGCTACGCGACAGCCCCCTTAAATAAAGGGGCCTATACTCTATACTATTTAGACTATCATTACTAATTATGAAATGTAGAGAAAAGCCTCCTTTACCTAAGGGAGGTGGCAGTGCGAAGCACTGACGGAGGGTTCTTACAACACTTACATAATTTTATCTCTAGAATTATATTATCTAGTAATAGATAATTACTTATATTTTGCAATTAACGCCTTTATTTTTATGCCTTCACTAGAAAACATATTCTCATGCTCTGTTACAATATTATCCTCTATATTTTCACTATGTAAATCATACGTTTTCCATATAATTTCAAATCCAGCTTCTTTAAAATAATTTAGGCTATCTGAAAACAAGTTGTCGTCATCTGTTTTAAAACGAATTTCTCCACCTGGTTTTAAAAATGTTTTATATAATTCTAATTGCCTTGTATGTGTTAATCTTTTTTTATGATGTTTTCCTCTTGGCCATGGATTACAAAAGTTAATATAAATACATTCTACTTGATCGTTTTCATCCATCATAGTTAAAATTTGTTCAATATTACACCTTGTCAAAATAACATTATCTATATCTCTATTTTCATCAGCATATACTTCTTCTACATTTCGTTTTGCAAGACCTAACATTGTGTCAATTAAATCCACTCCAATAAAATTTATGTTGGGATTCCTAGCACCAAGCTTTGCGATAAACTGTCCTTTTCCACATCCAAGTTCTATATGCATTGGTCTTTCCACTTTAAAAGCACTTTTCCACTTTCCTTTATTTTCTTGTGGTTTGTCTATATAAAATTCTGCTTTTTCTAATTCTTCTTTAGTCCAACTTCTTTTTCTAATTCGCATTTCTTTCTCCTTTACTTTTCTATCCTTCATGTATTGTTTCCAAATAATCAATATCTTTTGCTTCGTATTCTTCTGGTTTTAATCCTAGTCTTGATTTAGAATATATTGCCATAACAATTACAAAAACTGTACATATTCCACCTAAAATTAATACTGCATTAAATATAGATGTTCTATTTAGAATTGATGAAGCAATAACTCCAATAATCATTCTTGAAAGATTTGCCATAATACCATTTACAGAATATATTTTAGGTAATATCTTGTTATCTGCAAAGTTGTTCATATATCTTTTCTTTAACACTTGATATAATCCTTTAGCATATGCTCTTGCAATAAATACTATTGTTACAATCATTAATTTAATTTCAAATGGGATATTCAAGATAGTTACTCCCAATATTACACTTCCTAAGGTTAATATTAATCCTATATATGTTAGTGAATGATTTTTATATTTTTTATTAAATTCAATAGACTTAGTAGAAAAGATTCCAACTAGCATTTGAAAACCTGCTAATATAAATCCAATATAATATGATGGTATTTGTAGTTCTTTTAGTAATGTTTCTTGGTAAGTTGCAAAAGTATCTATTATTCCCCATAATACACCCAAGAACAATAATAATGTTCTTACACGTTTAGATTTAAATATGAATTTAAATCCATCTTTTAAATCACATAAAATTGTCTTAACTTCTTCTTTAATTTCTTTCTTTTCTTTTGTCTCATTTTCTTTTTCTATATCAATAAAATTCATAGCAATAATTAATGCTAATAGGTTTGCACCTAAGCATAAAAATATTGGTATATATGGGTTTGTAGCATATAAAAATCCTGAAACTAATACTGATGTTGCTCCAATAAAACAGAATTTAGAATATCCACCACCATCAATTTTAGAAAAAATCTCTCCTTTTCTATCAGTTTTTGGTAAAGAAGCATTTAAAAGATTAGACTCTGCAATTCCTTTTAGTCCAAATCCCATAGCACATATGCCTTGTGATAATAGTAGCCATATAAAATTAGGGCAAAACAGTATTATAGTCATTGATATAAGATTTAATAGTTGTCCTAGTACAACTGCATTCTTTTTTCCTATTTTTTCGATTATTACTGTATTTGGTATTTGAAAAAGTATATAACAAAATGCGTAAAATGAACCAGCTAATACTACATCTGCTGCAGATATGTTTTTTACTCCGCGTTAAAAATAATACTCTAATACCATAATAAAAAATCCAATCTAGTCCTATCATTTTATAAATTGGATATAATTTCATATTGCTTTTTCTTATTTTTGCAAGTTTTTTCTCTTCCATTATTACTCCTCTTTTGTGTTATCTTCATATTTTGACTTTATTGTATCATAAGTATTAAATTATAACAATAAAAGAGCACTAAAAAAACGCCTTACGGCGTTTTATTATTTTTGAAGGTCGTTATCTTTTTGTTCTTCTTTTTGCTTTCTTACTTCATCTGCTTTCTTTTTGGCAGCTTTTTCAGAAACAGTTGCTTTTTCAACTACTGTATCTTTTAATGGAATATTAACATTTTCTATTTCTTTTTCTAATTCATTAATTTTTGCAGTATTTTCTTGTCCTCTTATTATATTGGCTTCTCTTTCTAATGTAGTTTCGTTTACTACATCATTTACAGCTAATGATTCGAAAACCATTCTTAATCCTTCTATTACTTTTCCTATTCTAGAAACTTCTTTTACTTGATTCATATAATTACCTCCTAAATTTTGTTTAGGATTTCCACCTTTCTTGTTTATTTTTAAACAGATACATAATTAGTATAACATAAAAAATGGAAAAAATCAATAGTTTTGAGACAAAAAAGAGGCTTTCGGACGAGCAATGCTCGCCCCTACATCTAAATTAAAATAGCATAATTCGTATTATAGAAAAAACAAGGTGCTTTGCACCTTGTTTTACTAATTCATATAATCTCTTAATTTTTTACTTCTACTTGGATGTCTTAATTTTCTTAGGGCTTTTGCTTCAATTTGTCTTATTCTTTCTCTTGTTACTTCAAATTCTCTTCCTACTTCTTCTAGTGTTCTTGCTTTTCCGTCTTCTAATCCAAATCTTAATTTTAGCACTTTTGCTTCTCTTGGAGTTAATGTATTCATTACTTCTTCTAGTTGTTCTTTTAATAATGTATATGCTGCTGAATCGTGTGGAGCAGGAGAATCTTCATCTTGTATGAAGTCTCCTAAGTGGCTATCATCTTCTTCACCAATTGGTGTTTCAAGTGATACTGGATCTTGTGCAATTTTTTGTATTTCCATTACTTTTTCTACTGGCA
Organism: Clostridia bacterium; assembly: GCA_022799315.1. Lineage (GTDB taxonomy): Bacteria > Bacillota > Clostridia > TANB77 > CAG-508 > RGIG8482. Next base: position 12,557 of record JAAWOE010000018.1, on the reverse strand, counting down.
TTTCTAATTCTTCTGCAATTTCTTCAGGGCTTGGTTCACGGCCTAATCTTTGTAATAAATGTCTTGATGTACGAATTAATTTATTAATTGTTTCTACCATATGAACTGGTATTCTTATTGTTCTTGCTTGGTCTGCAATTGCTCTTGTAATTGCTTGACGAATCCACCATGTAGCATAAGTACTAAATTTGAAACCTTTTTTATAATCAAATTTATCAACAGCTTTGATTAATCCCATGTTTCCTTCTTGAATTAAATCTAAGAATAACATTCCTCTTCCAACATATTTTTTTGCAATACTTACAACAAGTCTTAGGTTTGATTCTGCAAGTCTTTGTTTTGCATCTTCATCTCCCTCTAATACTTTTTCAGCAATTTCTAATTCTTCATCATAAGAAAGAAGTGGTATACGACCTATTTCACGTAAATACATTCTAACTGGATCATCTGTACTTACTCCTTCTAAAGTAGTAAGGTTAATATCTTCTACTTTAATATCTTCTACTTCTTCTAAGTCTTCTAAATCTGGTTCTTCATCATCTAAATCATCTTTTAAATCTAAATTTAGTTCTTCAAAAGCATCAAAAACTTTCTCAATTTCATCTGGATTTGCAGTATCTAATTCTGTTGCAATTTCCCCATATGTTATTTTACCTTGTTTTTTTGCTTTTTCAATTATTGTTTTTACCTTTTCATCAGTATTTGTTGAAGCTTGTATTTCTGTTGATTCTTGTGTTTTTTCAGTATCCTCTACTTTTTCTTTTTTAGTTTTCTTTTTTTCTTCTTCTGCCACTTTTTAAACCTCCTATTTCATCTTTGCAATTTGAATAATTAAGTTACTTAGTCTCTTCTCTAATTCTATAGCTTCTTCTTTTGTTGTGTCTGTATTTTCTAATTTTTTAAGAATTTTAGTTTTTTCATCTAACATTTTTTCTTTTTCATATAAATTTAGTAAATCTTCAATTGCTTTTTTATTATCTGAAATTTCAAAATCGTCTGCCATTATACTTGTAATATGATTAATTAATTCTTCTTCTGAAAATAAACTTAATATGTCACTATTACTATTTCCTTTTTCAAAATGTTCATACAATATAGTTGCTATTTTTTTGTTAACCCCGAGTTTAAAATCTTCTGGATTAATTTTTCTACTAATTTGTTCATATGAATTAATTTCTGGATTAATTAATAGTGAAATAATCATATTTTCTCTTTTTATTAAAGCTTCACTAACTTCTTCATTATTATTATTTTTAGTTGTATGCTTTATCCCAATTGGTCTTTGTAAAACTTTAATTCCCTGACTATTATTGTTAGAAGCTTTATTTGCTTCTCCATAAATTGCTTCTTTGGAAATTCCATATTCTTTAGAAATTTTATCTATGTAGATTTCTCTTTCTATATTGTTATCTACTTTTGAAAGTATTTTTACAATTTCATTTAAAAATTTTATTTTATCACTTGCAGTTTCAACCTTTAATGTGTTTTTTAAAGTTCTTACCTTAAATTCAACAAGTGAAATTGCATTTTCTACACATTTTTCAAAACGTCCACTACCATACTTAATAATGTATTCATCTGGATCTTTTGCATCTCCATCTAGTTGTAAAATTCTTATATCACAACCTAGGTTTTGCAATATTTCCATTCCTCTAATAGTAGCCGCTTGCCCTGCTCCATCTGCATCATAACCAATAATTACTTGAGATGCGTATTTTCTAAGTAATCTTCCTTGTGCCTCTGTAAGTGCTGTTCCAAGAGATGCCACAACATTTGTAATTCCTCTTTGGTATAGTGATATTGCATCCATGTAGCCCTCTACTATTATTATTTTATCTTTACCACTTTTTTTGGCTATGTTTAGTCCAAATAGATTTCTACCTTTGCTATATACTATATTTTCTGGTGAGTTAATATATTTAGGTTTACTATCATCTAAAACTCTTCCACCAAATGCAATTACTCTATCTTGTACATCTTTAATTGGAAACATTAGTCTTTCTTTAAACTTATCGTAGAATTGGCCTTTTTGAGATTTACTAACTAAACTTGAAGCTAGTATTTCTTCATCTGTAAATCCTTGTCCTTTTAATGCTTTATATAGTTCATCAAAATTTGTAGAAAAACCTATACTAAATGTTTTTAGCGTATTATTATCCAACTTTCTTTTCTTTACATATCCTTGAGCTTCTTTTGCAGTAGGTTTATATAAATTTTCATGAAAGTAATTTGCTGTAAACTTATTAATTTGATAAACCTTTTCCTTTAGTTTTAACCTATTTGCATCTTCTCCATTTTCTAAGGTTGGTAAAGTAATTCCGCTTCTTTCTGCAAGTAATTCTAAGGTTGGTTTAAAATCCAAATTTTCTATTTTACTTACAAAATGTATAACGTTTCCTCCTACGCCACATCCAAAGCAGTGAAATATCTGCTTGTCTGGTGACACAGAAAAAGAAGGGGATTTTTCTTTATGAAATGGGCATAAACCAAAAAAGTTTCTACCACTTCTTTTTAATACTACGTATTGTGATATTACATCAACTATGTCATTGCTATTTCTAATTTCATCAATTAATTCATCACTATATCGTGCCATTTTATTTCCCTTTCTTAATTATATTATACTATTCGACACAAAATTGCTAAATCCCTCTTACTTCACATAAATCTTGTTAGGGTTTTTTATCTATTTGTCAAATTTTGTCGAAGTACTATTGGTTATTTTATTTGTATAAATCGTTTATATAATATATTTTTATACTAACGTAGCTTCACATGGATGTTCTGCTTTTCTTTTTAAGCCTAAAAAGAAAATGCCGAACATCCAGCAAGATGAAGCGGATTCACAAGTAAATTCGAGTTCAAAACCATAAATCCTACATTCGGGCAATTAAAATCGCCCCCTACAATTTAAGATTGATGATATTTATAACATAACAACAAACGTTTCAGTATTATTTACTGAAACGTTTACTTATTTTATAAATTTTCACTTACACCTGTATCATCAAATGGAATAAACTTATTTACAACACTTTGTACTGGCTCTATATTATCTAATTCAAACTCTTTAAATGAAGCGTTTATTTTATTCTCAATAAGCCCTTCTACTTCATCTTGTGAAGCATTTTCTGCTAAAACTAATTCACTTACTAGAATTTGTTTTGCATTTGATAACATTTTCTTTTCTCCTGTTGATAGTCCTTTTTCTTTTTGTTTAAAAGATAAATTTCTTACAACATCTGCAATTTCATATATGTCTCCGCTTTTCATCTTCTCCATATTATCACGATATCTTTTATTCCAGTTCATAGACATTTCTGTTTTATCTTCTTCTAATATAGAAAATACTTTGTCTGCTGAAGCTTTATCTATAATTCCTCTTACTCCTATTTCTTCAGCTTTATTGGTTGGCACCATTACTTTTACTTCGCCAGGCATCTTTAGTATGTAATATGCTTGTTTTTGTCCTAAAATATCCTTCTCTTCTATCGCATCTATAACCCCTGCACCATGCATTGGGTAAACTATATGGTCTCCTACATTAAACATATAAGTGCCACTCCCTTCTGAAATTTCTATATCTATAGCATAAAAAAATACGATTGTTGGTGTTGTAGTTTCAAAAGCTACTCTAATCGTTTTTTCTTTTCTTACCATATTTATTATACTACAAAAATTACCAAAAGTCAAAAGCTTTTGGTAATTTTTTCTTATAAAATTTTATGTTTTCTATTTGTTTGTAGAACCAAATCCACCTGTTCTTTCTCCTGTTGCAATATCATCATCTGTTACTAAATATTTTTGAAAAATTGCTTGACCTATTGCATCTCCTTTTTTTATTTCTACATCTTCTTCTTTTATATTGTAGAATGCAAACATAATATGTCCGTCATTGTCTGGATTTCCGTAGTAATCTTTATCTATTACTCCAATACTATTTGCAAGTATTAAACCTTTTTTGCCTGGGTTAGAACTACGGTTTGCAAGTATTAACACTTCATCATCTGCCATATATGCTTTAATTCCTGTTTTTACAAGTGTTGGTTTATTTCCTTTTTTAAAACTTGGTATAATGCAGTCTTCTGCTGCTTCTACATCATATCCTGCAGAATATTTTGTTTTACGAACTGGTAAATTAATTTCTTTATCTTCAAATCCTTTTGCAATCTCAAATCCACGTACTTTTTCCATTTTAATTCTCCTTTTATAATATCATTTTAATAAGTTCATTTTATTATACGTGAATTTTTTTGTCAACTATTTTGTTCTATTTACTCCTACAATTCCGCCAACCATTCCTGCTAAAATTGATAATATAATCATTACTATAGAATATATATTCAAGGAAAACCCTGTATGAACTATACTAGATATAAAGTATAACATTAATATATAGGTTAGTCCTATAATTCCCCCATTTACTATTCCATTTTTCTTTATCTTTATTGTACTAATACTGCTACCTAGAAGTATACTGATTATAGTTATTACAATTATCACTGTTGGAATTATACTTTCACTTATATTTGTATAGGTTAAAATGATGGCACATATAAATAACAATACAAATGTACTTGCAAATGCTATAAGTATTCCTTTAACTATATTCATAAAAAAATCACTTGAATTTGTATTTCCGACTTTCTATTAAACTTTTCATATTAATTCTTCCTCCTAAAAGTTTTACTAAATAATATGAAAAGCATCTTTTTTTTAGAACTTAAAAAGTGTGATATTTCTATCACACTTTTTAAGTAAATTATATATGAATATGATATCTAAAGTTAAACATAGGAGGTGAGCATTGTTTACCCAAGAGGCGAAGCCTCTTTTTTCTTAATTATTTACTGTATTTGTTACAGAACTACTACTTCCTGTATTACCTATAGTATCTGTTGGTTTGTTTTTACCTTCTCTTTCATATTGATCTTCTATATATTTTTCAACATCTAAAGTCATTCCTTGGTATTCCATATAGTAAGTATTTACTCCCGCATTTGTAATAAAATATACATTAGTTAATGCGCATGGAATAATTTGTTCCCCTTTGTAATCATGTATTGCATATTGTGTTACTTTCTTTCGGTCTATTTCTTTTTCTTTTCCTACTACAATTGCTTTATAGCTTGGAATTATTAGAGTATTATTTACATTTTTATTTTGTAAACTTCCAGAACTTCCTGCTGAATATCCCATAGTATCCCATTCAAGTGGCATTATCATATTTCCATTTATATCGAACATTCCCCATTTTTTGTTTTGACATACTGGAATAGCATTTTCGAATAATAGATATTTATTACTTATTCCATTATTTGCAAATTGTGATGATGTTACTCCTACTTGATCATATTCTAAGTGTATTACTATGTTTCCTGTATTTCCTATAACACCATATTTATTGTTATTTCTTACAGCATATAGTCCTAGCTTTTTATCTATCATGTTTATTTGATCATAAATCAAGTTTATTTTTGTTATTCCTTCTTTTGTTATTATACCAACTTTATTATATGAATTTTTAACATAGAACTCTCCTGCTGATTCATTAAAGTCCATATCAGAATATCTTGGGCTAATTAGTTCCTCATTATTAGCTGTTACAACACCAAATTGATTATTATCTTTTTTTACAACAAACATATTGTATAATATTGCTTTTTGGTTATTAAAGTTTCTACTTAGTCCATCATATCCATATGTTTTAAATTTTGCTGTATAAGTCTCTACAAGATGAGGTAATGTATACATTTCAATTCTATTTGCTTGTTTATTGTAACTAAAAGTAATGTTAAATCCTATTTTTATTCCTTCTTGTGTACAATATAATTTTCCATTTCTACTAACAACTGGATCCGTTATTGTATAGTCCTCATAATCATCTTGTGAATTAACTTTTACTTTAGAAATTTTATTTGAGTTTAGGAAAAATGATGCTGTTTCATTTTCTCCGTTAACCCAACATTTATTAGTATCTTCTGTGCTTAACTTATATTCTCCATTATGTGCATCATATCCTAAGTATTTTGCAATTCCCTTAATATCTATATATATCTTATCAGAATTTTCATTCATTATTAATATATCTTTAGGTAAGTTAACACTAGCTCCATTAATATATACTCTAAATGCTCTTTGTTGAATATATAACATTGTACATGCAACTGCAATAATTGCCATAATAGTTAATACTATAAGTACCAATACAAGTGTTGACCATTTTTTACTTTTTTCAGCCTCTACATCATAGTTTTCATTGTAATATTGCATAATATACCCCCTCTTATTCTTTTGTATATCCATATTTTTTATAAAACTCATCTCTAAATGTCATTAAATTATCGTTCTCTATTTCTATTCTAACTCTTTCCATTAAACTAGTCAAGAATCTTAGGTTGTGAATTGATAATAATCTAATTCCTAAAATTTCATTTGCCTTCACAAGATGTCTAATATATGCTCTTGTATAATTTTTACAGGTATAGCAATCACATTCTGGATCTAATGGGCCCCAATCCTTCTCATATGTTGCATTTCTAACTACTACTTTTCCATTCCATGTCATTGCTGTTCCATTTCTTGCTATTCTTGTAGGCAATACACAATCACACATATCTATTCCTGCAAGTGCCGCTTCTATTAAGTAATCTGGTGTTCCAACTCCCATTAAGTATCTTGGTTTATCTTTAGGCATAAGCGGAGTTGTATATCTTAGTATATCTATAAATTCTTCTTTTGGTTCACCTACACTTATTCCACCTATCGCATAACCTGGTAGATCTAAACTAATTAAGTCTTTTGCACTTTGTGCTCTTAGGTCTTTATAAAATCCACCCTGAATAATTCCAAATAGTCCTTGTTTATCTGTAGTGGTATGCGCTTCTTTACAACGTGCAGCCCATCTTGTTGTTCTTTCCATTGATTGCTTTGTATATTCATAGGTAGATGGATATGGACAACATTCATCAAATGCCATTATAATATCTGCTCCTAAGTCCTCTTCTATCTCCATTACACTTTCTGGTGTAAATACATGTTTACTTCCATCTAAATGTGATTTAAAAGTAACACCTTCTTCTGAAATTGTACGTAAGTCTCCAAGGCTAAATACTTGAAATCCGCCACTATCTGTTAAAATTGGCCTGTCCCATTTCATAAAATTGTGAAGCCCTCCCGCTTCTTTTACAAGTTTACTTCCTGGTCTTAAATATAAATGATATGTATTTGATAGAATTATCTGTGCCTTTACTTCTTCTTTTAATTCTTCTGGGGTCATACTTTTTACAGTTGCTTGTGTTCCAACTGGCATAAAGATTGGTGTTTGTATGTCACCATGTGGTGTATGGATAACACCACGTCTTGCTCCTGTTTGCTTACATTCGTGTAATAATTCATAACTAATAGCGCTCATTTTTTCTCCTTCTTTTTTTATTATTTCTATACACTATTATACTTGATTTTATATAGTAAAAGCAATGTTTTTGGTAAATTTGGAATATTTTTTTGTTATATCATATAACTAGAAAAGCAAGGTGAATCTTCACCTTGCTTTTCTAGTTTATCTATGTTTAACATTTATATTTATTTAACTATACATTATTTAGTCAAATAAACTTCATATATATAATCATAGCAATCATAGTTATATAAGTCTATAGCCATATCAGTCATATTGTTTAAGTCTAATTCATCTGAAAAATCTCCATTTGTATAATTTTCCGATAATACCCCGCAAATATATAGTCCCTTAGCATCATAATTACCTACTGCGTTTTCCTTTGAATATTTTACATGTAATTTTTTATAGTTTGACAATTCAATTACATTATTAGTACAACCTCCCGATCTAGAATAGTGTACTGCTGAATAATAAATTAACATATTATCATCATTCTTTACTGCTCTACCATTACTTTGGATATTGTATACTGTCCAGCCTCCTGTTACATCTTCAAATTCAGCTCCATAATAGTATAAATATAGTCTATCATTATTAATTCTTATATTTTTATGTATTTCTAATATATCATCTGTAATATCATTAACTACTCTAATATATATTGGTGTATCATTTTGTTTGCTACTAACTACATTTTTCCCTGTGTATTTAACCCATTCCTGCTTTTCATCAGTTCTATAAAAATATGAAAAATTATTATTTTCTAGTTTTTCAGTTATTTTTAGGCTATTATATTCTTCTTCATTTGTAACAACATTTATTTCTATTAATTTGCTTTCCACATATTCTTGTATATCATTATAATTAACTACTAATGTTTCTTTTTTGAAATCACCATTTTCTCCTTTTATATTTATAATGTATTCTTTTTCATTTTCCACAATATAATCAATAGATATTTCTTTTCTTCCTTTACCATATATTTTCATTCCATTTGGTAATTCTATATATTCAATTGCTTCTTCGGAATTTATTGTAAGTAACACTTTGATTTCTTTTTCATTTTGATTATCTAAATACTTACAATTTACTTTTATATTACTTGGGTTATTTATTATATCACTAATTGAATTTATATCATTCTTCTCTTTTATTTCTGCCGCTTTATAATCCTTTACCGCTTGTTTTCCTATTTCTATTATTCCACTTTTTCCTATTGTTAGACTTATTACCACTCCTGCAAGTATTAGCATTAGAATTACGGTTATTATAAGTGCTATTAATGTTATTCCAGTTTCTTTTACATTTGTATTTTTCACTTTTTTATTCCTCTCTTTTTTGTTATATTATATATTTCAGTATTATCTATAACAATAAAAAGAAGTGTTTTTAAATATAACATTTTTACATAATTAATTAGTATAAAAAGAGTCTTCACTTCAGAGTAAAAGGATTAGTAAAAAATAAAGTTTCATCATATAGTGGAGAATTTAAACAGAATGTAGTAGAATATATGCATAATAATCATTTGTCTTGTCAAGAAGCAACACATCACTTTAATTTAGGAAGTGTAAGTGTTGTTACCAAACGGGAAAGAATGTATTATGAGAAAGGACCACAAGCACTATATAAGGGGCGACGTGGTAAGAATAAAAATATGAGTTCTAAACCAAGAAAAAAGGAATTATCTAAAGAAAATGAAGAAGATTTAATTGAAGAAGTTCAAAGACTTAGAATGGAAAATGCATATTTAAAAAAATTGCAAGCCTTAGTTCAGGAAAGAACAAAGCCAAAACAAGCGAAAAAGTGATTGTAATAGATGAATTAAGGCATGAATTTAAATTAGAGACTTTGTTAAAATATGCAAAAGTAACAAGAAGTACATTTTATTATCAATTAAATAGGTTGAAAGAACCAGATAAATATAAAGAAATAAAAGAAGAAATAACAGCTATTTATCATGAAAATAAAGGAAGATATGGATATAGAAGAATTACCTTAGAACTTCATAATAGAGGATTTTGCATTAATCATAAAACAGTACAAAGATTAATGCAAGAATTAGGATTACAATGTTTTGTTAGAGTTCAAAAATATAAATCTTATAAAGGTGAAGTAGGAAAAATATGTGATAATTTACTAAATCGTGAATTCGAAGCTGAAAAACCAAATCAAAAATGGGTCACTGATGTAACAGAATTTAAAGTACATAATGAAAAGCTTTATCTATCACCAATCGTAGATTTATTTAATGGAGAAGTAATTAGTTTTAATTTATCTAGACACCCGATATTTGCACAAGTAGTAGATATGTTAGAAAAAGCTTTTAATAAAATACCAGATAATACCAATTTGATATTACATTCAGATCAAGGATGGCAATATCAAATAAAACAATACCAATATTTATTAAAAGAAAAAGGAATTAGACAAAGTATGTCTAGAAAAGGAAATTGTTTAGATAATTCTCTAGCAGAAAATTTCTTTGGTTTATTGAAGTCTGAATTATTTTATATGAAAGAATATAAGACAATAGAAGAATTAGAAAAAGATATAATAGAATATATAGATTATTATAATAACAAAAGGATAAAAAGCAAATTAAAAGGATTGAGTCCTGTACAATACAGAACTCAATCCCAAAGAACTGCTTAGTACCTAATCAAAAAATGTCCAATTTTTTGGGTTCAGTACATTATACTAAGAAAACTCTTTTTTTATTAATTATTTTCTAATTGCCACTTTAATACTGGATATCCATTGTTATATTTCCATATTTCTTTCTCTTCGCCTGTTGTTTCATCTATTACTTTAATTACTATATCTTCACTATATGCTTTTCCTAGTTTCTCTTCACTTTTCTTTATGTCTGTTTCATTTAAAGGAATAGCACCCGAATTACTCATTAATTCTCCTACTCCATAAACTACTCCACAATTATTTTTCCAATAATTATTGTTTAAATTAAGGTATCCGCCTTCTGAATTAACAGCTCCTACAATGCCTCCTTTTCTCTCATTTTTCTTTCCTGATATGTTGCCAGCATTATAACAATTAGTTATTTTAGTCATTTTCACTACCATTCCTGCAATTCCACCACTATACCAACTGCTAATCACGCTCCCTATATTATAGCTATCCACAATTTCACCATTAGCTACTTGTCCTACTATTCCTCCTGCACCTTTATAGTCAATATTCCAATTTGCACTTATATTCCCTTTATTATAGCACTGCAATATTGTGGATTTTTCATCCATTGTTCCAACAATTCCTCCAGCCATATTGTTAGTAGCATTTACATTAACTTCATTGCATACTCTACTTAATGTTACTCCACTAATACCTCCTGCTAAGCTTCCCACCATATAGTATCCATTTATATTTCCGCTTTTTATATTTATATTCTTTATTTCACCAGATTTAGCATATCCAAACAATCCCTGATAGCTATTTGTTGTATTTATATATAAGTTATCTATTTTATGCCCTTTTCCGTCAAATATTCCCTTGAATATATGCGTATCATCTGTCCCATTTCCTATTGGCTCCCAACTTACTTCTTGTCCATTTACGTTTTCTCCACATATACTGCTTAAATCTAAGTCTGCTAATAAATTGATGGTTTTTCCTTCATATGTTAATCCTGTATTTACTTTATCTCTAAAAGCTACTAATTCTTCTACTGTTCTTATATTTTCAACTGATCTTTCTATTATTGTTTTTGTTTGTGTTTTTCCATTTGCTAGTTTTACCGTTATTTTATATTCTTTATCTAATTCTATTTGCATGTCTTTTGCCAATGTTTGATTCTCTGTTGTTACTATTAATATTGTTCCATCTATATTTTCAAATTCTATACTTTCTATTTTTATATTACTTTCTATTTTTACTAATACTGATACCATGTATTTATCATTTTCGTTTTTGCCTAAGTATTCCTTTACTTCTTTTGTTAGCTTTACTGTTGATGCTCCCAAACTTGTTTTTATACTAGGTATACTTCTATCTATTTCGAAATTCCAGTTATCAATTGTTACTATATCTCCCAAAACTTCCATATTTTTATCTTCTAAATAACTATTTATATATTCATTTTCATTATAGGCTTCATCTGTATATTTATAAGTTGTTAAATCTGCTAACGCTAATTCTAACTTTTCTTTTGCTTCTTCTTCACTATTTTTTTGCACTGAATATTTTGCCATTTTAAATACTCCATTTTCGCCTATTGTTAGACTTAATACTACTCCTGCAAGTATTAGCATTAAAATTATAGTTATTATTAATGCTACTAATGTTATCCCATTTTCTTTTCTCATTAGTATCCTCCTAATATTTTTCTTTAATTATACATAATAATTTATGTGTAGTCAATACACAATTTATTATGTATTGTGTTTTGATTTGTGGTTGTTTTGATATTATTTATCTGTTAGAAAAAATGGGTGGTGATTTTATGAAATTTCAGAGATTAAAAGACTTACGTGAAGATCACGATAAACTACAAAAAGATATTGCAAATATATTAGGAATTTCACAACAATATTATTCAGAATATGAGCAAGGAAATAGAACAATTCCAACTGAACATTTAATAAAACTCTCTCTTTATTATAATACAAGTATGGATTATTTAGTTGGTCTAACTAATGAACCAAAACCATATACACGAAAAAAGTAACAGATTTCTCTGTTACTTTTTATTATTTATGCAATATTCATACTTTTTCTTACTTCTTCTATTTCTTTATTTGTTGCTTCAACTAGCTCTTTTATTTCTTCTATTTTCATTCCTTTTAGTAACATATTTTTAATGATATGTTTAGTGTTTTGTTTAATACCTTTTTGGATACCCTTTTGCATACCTTTTTGTAGTCCTTTTTGTAGTCCTTTTTGTAGTCCTTTTTGTAGTCCTCTTTTTATTGCATCTGCTTCTATCATTTCTATTGCTTCTTCCATAACTTCATCTTCTCCTTTCTTTATTTTTATTAATTCATTTAATTTATCTTCTTCTACTTTTCCTCTTATAGTTAATTTTAATAACTTTATTAATCTTGCTTTATCATTTTCGTCTTTTGTAGTTTTTACTGCTTTAGCTATTGCTTCTTCCGCCTTTTCTCCACTTTCTGCTTTTTCTATTAGAAACATCTTA
>JAAWOE010000017.1 GCA_022799315.1 Clostridia bacterium | reverse complement strand
CGCAAGTATTAGCATTAGGATTATTGTTATTATTAGCGCTATTAATGTAATTCCTCTTGTTTTTACTGTTTCGATTTTCATAAAATTTTCTCTCCTTATCTTATGTTTATGGATGATTTATTTTATATACATTTTATAAAATCTTATCTTTATTGTCAACATTTTAAGGAATAGCATCTGACTTGCTCATTAATTCTCCCACTCCATAAACTGATCCACAATTACTTTTCCAATAATTATTGTTTAAATTAACATATCCACCTTGTATCATTAAACAAGAAAAAAACAGTTCTTTCAAAGAAAAAAACCACTTTTTTCTATCCATATTTGTTCGTTTTTAGGATATATCTATTTTACTACATTTTTTAAAAGAAAGACTGTCAACAAATTTTACTTTATCAACAGTCTAGAAAACAGAAGAATAAATTCTTCTGTTCTTTAATCTTAATCATTTTCTATAATTTCATCAATTTGGTCCTTAATTATTTGGCTTAGTAATTCACAGCTATGGTCAAATTTTTCTTGATCCTCTGCATCTAGGTTTAATTTAACCATTTCTTTAATTCCTTTTCTATTAATAATTGCAGGAACCCCTATAAACATTCCTGAATGCCCATATTCTCCATCTTGATACATTGATACTGGCATAATTGCATTTTGGTCTCCTAATATAGCTTTTATTAATCTTGTTAATGCAATTCCAATTCCGTAGTAAGTTGCTTTTTTCTTGTTTATTATCTCATATGCTGCTTGTTGTACATCTGTGTAAATTTTATCTAAATCGCTTAAATCTTTTCCAGTTTCCTTCATAACATCAATTAGTTTTTTACATCCTACATAACAGTGATTCCATGGAACAAATGATGAATCTCCGTGTTCTCCCATGATATATGCATGAACATTTTTACTTGCTACTTCTAAGTATTCTCCAATTAAGAAACGAAGTCTTGCTGTATCTAATACTGTTCCTGAGCCAATTACTTTTTCTTTTGGGAAACCTGAGGTTTTATAAACTACATATGTCATTAAATCTACTGGATTACTTGCAACTACAAATATTCCTTTAAATCCACTTGCTACAACTTGTTTTGTTATATCTTTCATTATTTTTGCATTAGCTTTTGCAAGCTCTAATCTTGTTTGACCTGGCTTTTGGTTTAACCCTGCTGTAATTACAACTATATTTGCATCTTTACAATCTGAATAATCTCCTGCTTTAATATCCATTTTTGTTGGTGCAAAAGGCATACCATGAGATAAGTCCATCGCTTCTCCTTCTGCTTTTTCTTTTACAACATCAATTAAAACAAGTTCATTTACTCCTCCTTGGTTAAGTAGTGAATATGCCATACTCATTCCTACAAAACCTGTTCCAACTAATACTATTTTTCTTCTTTCTACCATAAAATCACTCCTCTTTTTATATGTTTTCCAATTATTTTAGTAATATAACTAAAAACTTTACCTTATTTATTATACTGTTGTTTTTCATAATGTGCAACAAAAAAATGAACTTTGTAAAATACTAGCTTCACGTGGATGATGTGCTTTTCTTTTTAAAACTAAAAAGAAAATGCCCATCATCCAGCAAGATGAAGCGGATTTGTTTAGTACTATTACTAAAGTTCAGTTCTATTTTACATATTCACTTAATGGTTTTACCTTATAATTTAGTTCTCCAATTTGTTCTGTTGGAACATAACCTGATTTTGCATTTATTACATCTGGAATACGATTTACTATTGTTGCACAAGTTAATTCTACTGTTTGTGGCCTTGATACTACTATTGTAGTATTAGGTTCTCCTTGTATTGTCCATTCGTTTTTATCGTAGTCTTCACTAGAGTATACTTTTCCTATACATTCTGTTTCAAGAGTTATTCCTTCTTTTGTTGTTGTAGTTACAACTGCGCTCATACCTACAGCATCACCTGCTTTTACTGTCATATTTAGAGTTGATGAATATAAATCTTCTTTATATGTTTGTGGTACACATTTTTGAGTTTGTGATGTTACTGTTAAGCCTAATTTTTCACATAACCAACCATTAACATTCCACATATATGATGGTAAAAATTCTCCAGAATTTATTAGTTTTTGTCTTTCTTCTTCTGAAATGTTGTCACTAGATGCTACTTGTTCTTCAAATTCCTTCAAATTAAGTCCTGCTCCATGTGCCTTTGCAAGAGCTATTCCATAGTCTTCTACATTGTAACTTGAACTTCCTTTAATTTTTTTGATATTTTGAGTTGAACCTGCAATTGATGTCACAAGTTGCCCCCAGTAAATATCTTGATATCCGCTTCCTGTAATTGTACAACCATTTTGTTTTGCAAGCTCATCTATTTGTTTTGTAGCATCTGGATATGAGTTCATTGGATAAAATGCTTCTTCACATGTTGTAATTGCATTAATTCCAAGTTTTGCACATAACATTAATGCATCTTTTACATCTTTAAATAAGCTCATTGTTTCTACTACACATATATCTGGTTTTACCTCTTTTAACATTTCTTCTGCATTTTCTAAACTCGTAACTTCAACTCCTTTTGGAGCTTGCCCCATAATTTCTCCAATATCTTTTCCAATTATATCTGGATTAATGTCTATTGCTCCAACTACTTCTCCACCTTTTTCTTCTATATAACGCATTGTGTATACTGCCATTTTTCCTGTACCATATTGTACAACTTTTACTTTTCTTTCCATATAATCACTCTCCTTATAATATAAACATTATATACTAAAAAAATATATTTATACAGTATTTACCTATTAATTATTTATGATATAATGAGCTAAGAAATATAAAAATACAAAGGAGAAAAAATGAATTACACATTTTTATTAGATATTGGATTAATTATACTTTTTGTTAAGATTTTTAGTATGATAACAGGGAAAATTCATATGCCAAAAATGCTTGGTGGTTTAATCGCTGGCGTTTTACTTGGCCCTGCTGTTTTTAATATTATACAAACAAATAATATTTTAGAATTTTTAGCAAACTTTGGTATCATTCTTATAATGTTTTTGGCTGGAATGGAAACAAGTCTTAAAAAATTTATGGCAGGTACCAAAAAGTTTGTTATTATTGCAAGCCTTGGAGTAGTAATTCCATTATTATTTGGATTTTTATTTAGTAAATGCTACACTTTAGATAACTCTTTAAACTTATTTTTTGGAATTGTTATAACTGCAACTTCTGTTAGCATCACTGTAGAATCTTTAATGGAAATGAAAAAGTTAAAAACTAATGTAGGGATGGCCATTTTAGGCGCTGGCGTTGTTGATGATATTATAGGAATTATTTTCCTTAGCTTGATTTTAAATAGTGGTAATTTGACACTTGCTTCATTTGCTATATTAATATTAAAAATAATCATATTCTTTGCACTTGCAATTGCTCTTCGGATTCATAATGTTTAGATTTTTGGAATGGTTAGAAGCTAAACTTCCAAGAAAAGAAGAACTACCTATATTTTCTTTAGCATTTGCACTACTTCTTTCTTGTCTTGCACAAATGCTAGGAGTTAGTGGAATTATTGGTGCATATATTGCAGGTCTTGTTGTTGGAAATACAAAACAAGGAAAATTTATAAAGAATAAAATTGATGTATTAGTATATATGTTATTTTCTCCAATGTTCTTTGCAAGCATTGGATTAAAGCTTACTACTTTATCTTTTTCAAACCGTGTTTGGCAGTTTATTTTCCTATTTACTGCAATTACTATTATTAGTAAAGTTATTGGTAATGGACTTGGAGCAAAACTTTGTGGCTATAAGCATAAAGAATGTATTCAAATTGGAATAGGTATGGCAACACGTGGAGAAATGGCATTTATTATGATAGACGAGGCAAAGAAAATTGGACTAATTACAGAAGAAGTATTTTCAATTATAGTTATTACTGTATTTTTGGTTACATTTATTACTCCAATTTTGTTGCATTTGAGCTTTAAAAATAAAGAGACAGTTGCAAAAGAACAAATGTAGGGGTCGACGCCCTCGTCGACCCAATTAAATAATCTATTTCACTTTATATGTTGAGCGGGTCGATGAGGGCATCGACCCCTACAATATTTAATTTTTTTAATAGAGCAAAAGAACAATGAAGGATTAACCTTCACTGTTCTTTTGCTCTATTTTTGTAATCATCTTTAATGCCTTTGGTCTTTCTACCATTATTTCATGTCCACACCCTTGGCACTTAAGCTTAAAATCCACACCTATTCTTGTAATTTTCCATAACTTACTTCCACAAGGGTGAACTTTTTTTGTTCTTACTATATCTCCTATATTATATTCCATAATATGTCACCTACTATTTTTTTACTGCATTTTGTAATCTTTTTATTATAGATTCACTGCCTAAAACATTCATTATCTCATACATATCTGGTGTGTTTGATCTTGCTGTTAAACAAATTCTAATTACTGTACTTACATCTCCTACATGTCCCTTATAGTTTTCAGGGTTTTGTTTATATTCTTTTGTCTCTCTTGCATACCCAAATTCTTCTGATAAATCTTTTATTTTGCTAAACCATGTTTCTTTATCATCTTCTGGATTATAGTACTTTTCTATATATGAATTTATTATATTTCTTATCTCTTCTTTATCATTTATTTTTTGGAATTCATATTGTTGTTCATTTTTAAAGAATTCCTCATCATACATATATATTATATTATCTTTTACATCTGACCATTTTGCTATATCTCTTCTTGGTTTTACATTTCCACGTTCAATTCCTAATACCTTTAGTGCATATTCTTTATCATTTTCTAATAAATTCTTTAATTCTTCACTATGATTTCTTGCCCATGCAAGTGCTTTTTCATAAACTTCAACTGCTGTATATTTTGATATTACTCTTTTTGATATGTCTAATAGTTTTACCATATCAAATAATGCTCCACTTACACTCATTTTGTTTAATTGTAATTCAAATTCTTCCATTTTTGCATCAGGATTTTGTCTTCTCCATTGTTCAAAATTAGAGTTTGCAATGTTAAGTAAGTATTCATCTACTGCTGCTTCTGGAATTCCAGCTTCTGCATAATAGCTTACTGCTGCTTCTGGATCTTTTCTTTTACTTAATTTTCTTTTTGCTCCATTATCTTCTTTCATGATTGGTGCAATATGTGCATATTTTGGCGCTTTAAATCCTAGTACTTGGAATAATTGTAAATGTAATGGAACAGATGATAGCCATTCATCTCCACGAATAACATGTGTTGTTCCCATTAAGTGATCATCTACAGCATGTGCAAAATGGTATGTTGGAAGTCCATCAGATTTAATTATAACTATATCTTGGTCATTTTCTGGAAAATCTACATTTCCTTTAATAACATCATGATGTTTAATTTTCTTTTCTGGATTTCCTGGTGATTTGAAACGTAAAATATATTCTTCACCGTTTTTGATTTTCTCTATTTGTTCATTTACTGGAATGTGTCTACATTTACTCCACACACCATAGTACCCTGTTCTCTCTTTTGCAGCTTCTTGTTTATTTCTCATTTCTTCTAGCTCTTCAGATTTACAAAAACATGGATATGCGCATCCTTTTTCAATTAAGTATTTTGCATAAGCTTGATAAATTTCTTTCCTTAATGATTGTTTATATGGACCATAATTTCCAATATAATTCTTATCATCTATCATTCCTTCATCTGGTGCCATTCCAAATTCTTTTAATGAAGTTACTATATCTGTAACACCATTTTCTACTTCACGCTTTTGATCTGTATCTTCAATTCTTAAAAAGAATACGCCACCTGTTTGGTTTGCCATTTTCTTTGCAATAACAGATTGATATAATCCACCAATATGAACGAATCCTGTTGGGCTTGGTGCAAATCTTGTAACTATTGCTCCTTCTGGTAGCTCTCTTCTAGGATATTTTTCTTCATAATATGAAATATCTTTTACATCTGGAAATATCATGTTTGCTAAATCTTTATAATCCATACTTTTTCCTTCTTTCTCTTTATTAATACAATGTATTATAGCAAAATTTACCTTCAATTGCAATAGTGAAAAAATATTGAGGAAATAATAATACTACAGTATTACTTATTTCCTCAATTTGACCAATTTCTATATTATTCTATAGCCTTTAGACAGATTTATACTTCCATAAATATTGGTAATATCATTGGATTTCTTTTAGTTTTTTGGTAGATATAATCTCTTAAGTTATCCTTTAAATTAGATTTAATAACTGCCCATTCCTTTATGTGTTTTTGTTCACATTTTTCCATTTCTTCTCTAATTACTCTTTTTACATCATCCATTAAGTTTTCAGATTCTCTTACATAAACAAATCCTCTTGAAATAACATCTGGTCCTGCTACTACTTCTCCTGTTGCAGAGTCCATTGTTAAAACAATTACTATTAATCCATCTTGTGCTAAATGTTGCCTATCACGAAGTACAATATTTCCTACATCTCCAACACCTAATCCATCTACTAAAATCCTTCCAGATGGTACTGTCCCTGTTAGTTTTGCTTCATTTTCATTTAGTTCTAGTATTCTTCCATTTGTCATAATAAAACAATCCTCTGAAGCCACTCCCATTTTTTTAGCTGTTTCAATATGTGCTATTAAATGTCTATATTCTCCATGAACTGGTATAAAGTATTTTGGTTTTGTAAGTGCAAGCATTAATTTTTGTTCTTCTTGGCAGGCATGCCCTGATACGTGTACATCTTCTAATGCACTATATACAACTTCTGCTCCTATTTTCATTAAATCATCAATTACTTTTGATACAAACTTTTCATTTCCTGGTATTGGTGTCGCTGAAATAATAACTAAGTCATTTGGTGTTATTGTAACCTTTCTATGTTCCCCTGATGCCATTCTAGTTAGTGCAGACATTGTTTCTCCTTGTGAACCTGTTGTAATAATTACTAGTTGTTCATCTGTGTAATTATTTATCATATCTATATCTATAAATACATTATCTGGTACTTGTATATATCCAAGTTCAATTGCTGTTTTTATCATATTAATCATACTTCTTCCACACACAGCTATTTTTCTACCATATTTTACAGAAGAATTTACAATTTGTTGTACCCTATGAACATTTGATGCAAATGTTGCAACAACAATTCTTTTTGTACAGTTTAAAAATAATTTTTCGAACACTTCTCCTACTGTGCTTTCAGACATTGTATAACCTTTTCTTTCTGCATTTGTACTATCAGACATTAATGCAAGAACACCTTTATTTCCAAGTTCTGCAAGTCTTCCAAAATCCATTCTTTCATCATCAATCGGAGTATAGTCTATTTTAAAGTCTCCTGTATGAATAATAGTTCCTATTGGTGTATGGATTCCAAGTGCCACTGCATCTGGTATACTGTGACAACTTCTTATAAATTCTATTTGCATTTTACCAAAGTTAATTGTTTCTCCTTGGTTAACTGTTATCATTTTTGTACTTCTTAGTAATCCATGTTCTTCTAATTTATTATTTATTAATCCTACTGTTAATTTTGTTGCATAAATTGGTATGTTAATTTGTTTTAATAAGTATGGTATGGCACCAATATGGTCTTCGTGTCCATGTGTTATTACTAGTCCTTTAATTTTATCTTTATTTCTTTCTAGATAAGTAACATCTGGAATTACAAGATCTACTCCTAACATATCATCTTCTGGGAATGCAAGGCCACAATCTACTATTACAATTTCATTCTCATATTCAAATACAGTAATATTTTTACCAACTTCTAATAATCCACCTAATGGTATTATTTTTAAAGGACTTTTCTTAAATCTAAATTCATTATCTTGTTCTTTAACAACTTTTCTTGTTCTTGTATTGGTTCTAGTATGTGGTTTCGTAGTTCTTTTGTTTTGTTCTGTTTCACTTTTTACTGTCTTTTCTATTTTTTCTACATTTTCTTCTTTTACTACTCTTTTGTTTTCTCCTTCTTGTTTTTTTCTTCTCGGAGCCTTTGAATTTCCTGTGTTTCTCCTTCTTTGAGTTTTTGTTTGCTCGTTTCTTTTTTCTACAGTGTTAGTAACACTGTTATCTTCTGTTTTTACTTCGCTTGTCATTTATAATCTCTCCTAACTTTATTTTCATTTAATTTTAGTATATAACAAATTTATAAATTCAAAATAATTTTTATTTCATTATTAAAATATATTTTTTGAAAATTTTACAACAACATATATATTAATATATAAGTAGCTTTACTTTTCTCATACACAAAAAATCAGTTTAATATAATAAACCGTTTCTTTTAATAATTTAATTTCCCGATCATTATTAAAGATAGTATTTATCTTTTTTCTTTGTTTTTATACACAAAATTTAAATCTCTTCTTTACCATTTTTTTGGTAACAACTTTTGTTATTATACTATAAAATATAAAAGAAGTCAATAGAGCCTAAACTCTATTGACTTTTACCATCCTATTTTATTTAATTTTCTATAATTCCATTCCATCATCTGCTGATGGTCCAGTTTTTTTACGTATTTCACTTAATACTTGTGCTTTTTCCTCTTCTCCTAATTTTCTTTCAGTTTCTATATTTTCTTCTTCATATCCTTGTATCTCTATTTCCTTACCTAGTTTAGCTGCTGCTACCTTTCTTATATCTTTTCTACTATCACCTTTTGCAAGTTCAAGTCTTATACTTAGCCTAGAAAGAAAATCTTGTAATTTTGCTTTGGATTCATCATCACGTGTTCTTAAATACTCTTCTCTTATTTCTAAATATGTTGTAATATATGATTTCTCTATTTCTCCAGTATCTGGTAAAGACTCAAGATATTTATTAATATTTTTTCCATACGCTCTTTCTATTATATAATTATGCTCAGTTTCTGCTACAGGCACCATATTTAAAAATGCTGCTCCTAGCAATTTTGTTTCGTCAACTTTTCCCTTCTTCTTACTTCGTTCATAATCCATAATCTCTTTTTTCTTTGCTAGCAATTTTTCATTCCATGTAGGCACTGATAGTCCTTTATATCCTTCTATTATATACTTTTCTATTGTCTTACCAAATTGTCCTTCCATACGAGAAAAATGTTCTTTTTGATTTTTCTCAATATCTTCCTTTGTTATATTCATTCTTTCGTCTTGAGTAAATATTGTTCTTTTTACATCAACTTCTCCGTCTTGTCTAGTTATTCCAGCTATATCTATACATTCGTTTGTAACTGTCCAGCCTAATTTTTGTATTCTAGCTACATAATTTTCAAACCCTTCTACTTGGCTATAATTTTTTGCTGTTAAAAGCAACATTTTCATTATTTCTTGTACTTGTCCTCTTGTTGCTTCTGTACCTTCATTCATTTCCCCTATTGCTAAAACTAATTTTTGTGGAGTAATATTTTCTCCATCAAAAACATTATATTCTAATGTTAATTGTCCAATCCCATTTTTAGTAAAATAATTAATTCTTGCATCTTTTAAATCTTTCCCAAGTTTCTTTAAAGCATTTCTTATAGTATCAGAATATTTTAAATAACTAGTACTAAATGGAACAAAGTATTCTTTTTTTTCTTCGCCTATTGTATTTATATAATTTGTTATATTTTGTCCATCTTGTGGTAGTTTATTTGATATCTTTTTAATACCCATTTTAATCCCCCTAATATATCTTATATTAACCTTATATACTTACTATAACATAATTAATACAATTTTTCAATTATAACCTCGATTTTTCTCATCTTTTGTATATCTTTGCCATTTTAGAAGCCTGCTGCTGAGAATAAGAATGTACCCATATATAGGTGTAAACATGGTACTAATACTACTAATACAAAGAATATTAAAACTACACCAACAATGCTATATACTACTTGTGGAAGTACTTTCATTATTGTATCCATTAAATTATTAATATCTATTTCCATATATTCTACAAGTTTTTCCATCATTTCTGATAAATCTGTTTCCATACCTACTTTTAACATCTCACTAATCATGGCAGAAGGTAATCCAGATTTTTCAAATGGCTCGATCCAAGATTGTCCTATTAATATGTTGTTAATTGAGGTTTCTATTAAAGAAAGCATAACATAATTTTTAGATATGTTTTTACTTACTTCTAATGCCTCTTGTATTCTCATACCATTATTTAAATTTAGAAGCATAGCTTTTACTATTCTTGAAAAATCTAGTGCAAATACCAACTTTCCAAAAATAGGCATTGTGTATTTAAAGTAATCGAAATTATATTTTCCTTTTGGTGTATTTATATATGCAACTATTCCTATTGCTATTGCAGCTATTATTGCTGTTGGTACATACCAATATAACATTAAGCTATCCAAAAAATTTTTAAACCATATAGTAACAGTTGGTAATTGATCTGTACTTCCAACTTGTTCAAATACATTCTGTATTGCTGGAATTGCAACTAGAGTTCCTACTACAAGCATAACTAAAAGTGCTACAAATTGGATTACATTCGGTATCAAAATGTTTCTTAGTTTTTTATTAATATCTGCAGAATCATCTAAATATTTAATTGCTTGTTTTAACGAATTTGTAAGCGAACCTGAAAGTTCTCCTACACGAATCATATTAATATAAACATATGGGAATACATCTGAATAATATTCCATTGTTGTATACATGTTTTCACCTGCTTGTACCCCTGCTAATATATCCTCTAGAATTCCTTTAAAGATATAATTTTCTGTACTATTTATAATTGTGTTTAATGCATGTATATTATTGAAGTTTGCTTTTTTTAGTAAATAAAAGTTTTGTGTAAAAATAACTAAATCTCTGGTAGTAATTTTTTCAGTTTTTGCAAGCGCATTATTAATCTTTTGTATATAGGATTCTCTTTTCTTTTCTCTATTACTAATAATGTTAGATGTATTAACATTTTTCATTATTTCTTCTATATCTTTTATATTCCTTTTATTTGTTTTTGTTGGCTTTCTACTAATAGCAATTTGTTCTGTAATATTTATTGGTATTAAATTGTTTCTTTTTAATTTTCTAATTACAGCACTTCTATTAGTTTCTTCAATTCTATTACTAACAATTGTACCGGTTTTGGGTTAATGCTCTATACCTATATACTGCCATAAGTTATTTTCTCCCTTCTTGCATTTTAAAAGTAAAGTATCTACACGTGTAATTAAATTTACTCTTACATTTTTTACCTTAAAATAGCATAATTTCATATGTTTAATTTTATTTATTCTTTTTAATTCTTAATTGCATAATTGTTCTATTTAATGTTTCTATATTTTTCTCTTCAATTTGAGCTTTTGCTTGTTCTAAAGTTATTTTCTCATCTACAAATAATTCTGCAATTGAATTAATAAGTCCTATACTTCCTTTTTCTATATTACTTTGCATTGCATCTTCTATTTCAGATACACTTAGCTTATCTTTTCTTATTAATCCTGCTACAATATTATCAACCACCATTACCTCTGGAACTAATACTAGTTTTCCATCTGTTCCTTTTAATAATCTTTGTGAGATTACTAATTTTAATAATGATGAAATTAAATATTTTATTGTCGGCTGATCACTAATATCATAAAAGTTTATCATTCTGTCTATTGTTTCTGCACATGATTTTGTGTGAAGAGTTCCAATTACTAAATGTCCAGATTCTGCTGTTTCAATAGCTGCTTCCATTGTTTCTTTATCTCTAATTTCTCCTACTACTACTATGTCACAATCTTCCCTTAAAGAGTTTTTTACACCATCACTATAAGATAATGAGTCTCCTCCAATCCCAACTTCCTTTTGCACTATAATAGATTTTTTAGATTTATGTTTAAATTCTACTGGGCTTTCTAGTGTTAAAATTTTCTTGTTTTGTGTTTCATTAATTTCATTTATTAACGCATTTAGTGTAGTTGTTTTTCCAGAGTTTGTTTTACCTGTAACTAGCATTAATCCTTGAGGTTGAAATGTCATACGTCTAACAATTTCTGGAACACCTAATTCTTCAAATTTAGGTAAAGTATTCTTTATTATTCTTAATGTAAATATTGGAATATCTTCAGATAATGAAATATTTACCCTGAAACGCCTATCTCCATATTCTAAAAATGTGTCAAGCTTTTTTGTTGTTCGAAAAACATTATCTTTATCTACATTTCCTCTTACTAAATAATCATATATTTCATTCATGTCTTCTGGTGCTAGAATATCTGCATCTTCTATCTCTAATAAATCTCTAATAATTCTTACCATTGGCTTAATTCCACATATAAAGTGAATATCTGATGCATCTTTTTCGATTGCATAATCTAATATCTTTTCTATTTGTATCATTAGTATTTTCTCCTTTTCCTACTAAAATATTATTAGTTTTCTATTTAGTTCTTGTAATGTTGTAATTCCAGCAAGTACTTTATTTATACCATCTATTACTAATGGTTTGTAAGTTTTTTTAATTGCTTCTTCTTTTATTTTTAGAGTAGATACATCATTTGTAATTAACTCTCTTAAATCATCATCAATTGGTAAGATTTCAAATATCCCAATTCTTTCATAAAAGCCTGAATTGTTACAGTGTTCACAACCTACAGCATCATAAGTTTTCTTTCCATTAAAGTCAAATTTTACTCCATATTTTTCCCCTATTTGTGTCATAATATCTATTTCTTCTTTAGTAAAGTCTCTTTGTTTTGCACATTGTGGGCAAATTTTCCTTACTAATCTTTGTGATACACTTGTAGCAAGTGTGCTTGCAATATCATAGTTTGATATTCCCATCTTTCTAAGTCTTGTTATAACTTCGACACTATCTATTGTATGTATAGTAGATAAAACGTAGTGTCCTGTTTGACCTGCTTGCATTGCAATTTCTGCAGTTTCATTATCTCTTATTTCTCCTACCAATATAATATCTGGATCTTGTCTTAGTACAGTTCTTAAAGAATCTGAAAAATTGGTTTTTGCACCAATTTCTATTTGGTTTAATCCTGGAATTCTAATTTCAACTGGATCTTCTATAGTTGTTATATTTATTTCTGGTCTATTTAGATAATCAATAATACTGTATAAAGTTGTAGTTTTTCCTTCTCCTGTAGGTGCTGCCATGATAGTTACACTATTTCTTTTATTAAAGCTTCTATTTAGTACTTCTTCATCTTCCTTAAATCCTAAATCTGCCAATCTTTTCAAATCAGCATTTTTCTTTAATAATCTTAACACAAATTTTTCTCCATATACGTTTGGTTGTGAAGATACACGAATATTATAGTCTGGATATAAAAGTATTCTACCATCTTGTGATTCTTGTTTTTCTTGATGCATATTAGATATTGCTTTTAGTCTACCTATAATTTGTTGTTGTTTATCTTTTTCTATATCAGCAGCAGTATATAATTCCCCATCTATTCTATATCTAATTCTTAATTCTTCATCCATTGGCTCAAAATGTATATCACTTGCACGTTTATCTATCGCTTTTTTTATTACTGTATCAATTAAACCTGTTATATCTGATGTATTTTTAATATCTCTTTGGCTATTTCCTTCTCTTGATTTTAGCACTTTTTCGATATTAGACTCAAATGTAATAAATTTTTCCATTATTAGGCCTTTATTTATTAACAAAAGTCTTATTGTTTCTATAGCTCTTTTATTTGCCGTATCAGCAAAACATACTTTTATTCTTCCATTATCTATTTCAAATGGAATAGCCTTGTTTTGTTTTAATACGTCTAAAGAAACATATTCTTCTAAATTAAGTTTTACATCACTTTCTTTTAATAGTATTCCTTTTTCACCTAATATATCTGCAATTGCTCCAATTAAAATATACGAGTCACATAAACCTAATATATTTAATATATCTCCTAACTTTTTGTCAGGATGTGTTTTTTGATATTGTAATGCCTTATCTATATCATTCTCATTTATAACTCCTCTTTTAACTAATTCAATTCCTATTGGTTGTCTCATATATATTTTTTCCTCCTTTGTTTATTACTCTTATTCTATTATATCGTACTTTTGTGCTTTATTATATATAGTTTTCGCATTTACCATAATTTACATTTTATTTAGCCAATACAAACTTCATACTTTTTGAATATTCTATGTTATTTCCCACAGTAATAAGGACATTAATTACATCTTTTTCATTTATCTGTTCTTTAGAGAACTTTAAATTTTTAACATTATCACAAATTCTTATATTGTTTAAGTAAATCGCATCATCTTGAGCTGTAAATGTATTTCCTGTTATGAATGTTATACTATTTTCATTTATTTTTACTATTGAATTATTAGTGTTTTTTACCTCTTCTAAAAAATACATATCAAATTTTGATATTTCAGAAATATTTGCACTTTCATTTTCTAAATCTAAAACATTTCTATAAAAGAATGAAGTAAGGTTTGCAATAATGCCAATTACTATTAACATAGCTACTACATATACTATTAAAGTAGTAAGTGTGACACCATGGTTATTTTTCATTACATTCTCCTTTATTTCGTTATTAATCTTGTTACTTCAAAGTTTTCTATATCATTATCTCCATATGTTACTTTTACCTTTAGAATTTTTATCAAATCTTTTTTGTCTGTGTTTCCTTCTGTTTCATTATAATTTTGTAAATCAGTTGTTACTGTATATGATTTTGATATTGTACCATCTGATTCAAAATTTTTCACTATATTATCTATGTTTTCCTTAGTTACTTCATCATATTTTAACATCTCTACATTTTCTATAACATCTACTATAATGTTTGTTGCAATAGTAATTCTATTTTTCGATTGCACACTTTTATAATAATTGTAAAAACCAGTTGTAATTACTGATACAAATAGCATTATAATAATAACTGCAACTATAACATCTGCTGAAGTTACTCCTCTTTGACTAATACATTTTTGTCTTTCCATATGATCTCCTACTTTATTATATAATTATTTAAAAAGTTAACCATAATAATTACTATAAGGTTAGATACACATAGAAAGAAAATATATGGAGTTCTAACTTGTTTTTGTATAACTTTAGATTTTTGATTTCTAATAATTGTTTGTAATATATTTTTAAAACCTATTGATATTATAGTAAGTATTATAGTGCATATAGCAATGTTTACTCCTGAAAATATTATTATACATAACATTAGCATTAATACTTGAATTACATAGTTATAATTCAATTTTTTCTTAAAGAAAATTGAATCTATAAGTATTAGAACAAGCATTATACTTAGATATATAACATATTCATATACATTGTTTTTAGTTAGTGTATATGAATATATCATATACAAAATGGAAACAATTAACTCATAAACAAGTACAGATTTTTGAATGATGTTTTTTTCTTTTTCTATCCCAGAAATTATAAATAATCCTGAAAAATATAAAATTGATATAAAAATGTATATTAGATTATTTATTGTTAAAGTATAGATATCTATTTTTAGTGATACAAAAAACAAAACAAAAAATATTCCCGTCAAAATTTCAAATAAGAAATATCTAATTCCAATTCTTTTTTTACAGTATCTGCATTTAGCTCCTAAAAACAAATAACTAAACACTGGAATTAAATCCATTATTCCTAATTTGTGATTACAACTAGGACAATATGAATGTTTATGTGTTATATCTTCTCCAATTGGAAGTCTATATGTAGCAAGTGTAAAAAAACTTCCAAAATAAATTCCCATAATAAATATAATTATTAAAAGCATTGCTTGTAACATACTAATTTTCTCCTTTAGCTTTTAAACTAAATGGCATATACATAACTGCATATGCCATTTAGTTGATACTATTACTAGTCAAGATCATTAAGTAAATCTGGTATAGTATTATCTGTTAGATAATTTAAAGCTTGCATTTCATTTCTTGATGCATTAGTATAGTTTTTACCTGCATTTTTAGCTGTGTTGAAAAGTCCATTTTGTCCTAAAGTTAATGAAATTGTAACACTTGCAAGTATTAATAATACTATAATTGTTATTACTAAAGCAACTAATGTAATACCATTTTGTCCTTTTAACATAAAAAATTCCTCCTTAAAATATTTTTTTATTTGATATATCTATATAAATAATAAATATAACCTAAATTATTTAGTTCCTGTATTTGGTAAGTAGTTACCTACAGAATTCGTATTTTTATTTGTTGTATTGCTATTGTTATTGCTGGTAGTATTTTCATTATTAGATGTATCTTTTGTAGCATCTTCTGAAAAAGGATTTACCTTTCCTTTTTGATAATCTTTGGCTTTTTCATAATTTTTCAAGTCTGTTCCATCTATTTCATATACCATGCTTGGTCCGTAAAAGTCTTCATTTTCTTCTTTAGAATATAGTTCTTTTTCTATATTGTTTGTTCTTTGATATTGTTCTACCTTAGGAACCACTTTTGTTGTTGGAATATAATCATATAGAAATATACCTAATACTAAAATTATTGCTAATAATAGTAATAAAACAATTATTAATTCCTTTATAATTGATTTTGCCATAATTACTCCTTTATTATGAATTAGTATTTTTTTTATCAGTATCTGGTACAGATGAATTAGTTTTAGTTACATTATCTGTTTTAACACTAATTTCTTTTACCACAAATTGGGCTTCCAATGTTTCTGTACTTTCTTTAGTTGGGTTTAATCTAAAGTCTTCAATTTTAAAATTTAACGATGAATCGTTTTCAATAGCTGCAATAAATTCTGATATTGAAACATAACTTCCTGTTAAAGTAAAATGTAAATCATATTGTTTTGCTGTTTGTTTTTCTATTGTAGATGTTGCTGTTTGTTTCAATTCATATTTCAAATTGATTCCATTCTTCTTTGCATGATTCCCTAATCTTGTCCATAAATATTCTGTTTCATATGGTATAGTCTGAGCAGCTTCTGCAATATTTTCACTTGAACTATACAATACTTTATCGTTATATTCTTCTTTTGCTATTATTAATTCTTTTAAACTATTATTTAAGCTTGACATTGCTTTTGGTTGTTCTATACTTGTTAATGCACTTACATTTTCAAGTTTTTTTTCTAAATTAGAATTTTTATCTTTTATTTGATATATAGATAAAACTTCCATTCCTAATATATTAATTCCTTTAAATGCCGTCAAATATGCTACGACTAATAGTAAAACAATTAATAAAGATATTAAAATTTTTCTCATATATAAAGTATCTCCTTTATTCTATTGGCAAATCCCCCTCAATTGTTGTCTTTATTAATCCATCTTGAGTCTGTTTTTCACCACTATCAGATATAACATTTGTCAAAATTCCATAATTCTTAATACTTGCTTTTAAATATCCTAACTGATCATAGGTATTTGCTTGCGCATTAATAACAATTTTAGTTCCACTCGTGTTTTGTATAGATGTAATTTGTACTCCTTTTGGTATGCTAAACATAATTTGATTTAATAGTGTTGGAATTGCATTCTTTCTTTTGTTTTTATCTTGTGTTTTAGCATTTAAATCGGTTAATCTTTGTGTCATACTAACATACTTAGCAGTTTTGGCTTTTATATTAGTATCATCTTCACTTATTTGTTTAATTTGTGAATTTACTTGTAGAGTTGCATTAAGAATCTCTTCTTCTTTCTTGTTCATAGAATTATTCAAAAATATAGATATTCCTGTATAAACTATTATTAGCATTAGTAGTCCTAGAGAAGTTCTTAATAATGTTCGTTCAAACGCAGTTAACCTCTCTTTAAAATCAAAGCTTAAATCCATATTTAACTTGCTACCTAGTTTAGAGATAGCACCACTTTTTGGTTTAGAACCTCCAATTTCAATTTTCATAATTTCAGAAATTTTATCTTTTAATGTCTCTTTTTTAAAGTTGACGCCATTTAGCCCTTCTCCCAATCCTTGTAATGCTAAAGCTATTGGTGAGTTTACTTCTATATAATCTTTAATGTTTATTTTTGCTTTTGTATTATTTATAAAATATGGTTTTAAAATTTCGCATTTAATATCTTGTAAATATTCTTGAAAATATATATCTATATTGTTAATAACAGAAGCTGTACCTGTAATATATACTTTTTCGATTTTGTTTAAACTCTCATTTGAAATTTTTCTAACCTCACCTACGATATTGTACAATGTGGGCATAATATCATCTAAATAATCATTTTCTTCATATTGAAGATCTTTTCCTTCTGATGTATAAATTGTTGTGTTTTTGCAGATTTCATATGCTTTTAAATATGAATTCTCTTTAGCATTAATTTTTGATAATATTTGAGATGTTCCATCATCTATTACCTTTACATCAGTAATTTTTTTATCTACAACTGTTGTAACTGTTGTTCTATCTTCTATATTTACAACGAGATAATTTTCATTATCTTGATGCTCTATAATATTTGTAATTGCTATTCCTATAGGTGATGCTGTAGTTACTCTATATGAATCTAAATACTGCGTTTTTTTAGCCAAATCTGCTTTATTTGCAGAAATGTGAATAGCTTTTACTTTCTCTTTATCCTCTATGTTATTTACTAAAACATAGCGTGTTTCAAATGCATCTTTATTAAGTCCATTATCATAACAAATAGATTCAAATTCGGTATTTATTACATTTTGCATATCCTTTTTATTTAGCATACTAAACAAATAAAAGTAATTATAATTTTCATTAGATAAATTTATACTTATAGGTATTTTATAACTATATGTTTCTTCTATAACTTGAGATATTGCTTCATTAATTTTATCATAGAACTTAATTCCAAAGGAGTCAATTTTAATTATGTCATTATCTTTAGAAACTTTTGCATATTTAATTACATTATCTTCAATATATAACCCTAAACAAGTCGACATTTTTTTCTCCTTTGTGATATTTTTCTTATTTTATATTTTTTACATTTTTTATTATTTAATACCTCATATTTTCTGCCATATTTCTATTGGTAATAGGCAATATATTATATTGTTATTTTATTATTTTTTCGCGAAAAGTCAATACTTTTAACCTAATTGTAACTTAATTGTAATATGATTGTAATGTGTTGTAATAATTAACTTATACGTTTAATTTTACAAATAAAAAACCCATCTGTATTTTCATCTGGCAATATCTTTTTTTCATCTACTAATTTGTAGTTTTCTTTATTTTGTATCTCTTTATCATTTTTGCTTTCTAGCCACTTATTAATTAAACTTTCATTTTCACTTTTTAGTATGCTACATGTAGAATAAACTAATTCTCCTTTTATTTTTAAGTATTTTGAACATTTATTTAAAATTTCATATTGAATCTTTGTAATTTCTTCAATATCTTCTTTATTTCTTTGCCATTTTATATCTGGTTTTCTCTTAATTACTCCAATTCCAAGACATGGAACATCTAATAATATTTTATCAAATTTTTCTTCATATTCCTTTATAAAATTTGTAGCATCTTTTAACTCCGTATTTATAATATGAATTCCTAACCTATCTGCATTTTCTTGAACTAATTTAATACGATGAGGGTGTATATCACAAGCTATAATTTTCCCTTCATTTTCCATAAGCTCTGCCAAATGAGTTGTTTTTCCTCCTGGTGCACTACAAGCATCCAACACAATATCATTTTTATTTGGCATAAGCATAAGGCTAATTTTCCCTGCTCCCATATCTTGTACTGTAAATAGTCCTTGTTTAAATAATTCTAATTCTCCGATGTTTTTTACATTTTTTATATGAATAAAATTTTCTAGATTTGTTGTTTCATATTCTATATTATTCTTTTCTAATTCTTCTAAAAAATTCTTTTTAGTAATTTTTAATGTATTAATTCTGATTGTTATCTTTGGTTTTTCATTCGAATATTTACATATTTTTTCTACTATTTGTATAGAATATTCTTTTAGTAACTCTTCTACCAACCATTGTGGCATAGAATATGCTTTTGAAATTCTTTCTTTTTCATTTTGTATATTTTTGAGTTCTTCATAATCTACTTTTTCTATTTTTCTTAAAATTGCATTTACAAAGCTCGCAGATTTAAATGCATATTTTTTTGTTAAGTTGACGCTTTCATTTACTGCTGCACTTTTAGGAACTTTATCTAAAAATATAATTTGATATGCTCCAATTCTTAAAATATTTAGCACCCAACAAGACATCTTTTTTAGCTTGATTTTAGAATATTTTTGCAAAATAGAATCAATTGTTAATTTCCATGTAATTGTTCCATATACAATTTCAGATATTAAATTTATGTCTTTCTTATTTAATTTCTCTCGATATTTATTCAAATATTCATCTAATACAATATTTGAATATCCATTTTCTTCATCTATTTTGTATAAACAATTTAAAGCTATGTTTCTTGCAAAATCAATTCCCATAATTCTACCTCTTTTTTATTTTTTGTAATTATATCATATGTTTTTTAAATTTTTGCATAATCTTTAAAATTTTGGAAAATATAGTTTTAGAATTCAAAAATCGGAGGTTGATTATAAATGGCTGTTGAAAAACATTTAAAAGTAACTGGAACATCAGAAGTTTCTTGGAAGGATGCTATTGTGCAAACTATTAACGAAGCATCAAAAACAATTGATTATTTAACTAGTGTTACTATTTTAGAACAAAGAGCTAAGATTAATGGCAAAAAAATATCAGAATATCAAGTAGATTTAGATTTATCTTTTACAATAGATAGAGATAGAGATTAAGGGAGGGATTTTTTTGAAACCTATTGAAACAAAAAAAGATTATCAAGAATATGTTAATCAAAAATCACCTAATTCACCTATTATAAAAAACTGTTTCAATGCTTTTTGGGTTGGTGGATTAATTTGTTCTATTGGTCAAATTATATTTGATTTTTGTAAATATCGAGGAATGGATACTCAAATGTCTAGTACAATAGTGTCTATCATACTAATTGGTATTAGTGCATTTCTAACTGGATTAAATTTATTTAATAGAATTGGTAAATTTGCAGGTGCAGGTTCTTTAGTTCCTATTACTGGTTTTGCAAATTCTATTGTATCTCCAGCAATGGAATACAAATCTGAAGGTTATGTTATGGGGGTTGGAGGAAAGATGTTCACTGTTGCAGGTCCAGTACTTGTATTCGGAATATCTGCTTCAATCGTTGTAGGAATTGTTTATTTAATATTTAATACGCAATCTATAACTTTAGTGTAGGTATGGTTAATGATTAAAATTGAAATTTATATAATATAAAAAAATCAGGCGATTAAAGTCGCCTCCTACACAATTTAAATAATATTTCATAAAGAAAGGTGATAATAATGCAAAAAATAGGAAAACAAACTGTCAAATTTGATGCTCCACCAACTATAGTTCAAACTGCATCTATTGTTGGTCCAAAAGAGGCTGATGGTCCACTTGCTAGCTATTTTGATAATTGTTTAGAGGATGAATTTTGGGGAGAAAATAGCTGGGAAAAGGCAGAAAGTAAAATTATAAAAGAAACTGTAAATACAGTTGTTTCAAAATCTGGTCTTCCAAGTGATAAAATTGATTATTGTTTTGCAGGCGACTTATTAAACCAATGTATATCTTCTAGTTTTGGACTACGTGAACTTAATATTCCTTTTTTTGGTATATTTGGTGCTTGTTCAACTTTTGTTGAAGCGCTTATGCTTGGAGCTATCTTTACAGAGAGTGGAGCAGGAGAAAATGTAATATGTGCTGCTTCTAGTCATTTTTGTAGTGCAGAAAAGCAGTTTAGATTTCCATTAGAGTTAGGTAATCAAAGACCTCAATCTGCTCAATGGACAGTAACAGGTTCTGGTGCTGCAATTGTAAGTAAAAATGGAACAGGTCCTTATATAACTCATATTACTCCAGGTAAAATAGTTGATATGGGGATAAAAGATGCTAATAATATGGGAGCTGCTATGGCTCCTGCCGCACTAGATACTTTACTTACTCATTTTAAAGATACTGGACGTGCTCCAAGTTATTATGATGTTATTCTTACTGGTGATTTAGGTCATGTTGGTAAAGAGATTTTAATAGAACTTGCTGAAACTAAAGGATATAATATAAAGTCAAATTATAATGACTGCGGTGTTTTAATTTTTGATAAAGAAAAACAAGATACCCATTCAGGACGGTAGTGGTTGTGCTTGTTGTGCTACAGTATTTTCTGGCTATGTATTTAAAAAACTACAACAAAAGAAATTAAAAAGAGTGTTATTAATGGCTACAGGTGCATTAACAAACTCTACTACAGCTCAGCAAGGTGAATCTATTCCTGGAATTGCTCATGCAATATCTATAGAGTTATAAATTTAAGGAAAGGAAGAAAATAATATGGATTTTTTTCAAAGTATAGATTGGATGCAATTATTAAGATGTTTTGTTGTAGGTGGTCTTATTTGTATAATTGGTCAAATTCTAATAGATAAAACAAAATTAACTCCTGCACGTATATTAGTTATTTTTGTTACAACTGGTGCAGTTCTTGGTGGACTTGGCATTTATCAACATTTAGTAGACTTTGCAGGATGTGGAGCTACTGTTCCACTAACTGGTTTTGGTAATGCTCTTGCAAAAGGTGCGATTGAAGAAGTTTCAAAATCTGGCTTAGTAGGTGCATTTATTGGTGGTACCAAAGCTGCTGCAGGTGGAATTGCTGCTGCAATATTCTTTGGTTATATTGCGTCTCTTATTTCAAAACCAAAAATGAAAAAGCAGTAAGAATTATAATATTACTAATTAATAATAAGGTTCCTTTTAATAAAAATTATAAATTATAAAAAAGCTCGTTCAAGCTAATTATCGTAGAAATTCTAAGTAAATTTTATGGCACCCTTCCATTAAAAATGAACTCTTTCCATAAAATTTACTATAATTTCTAACTCAATTACTTTCAATCCGCTTTTTTAAATTTAGTAATTTTTATTTCAAAAGGAACCTCTATAAGTAAATGCTATATTTTGTTAAAAGAGGTATAAGCTAATGTTTTATGTTTCGAAGACGCGAGCCTCTTTTGGGGACCGATGAACGCTGTTAAATACGAAGTATTGTTACAGCATCAGTGGGAGGAGGCTGAGCACAAGAATAAATAAAACATTACTTATACCTCTTTAGCTTTTAATATAAATCTCTATTCATACATCCCTTATTCATAAAATTCCTTTTTCTTCATCCACTGTACACGTTCATTATGAAGTTTATCTTTAAAATCCTTTCCATCTTTTATTCCTTTTTCTTTTAGAAACTTTCCATTTATTTTACTAATACATTCTTGTCCTATTTTTTCAAAACTTATATTACAAGCTTCTGTAGTCCTAGAACTACCTTTATCCGCTATTACTACTACTTGTAACCCCTGTAATCCTAAGCTAGACTTTGCAACTTTCTCTATAAAACTAACTTTTTTAGCTGGTGTCATTTTATAAAAAATTCCGCCTCTCATATGTTCACGTGCTGCTACTTTTCCACATTTTACCCATTTTGTAGGAACTCCAATTCTTTCCCCTAAATCTTTGACAAGTTTTACCCCATTTACATCATGATTATAATGATGTGGGTACATTTCTTTTGGTGTAATACCTTTTCCTAAATCATGAACAAGACAAGAGAACCTAATAACTACATTGTCTGTTAATTCAGTAGATTTATCTACTACAAGCATTGTATGGTTATAGCTGTCTCCTTCTGGATGATATTCTATAGGTTGTAATGCACCAATTAAATCATATATTTCTTTAAAATGTACCTCCAGTATATCTGCTTTTTTTAAAGTGTCAAAAAACAAAGATGGTTTATTGCTTTCTAATGCCTTTTTTAATTCTGTAAAAACTCTTTCTTTAGATAATGTTGTTAATTCATCTTTTAGGCTTTTCATTAATTTTAGTGTGTTGTCTTCAACTATAAATCCTGTTGTAGCTGCAAATCTTGCTACCCTATATACACGAAGTGGGTCTTCAGAAAATGCATCAGTTGTTGCCCTAATTACTTTTTCTTCTATATCTTTTGTTCCATTATATGGATCAATAATCTCTTTAGTTAATATATCTTTTGCAATTGCATTTATTGTAATATCTCTTCTTGCTAAATCTTCTTCTATTGTGATGTCCTCTCCTGTTTTTATTTCAAACTCTTTATGCCCTATGCCAGTTTTTACTTCTTTTCTTGCTAACGCAAATTGACTATTTTCCATTTCAAATACTTCAAAAGATTTTCCTATTATTTTTGCATTTGGAAATAATAGTTTGAACTTTTCTTTTGAAATTCCAGTAACACAATAATCTCTATCATAAATTTGTTTTCCAATTAGTTCATCACGAACAGCTCCACCCACTAAGTATAAGTTTCCACCGTTTTGTTTTATAATATTTGCAATTTTTACTATCTCCATAAATCTCTCCTTTATTCTTTAGTTATTGTATACTATTTAAATAAATTTATCAATTTTTTAATTTTTATTGTTTTTATATCATAATTTGTGTATAATTTGTATATATTATATTATGGAGGTGTTTTTATGCCACTGATTAGGCCTTGTGCTGATTTAAGAAATAACTATAATGAAATTTCAAGCATTTGTCATGCCACTAATAAGCCAGTTTATATAACTAAAAATGGTTATAGCGATTTAGTTATTTTAAGTAATGAAGCTTATGAGCAATTAATAGAAGAGAAAATTAATAAGGATTTTGAAAAAAAATATCCTGATTTTGAAGCTTTTAAGAAAGATGTTTATGAAAAAATTGAAAAAGGTTTAAATGATATAAAACAAGGAAATTACCGTCCAATTGACGAGTTCTGTCAAGAAATGGAGGCAAAAATAAATGAATAGTAAATAGATTTTGATTTTAAAATAAATCAGAATGCGAGCCTGTTCTTGAAATGGTTAATGTTACTATATCATTTTCAATAATATAAATTAATAGCCAATCTGGTCCGAATATGACATTCTTTAAATCCTTTATAATTACCAGCTAAATAATGGTCTCTTATTTAGCTGGTAATTGTTTGCCTTCTGCTAACAATTTAACTACATATTTTAATTTACTTATATCATATCCTCTTTTTTGAATTAATTTATAATCTTTTTTAAATTGATTACTGTATCTAATTTGTAGCACTATTTATCCAACTCCTCAAACATTTCATCTACACTATTATATGTTTTACTTAAATTTTTACCATTTTTAGTGTCTTCAATTGCTTGTATTGTTTCTTTATTATATCTAGGTTTCTTAATTTCAAAAGGAATACCATCATTCAATATAACCTGATTTAAAAACACATTGATAGCTTCAGTAATAGATAGTCCTAAATCATTTAGTGTTGCTTCAGCTCTTTGTTTAACACTAGGTTCCACTCTTATGTGTAAAGTATTTGTTTTAGCCATATTTCAGCACCTCCATACTATATTATATGTATTGTATCACTTTTTGTATACATTTTCAATACATATGCTACAAATTATCAATATTTTTATATTATATATTTATTTTTTCTATTAATTACAATTTTATTCTTCCATACAAAATATTTATTAAAATTTGACCATTTCGTATAAGTTTTTTTCTTGACATATACTTATTTTAAGCATATACTTGTTTTAGATTTTATATACATTAAATGTGTTTTAAAATATAGAATAAAGGAGGTTTTTTATTAGATGAAAGACTTAATCGAAATAAGATGGCATGGTAGAGGTGGTCAAGGTGCAAAAACAGCTTCACTTTTACTTGCAGATGCAGCATTTAATACTGGAAAATTCATTCAAGGTTTCCCTGAATATGGGCCTGAGAGAATGGGTGCCCCTATTACTGCATACAATCGTATTAGTAATGTGCCTATTACAATTCATAGTAATATTTATGAACCAGATTATGTTGTAGTTGTTGATGATACTTTACTTGAATCTGTTCCAGTTACAGCAGGTCTTAAAGAAAACGGTGCAATTATTATTAATACAACAAGAGATGAAGAATATCTTAAAAAAGTTTTAAACGGATATAAAGGAGCAATTTATACTATAGATGCAAGAAAAGTATCTATGGAAACTTTAGGAAAATATTTTCCAAATACACCAATGCTTGCTGCAATTGTAAAAGTAAGTGGTGTTATGACAGACCAAGAATTATTAGATGATATGAAAGGTTCTTTTAAACATAAATTTGCAAAAAAACCAGAAGTTATTGAACCAAATATGAAAGCTTTAGAGATAGCTTTACAAGAGGTTAATAAAATCCAGTAAGAATGTCTATACAGAAAAAATCTGTTCCATCATCCATGTGGAACTAGTTTATCATAAGAAAGGAGAAATTTATGTCAGAGTTTAAAATCAACCAAAATACACCTTGGCAAGAATTAACTGAAGGTGGAAATATATATGATGCTGGGAATGCTATGGAATTTAAAACTGGAGATTGGAGAAGTATTAAACCTGTTTTCTTAAGTGAAAAATGTAAACAATGCGGTTTATGTTTTCCAGTATGTCCAGATAATGCAATCCCTGTAAATAAAGAACAAAAAAGAGAAGATTTTAACTATGATTACTGTAAAGGATGTGGCGTTTGCGCTAAAGTATGTCCTTTTGGAGCAATCGAAATGAAATAAAATAGTAAAGGAGAAAAATATATATGAGTATAAGAGAACGTTTAAGCGGTAATGAAGCTGCTGCTACTGCAATGAAACAAATTAATCCAGATGTTGTTGCAGCATTTCCTATTACCCCATCAACAGAAATTCCACAATACTTTTCAACATTTGTTAATAATGGTGCAGTAGATACAGAGTTTGTTGCAGTAGAAAGTGAACATAGTGCTATGAGTGCATGTATTGGAGCAGAAGCTGCAGGCGGAAGAGCCATGACTGCAACAAGTGCAAATGGATTATCTTTCATGTGGGAAATGATTTATATTGCATCTAGTATGAGACTTCCAATTGTTATGAGCCTTGTAAACCGTGCTGTATCTGGACCATTAAATATTCATAATGACCATTCAGATGCAATGGGTGTTAGAGATGCTGGCTGGATTATGCTATTTTCTGAAAATAACCAAGAAGCATATGATAATTTAATTATGGCACATAGAATTGCAGAAAATAAAAATGTTATGCTACCTTTAATGGTATGTCAAGACGGATTTATTACTTCTCATTCTATTGAAAATATTGAATTAATTGAAGATGACTTAGTAAAAAACTTCGTTGGTAAATATGAACCTGAACACTTCTTATTAAATGAAAAAGAACCTATTTCAATGGGCCCTTTAGATTTACAAAGTTATCTTTTTGAACACAAAAAACAACAATCGGTTGCGATGTGTAATGCAAAACAAGTTATTTTAGATGTTTCTAAAGAGTTTGAAAAAATGACTGGAAGAAGTTATGGATTATTTGAAGAATATAAGTTAGATGATGCAGAAATTGCTATAGTATGTATGAACTCTACAGCAGGAACAACAAAATTTGTAGTGGATGAACTAAGAAATAAAGGTATTAAGGCAGGTCTTTTAAAAGTTCGTGTGTTTAGACCTTTCCCTGCAGAAGAAATTGCAAAAGCATTATCACACATAAAAGCAATTGCAGTTTTAGATAAAGCAGATTCTTTAAATGCCTGTGGTGGAGCATTATTTACAGATGTTACATCTAGTATGCAAGTAAATAAAGTAACTGTACCTACAGTAAGCTACATTTATGGTATTGGTGGTAGAGATACAAAATCTACTGATATAGAAGCTGTATTTTCTGATCTATCAGAAATTGTTAAAACTGGAGATATTGGAAACCCTTATAGATATTTAGGATTAAGAGGTTAATAGAAAGGAGTGAATTTTATGCCATATAATTTAAAAGAAGTAGTTGCAAATAAGCCATCTAGATTTACATCAGGACATAGAATGTGTGCTGGTTGTGGTGCACCTCCTGTTGCAAGAATGGTAATGAGAGCTCTAAA
This sequence comes from Clostridia bacterium, assembly GCA_022799315.1. Classification (GTDB taxonomy): domain Bacteria; phylum Bacillota; class Clostridia; order TANB77; family CAG-508; genus RGIG8482. The sequence continues at coordinate 1,963 of JAAWOE010000017.1, read as the reverse complement.
AGAAGGAGATCATGCAGTTGTATCTGGCGCAACTGGTTGTATGGAAGTTTCTACTTTCATTTACCCTTATACTGCTTGGACAGATTCTTTTATTCATACAGCATTTGAAAACGCAGCATCTACCCTTTCTGGTGTTGAAGCATGTTACAAAGCTATGAAAAAACAAGGAAAAATTCCAAGTGATGTAGATACAAAATTTATCGCTTTTGGTGGAGATGGTGGTACATATGATATAGGTATTCAAGCTCTTTCTGGTGCAATGGAAAGAGGTCATGACATGGTATATGTATGTTATGATAATGGTGCTTATATGAACACAGGTATTCAACGTTCTAGTGCTACACCTAAGTTTGCAGATACTACAACAACTCCAGCTGGAACTGTAGTACCAGGAAAAATGCAATCTAGAAAAGATTTAGCAAAAATAATGGTTGCACATCACCTACCATATGTTGCTCAAACAATTGCACTTAATAATTTTAAAGATTTATATGAAAAATCTGAAAAAGCAATATACACAGAAGGACCATGTTTTCTAAATGTACTTGCTCCATGTCCTAGAGGATGGGGATATCCAACAGATATGTTAATGCAAATTAATAAACTTGCTGTTGAAACTTGTTACTGGCCTTTATACGAAGTTATTGATGGTAGATATGTTATCAATTATAAACCAAAAAATAAACTTCCAATAGAAGAATTCTTAAAACCACAAAAACGTTTTAAACATATGTTTAAAACAGGAAATGAATGGATGATAGAGGAATTCCAAAAAGAAGTAGATGCAAGATGGCAAGAGCTTTTAGATTTAGAAGAAATAACAAATAAAGAATAAAAATTGGGGCTATGCCCCAATTTTTATTCTTTATTTAATTGTTTCTTTATTTGTTCTATTTCTCTTTTTGTTGCTCCTGTTAATTCTTTTATCTCATCTTCTTCTATGCCTTTTTGCAACATATTGTTAACGATATTTCTTATTGTTTCTTTTATTCCTTCCCTTTTTCCTTTTCTTTTGCCTTCTTGCATTCCTTGTTGTAGACCTTGTTGTATCCCTTGTTGTATCCCTTGTTGTAGTCCTCTTTTTATTGCATCTAATTTTAACCTTTCTATTACTTCTTCCATGACTTCGACTTCTCCTTTCTTATTTTTTATTATCTCTTCTAGCTGAACTTTGTCTACTTGTTTCATTAGTGTCGCCTTTATTATTTTTATTAACTTTGCTTTGTCTTGTTCATCTTTTGTGGTTTCTACTGCTTGAATTATTATTCTTTGTGTGTCTTCTTGTCCTTCTGCTTTCTCTATTAGAAACATTTTATCTATTAAATAGTTACTTTTCATTAATGTTTCTTCTTCATAGTTATTTATATCAATTAAATTATATCTTTGTAAATTTACGTTCTTAAATCTTTCATCACTTATACTATGTAAGTATAACTTCGCATTCCATTGTCCCTTTCCTGTGTATATCACTATTGGTATTACTTCTGGCATTTCATATCCTTTGTTTTTTATTTTCTTTACATCTATTGCACTTTTGATTATTTCTAGTCTGTATTCTTCTATTCTATATGGCATTGAATAATCTACTTTGCTTTGATGTTCTATTAAAAAGAATATGTTTTTCTCTTTCATTTTGTATACGATATCTGCTTCTTTATTTTGTAAATCATTTGTTACAAAACTACTATTATATTTCTCTATTTCATCTTGTTTTATCTCTTGTTCTAAGTTTAATACTTGATTAATAATATATGTCGCATCTTTTTTACTATCTAGTATACTTCTATATGTTTTATCGTGTTTGTTGTTTACATCTTTATTAGTTAGTATTTTGTAATTTTCTTGTTCTTCATTTAATTCACTCTTTCTGTCTTTATCATTATTTTGAAGCCAGTCTTTTCTAGTTCCTAGTAAATCTCTATCATATGTAACTTTTACAACCCTGTTCTCATTAACTATATAA
>JAAWOE010000043.1 GCA_022799315.1 Clostridia bacterium | reverse complement strand
GTAGCTCAGCTGGATAGAGCAACGCCCTTCTAAGGCGTGGGTCGGGGGTTCGAATCTCTCCTGGGACACCATAGGGAAATTAGTCGAACTATTTCGACTTTCAAATATAAAGGTTAATTTCGGTTAATCTTTTTTGTTTGTATTGAAAGGAGTTTGATTAGTTATGCAAATAGTAAAAGAAAAATTAGAAATTGATGAGGTGCTAAAAAAGAAAATTAATAACATTCTTAAATTTAATAATATTAAAGCAAAGCTAGAAAATGGAGGTATTATTAGTTTAACAAACACTAATATTGCTTATATAGAGCCTCACAAACTTGAAATAAATGAAATTACTTATCTTTTCTTTAATGAGTGTGAAGATGTTTATATTAATAATTTAAACAGGTCTATTCCTTTGAAAGAATTAGAAGGCTTTATCAAGTGTACATTTTAAATACAAATTGAATACGAAAAAAAGCGAAATTCAACCGATTTAGTTTATTGTAATTTAAAGTATAGATAGTAAAATATGGTAAAATGCTTAAATTCTTGAAAAGGAGGAAATGAATATTGAATAAGAAGAATGCAGCAATCTATTGTCGTGTCAGCACAGAGGATCAAGCCCGTGAGGGATATTCTCTACCTGAACAACAAGAAAAATTAAAAGATTTATGTAAATATCGAGATTACAATATCTATGACATTTACGAAGATGCAGGAATATCTGCTAAAGACATGGAACATCGACCACAATTTCAAAAAATGCTAGAAAGTGTTAGAGATGGAAAAGTAGATGTTATCGTTGCTTATAAACTAGATAGATTAACAAGAAGTGTAAGAGATTTAGAAATACTAATTAGTGAACTAGAAAAATACGAATGTAGTTTAGAATGCGCTATGGATGATATTAATACATCAACTGCTAATGGAAGATTCTTTGTAAGAATGCTTACTGTTTTATCACAATTAGAAATTGAAAGAGTTAGTGAAAGAACAAAATTTGGCATGGTTGGAGCTATCAAAGATGGACACATTCCTGTAAGAAAAATACTAGGTTTTATGAGAAAAGATAAGAAGTTAATTATTAATCCTGCTGAAAGTGAAATTGTAGAAAGAATATTTGATTTATATTAATTATAAAGGTAAATCCTATCAGCAAATAGCTAATATATTTAATGATGAAAAAGTGCTAAATAAAAAATGGTATGATACAACAATTCTTAAAATACTTTCCAATCCACTTTATAAGGGTGATTTCATAAGTGGAACTAGAACAGGAAATCCTGTGCTTTATGAAAATGTTGTTGAACCAATTATATCTAAAAAGTTATGGGAAGAATGTCAAGAACAAACTAGGAAGAATACTCGTAATTATACAAGAAGAAATGATTATATTTTCTTTCAAAAAATAATCTGTCCAAATTGTCATAAAATAATGGCTTGTAAAGCTCCAGGTGGAAGTAAAAAGAAATATATTTATTATCAATGTAATAGTTGTAAAACATATATTAGAGAAGATCAACTAATAGAATTATTAGTTGATGAAATAACGGAGATAATTGAGTATGATTTGATTGTTAGAAAATATTTCGCTCCACTTTTAAAACATAAAATAACGAATACTAATGAATTGCTTTCTAAAGAATTAATTAATTTAAAAGATAAAGTAATAAGACTTAAAGATGCCTACTTAAATGAAATCATTAGTTTAGAAGAATATAAAGAAGATAAAACTTATTTAGAAAATAGAATTAATGATATTAGTAAGAAAATAAAAGATGAACAAGAACTAGAGCAATATAATTTCACATTTGAAGATATAATGTTAAAAAGAGATATAGAGAATATCAAATGTTTTATCAACCCATTTTATGAATTAAATTTCCGAGCTAAATGGAGTGAGCTTTCAATATCAGAAAAACAAGGACTAATAACAAGTTATATTGATAATATAGAGGTTATTAAGAATGATAAAGATATAAAAATAAAACAAATTAATTTTAGAAAAACATTTATTGAAGAATATGCCAATCTATTTAATAATGGTGGTATCAATAGAAATCAAGTAATAAAAGAAAATAATGTACCTATAAATATTGAAGTATCAGCCCCAATGACTAGAGAAGAAATTAAAAAGTATATTAAAAAATTACAATTAAGCTTTCCTATTGATTATCAAGAATTAAAGAAAGAACAAGTTAATGATCATCAATTTATGCTCAAATATAATAAAGGTAATTACTTTAATGAACCATTTAAATTAATACCCATCATTGATAAATTTAAAATAACGAGTTATGGATTAGAAATTCCTGTTAGTCCAATAAATATTATAAATGTAAATATGTAAGGTACATATTTTTGTACCAACTAAGGTTATATATTTCTTTTAAAAATATCAAATTTTGGTACAAATTGGTTAGTTTTTAGGTAGAAAAAACGGGTTATTTGTAATACATATTGTAAAATAACTAGCCCTTTTTATATAATATTTTCTATTTTCTTGTAATACGAAAGTAAAACAAAAAAGATTTTGTAATACAATTCAAAATCTAAGAAACCCTTTATTTTAGGGATAAACTTGCCACTGGCAAGTTGTTTGTAATACACCCTTATCCTGCTAAAAAGTAACTCTTGATTTGGTACATAAAAAATTATAAAACTGTTTGAATTTCTTAAAAGAAAATGTACACAATAACTTTTAAAAGGATATGAAAAGTATTATAATATTTGTATAAGTTCAAGTGTTATTTGTGTACATGTAGATTAGTTGTAATTTTTGCTAATCTGTCATACAGATAGTAATTTGACGAAGAGAAGGAGTGGTAAATATGTCAAAATGGTTTAAAGAACATAAAAAACAATAGGATGGATAATAATCTTAATAGGTATAGGTGTTGCTAGTGCAATAAATTTATTGTGGTAAATCACAAGTGAGGTAAGAGATTATGAATACTGAAATTCAGGCTGTTATTGAAAAATTTAAAGAAGTAAGAGATATATTGAAAAAGTTTGATAACAGAGATGAGGCAATAGAATATCTGGTAAATGAAACAAAGTTGTCTAAAGAAGAATGTTCTGCTGCATATGATATTATTATAAAAATTGAAGATTAAATTACAATTTCAAGAGGTGTTAGGAGTGAGCAAATATGAGCCATTATGGAGATATTTAAAAGAAAATAAGAAAAGCAGATATAAATTATCTTATGAAGAAATTAAAAATATTTTAGGATTTGATATAGACCATTCCTTTTTGACTTACAAAAAGGAATCTAAAGAATATGGATATAAAGTAGGTAAAATATCAATGAAAGAAAAGACAGTAATGTTCAATAAGATATAACTAAAAAATACAATTTATTGAGTAGAGGATATTTAAAGACCTACTCTTTTTTGCTATAATTAGATAGAAAGACAAATAGTAATTTCTAAGAGGATTCAGTTATGGAAAATATAAAAAGAGAAGAACTTGAAAAATTAGTGGGAATTGATAAGGTTAATATTTTTTATGATATTGTTGATGAAATAACAAAACTTTATGATATGGAG
>JAAWOE010000004.1 GCA_022799315.1 Clostridia bacterium | reverse complement strand
GCAAGAATTAATTCTTGCTTTCTTAATCTTTACTTTCGATAACAATTAAAGTTCCTGATTTTAAATCTATTGTAGCTATATCTTGTATAATTTCATTACTAATTCCTAAACTTTTTCCTATAGTTAAACAATAGTTGTTTAATGGATATTTAAACCCTTTTAAAGTTAGTCCTTCTATAGAAGTTGTGAGAGGAATTAATGATATATATTTACCATGGGCCTCGTCTTTATTTAATTTTGCTGAATCATTTATTAGGTAGATTTTATTATTACTATCTAATATATGGCATGGAATTTTAGAGTCCAAAGCATATGTTAAAACATGAATATTTGCAAGCATATGGTCTATCCTTGTGCCTGTCGCACCGATTATTGTTATATTTGAAGCAGCTAATTTGATTGCAAGCTTTAGCGCAATGTCTGTATCAGTATAATCCTTTTCTGGAATATATTTGTGTATTGTGATTTGTGGGTTGTTTTGATAATGTTTTAGAATGGTAGCATTAACAGAATCTAAATCTCCAACAATGTGGTTAGGAACAATATTAAGTGAATATAAAGATTCTAAGCCTTTGTCAACAGCTATTACAAGTAAATCTTTATTATCATTATAGTATTCGTTCAATAAATCTAAACAGACATCTCCGCCAGTTACAATTAAACAATTCATTTTTAATTTTCCTTTCAATTTTTCTTTGCATTTGTCGAATCTAGTGGTATAATAATTAAAACACAAAAATAGAATAATAACAATATAAATAAAGGAGAACATTAGTAAATATGAATATAAAAAACTTTATGGATCCAAGAGAAAGAATAACTGTATATGCTTTTGTTGGTCCTTCTGGAACAGGAAAAAGTTATAGAGCAGGTTTAGTCGCAAGCGAAAATGGAATTAACTTTATTATTGATGATGGACTATTTATAAAAGATAACGAAATAATCGCAGGAAATTCTGCAAAAAAAGCACCAACAAAGATAGAAACAGTAAAACATGCTTTATTTATGGAAGACAAAGAAAAGGAAGATATTTTAAAAGCAATAAAAAAATATAAGCCTGAAAGAATATTAATACTTGGTACCTCTGATAACATGGTTAAAAAAATTGCTCAAAATTTAGGCTTACCTGAAATATCTAAATTTATTTACATTTCAGAAATAGCGACAGAAGAAGAAATGCAAACAGCAAAACGTATACGTACAACGGAAGGAAAACATGTTATACCAGTACCAACATTTGAATTAAAAAAGGATTTTTCAGGATATATATTAGATCCTTTGCAAATATTTAAATCTAAAGGAAAAGGTGCAAAGCCATATATATCAGAAAAATCTATTATAAGGCCAACATTTAGCTATTTAGGTAATTTTACAATTTCTGATAGTGTTTTTAGACAAATTATAGATTATATGGCTGACAAAACTGAAGCTATATATAAAATTGCAAAAACAAGAGTAGATACAACAGTTGATGGGGAAAATATTTATATAGAAATAATAATATTATATGGTTACAACATTATGGATTTAGTTAGTGAATTTAAAATGAAAGTAAAAAAGGAAATAGAAAGATTAACAGCTATGAATGTTCAAAGCATAGATGTTGTGGTAAAAGGAATACAAATTCCAGAAAAAAAGGAGGAAAATTAAAATGTCATTTATAGTAGCAATAGATGGACCAGCAGGAGTAGGGAAAGGAACAATAGCAAATTTAGTTGCTGAAAAATTTGGTTTTTTAAATGTGGATACAGGTGCAATGTATAGATCTGTGACACTAGCAATGTTAAGACAAAATATTGGTATAGAAGAAGAAGAGAAAATTGAAAAACTATTATCTGAAATTACAATAGAATTAAAAGAAGAAAACGGAGAAGAAGTTGTTTTATTAAATGGTGAAGATGTGTCTGAAGCTATTAGAACAAAAGAAGTAAATGCTTTCATATCAGGAGTTTCTGCATTAAGAATAGTACGTAATAAAATGCTAGAAATACAACGAAAAATAGCCCAAGGACAAGAAGTTGTTATGGAAGGAAGAGATATTGGAAGTACAGTATTTCCAAATGCAGATGTAAAGATATACTTAGATGCAACTGTAGAAGAAAGAGCAAATAGAAGATTAAGACAAAATAAAGAAAAAGGAATTGAAATGTCTTATGAAGAAGTGTTAGAAAGTGTTAAAAAAAGAGATTTAATAGATTCTACAAGAGAAGTTTCTCCGCTAAGGAAAGCAGATGATGCAATTTTAATAGATTGTACAGAATTATCATTAGAACAACTATCAAATAAAGTATATGAAATTATTGAAGAAAAGATGAAAAAATAAATATGAGAGGAATAATAAAATGAAACTGTTTTTTAAAAAGATAGCAAGAGTAATTGTAAGAAGCGCGATTTATGCATATTGCAAAGTTGTGTATAGAGCAGAAATAATAGGAAAAGAAAATATTCCTAAAGATGAAACTCTTATTTTTTGCGGAAATCATAGAAATTATTTAGATCCACCATTAATGGTAGTAACAGTTGGAAGACATGTCCGTTTTATGGCTAAAGAAGAACTTAGAAAGAATCCATTTTTTGCTTTTTTAGGGGTTGTATTTGATGGAATATATGTTAAAAGAGATTCCAAAGATGTAACAGCCTTAAAAACAACATTAAAAGCCTTAAAAAATGGAGAAAGTATAGCACTATTTCCAGAAGGTACAAGAAATGGTTTAGAAAAAGGCGAAAAAGTAAAAGATGGTGCAGCTTTCTTTGCACTAAGAACTAATACTAAAGTAGTACCTGTTGGAATATCAGGCGGATTGAAAATGTTTGAAAAAGTTACAATAAAATATGGAAGCCCCATAGATTTATCTAATTACCAAGAAATATATAAGAATAAAGAAACAGAAAAACAAGCTTTAGAAGATGCAAGTAAATTGATTATGGATTCTATTATAGAGTTGACAAAATAGGTTAAAAAGATGTATAATATATAAGTTAAATTAATTAAAGTACAAAGTAGGGGTCGATGCCCACATCGACCCGCTTTATAATTTTATATTTATTAAAATTAAAGGAGAAATAAAATGAATAACGAAAAAATTAGAAACATAGCAATTATTGCACACGTTGACCATGGAAAAACAACACTAGTTGATGCATTATTAAAACAAAGTCATATATTTAGAGATAACGAGCAAGTTCAAGAAAGAGTAATGGATTCAAATGACATAGAAAAAGAAAGAGGAATTACAATTCTTTCTAAAAACACATCTGTTATGTATAAAGATATAAAAATAAACATAGTAGATACACCTGGACATGCTGATTTCGGTGGAGAAGTAGAAAGAGTTTTAAAAACAGTTGATGGTGTTTTACTATTAGTAGATGCTTTTGAAGGACCAATGCCTCAAACAAGAGAAGTATTAAAAAAATCTTTAGCATTAAACTTAAAACCAATTGTTGTAATAAATAAAATTGATAGACCTGGAGCAAATCCAGATAAAGTAGTAGATCAAGTAATCGAACTATTTATAGAATTAGATGCAAATGATGAACAATTAGATTTTCCTGTTGTATATGCATCAGCAAAAAATGGAATAGGTAAAATGAACCTATCAGATGAAACAACAGATTTAAACTGCTTATTTGAAACAATTATAAATGAAATTCAAGCACCAAAATGTGAAATAGAGGGACCAATGCAAATGCTAGTTTCAAACATAGATTATGATGATTATGTTGGAAGAATTGCAGTAGGTAGAGTAGAACGTGGAACTGTTAAAGCCGGAATGCCTGTAAGCATTTGTAAAAAAGATGACAAAGTAACAAATGGTAGAGTTGTAAAACTATATACACATGTAGGATTAAAAAGAGAAGAAACAGATGAAGTTAAAGCAGGAGATATAATAGCTATTTCTGGGATAAGTGATATAAATATTGGAGAAACAATATGTGACTATGATTATCCAGAAAAAATAGACTTTGTTGATATTGACGAACCAACAGTATCAATGACATTTAGCGTAAACAATGGACCATTTGCTGGTAAAGAAGGACAATTCATTACTTCAAGACATATTAGAGATAGATTATTTAAAGAATTAGAAAGAAATGTAAGTTTACGTGTAAAGGAAACAGATTCACCAGATAGCTTTGAAGTATCAGGACGTGGAGAATTACATTTATCAGTATTAATTGAAAACATGAGAAGAGAAGGTTTTGAATTATTAGTATCTCGTCCAAAAGTTATATATAAAGAAATTAACGGACAAAGATGTGAACCAATAGAGAGATTAATTGTTAATGTACCAGATGAATCAATAGGAACAGTTATTGAAAAATTAGGACAAAGAAAAGCTGAAATGGTTAATATGGAACCAGCAGAAGATGGACATACTAAAATAGAATTCAAAATTCCTGCAAGAGGATTAATAGGATATAGAACAGAATTCTTAACAGACACAAAAGGTGTAGGAATTATGAATCATGTATTTGATTGTTATGAACCATTTAAGGGAGATGTTTTATCAAGAGTAAGAGGTACAATTATTGCATTTGAGCCAGGAAAAGCTGTAACTTATGGATTATACAATGCTCAAGATAAAGGTGATCTATTTATAGGACCTGGAACAGAAGTATATGAAGGAATGATAGTTGGACTAAACTCTAGAAATGATGACCTAGCAATAAATGTATGTAAAGAAAAACACTTAACAAATACAAGAGCTTCAGGTTCAGATGATGCACTAAGACTTGTTCCACCAATTCAATTTTCTTTAGAAAAAGCAATTGAATTTATACAAGATGATGAATTAGTAGAAGTTACACCAAAGAGTATTCGTTTAAGAAAGAAAATATTAGGAAGTAAAGAAAGAGAAATTGCTGCAAGAAGAAAATAGTTGACAAATATTATAAAACTTAGTATAATGAATATACTAAATAAGAGCAGAAATGTTCTTATACAAATGGGTGTCGCTACTCGATATGCGACGAATAAAAGGTCGAGTTCAAATGGGTGTCGCTACTCGATATGCGACGAATAAAAGGTCGAGTTCAAATATTATAGGGGGACTAAATCAAAATAGTCCCTCTATTTTTTTGTCTTGAAAGGAGAAAAAATGGAAAAAGGAAAGTTTTATTTTATAAAAGACTCATTTTATAAATTATTCAAGGAAGAAAAATTAATGAAAAACAAAGAAATAATTGATCTGAAAGAACATAATAGACCATGTTTTTATACATATTACGATGAAAATACAAAAATTTATTGGTTAATACCAATTTCTTCTAAAACAGAAAAATATAGAAAAATATATAATTATAAAATGCAAAAGAACAAAATATGTGATACAATAGTATTTGGAAATGTATTAGGTTATGAAAAAGTATTTTTAATACAAAATATGTTTCCGATAATTCAAGAGTTTATACAAAAAGAGTATAAAAATAAAGATAATAAAAGTGTTGCTGTTACAAGTATATTGCAAAAGAGAATTGACGAAAAAGCACAGAAAGTTTTGAAACTACAAAGAATAGGAATAAATTTAATTTTTCCAGATGTTCTAAAAATGGAAGAAAAATTATTAGAAATATTAAAGGAGAGTAAAATGAACAAAGTAGAGTTAGAAAAAATAAAGGAAAAAGCATTAGCTGAACATATACCAATAATTATGGATGATACTTTAGAAGTAATTGAAAAGTTATTAGAAGACAAGAAAATCCATAGAATATTAGAAATAGGTACAGCAGTAGGATATTCTGCTATTTGTTTTTCGGAATTTTTAGAAGATGGTGGAAATATTGATACTATTGAAAGAGAAGAAGAAAGAGTTATTAAGGCACGTGAAAACATAAAAAAGGCAGAAGTAGAAGATAAAATAAACATATACTTTGGAGATGCTGTTGAAATATTACCAACGTTTGAAGGAAAGTATGATATGATTTTTATAGACGCTGCAAAGGGAAAATATCCATTTTTCTTAAGTCATGCATTAAGATTACTTTCTGATGATGGTATTATTTTAGCTGATAATGTTTTGTATAAGGGATATGTTATGAGCGATTATAATAAGCACAAGCAGCGCACAGCGGTTAGAAACTTAAGAGAATATATAAAAGAAGTTACTGAAAATCCAGATTTAGAAACTGAAATCTTAGAAGTAGGAGATGGACTTGCAGTAAGTATTAGAAAAGAAGATGAAATTATCTAGTTTCATCTTCTTTTTCTCTTTTTAAAGCTTCATTTTTAAATTCAACTGTAGGAAGCATTTTTTTGCGATATTCTTTTAATGATGTTCCAAATAAATATTCAAAACATTCAGCTTCATCCCATTTCCATGTTGTATAACCTTCTTCTGAAAAATTAGTTCTTGTTGTTAATGCAAAACGAGGCACTTTTTTTAAAGCATTTCTAGACAATTTGTGTTCGTTAGGTTTATAACCGTATTCTCGTTCTTTATTATTAAATTTTTCCATATCATAAGTTCTTGTTTGACATTCAATTCCTAAAGATTCATCTTCTGAATAAAAAGACCATTGAAGAGAAGAATATCCCGAATCCTTTGGGGATGCTATATAATCTTTCATTTTTCTTGTATTAAAATTTTTATCATTATAAAAAGCTGCAATATCTTCTTGAAACTTATAGCAATATTTAACTAAATGTTCTTTTGATGACTTTTTATATGTATTAGCAGTATTTAAAGGAAAATCAAAATCTTCGTTGTTTCTTGTTGTACAAATACGAGGAGTTGAGTTATCAACATATACATTGGTTGCACCTTCGTTTACTAACGCAGTAATTACTTTGCCTTTATGTATGAATTCAAAGCAATCATCTTTATCAATACGAAATTCATTTGCGCCAGAATCAATATAAATTCCTTCGGTATCAACACTCACTTTATCAACTGGATAGTTAATACTTAATAAAAATACCTTAATAGCATATACGTCTAAAACTTCGACTATTCTAAATTCATCTTTTGAAAGTTGTTCTATAAATTTCCTAATTACCTTTTCATAATAAGAAAAAGGAGATTTTAACCTACCAGCCATTGCAAATTCAACATTAGGATATTTTTTATATAAAAATCCATATAATTCAGTTTGTGAATCCATATAATAGTTAACTGATGACTTTTGAGCCTCATACTGAACTTGATAATCATCAGGAGTTATAACTAAACCAGATATTTGGCTTAAAGTTGCACATTTTTCTTCAAATTGTTTATAAATAGGTTCATCATCATTCCAAGTTAACAATCTATTTTTTACATTTTCATCAATAATCATAGTAACAATCCTTTCTAGTTTATATTAGAATTATACCATATCTATACATAGAAAGTCTAGCAATACAATTTTTAGTATTGCTAGACTTTCTGATATTATAGAAAAGTAACTACGAGTGTAGGTATTTAAGAACGCCTAAGATATGAATGCTATGGTGCTCATTAATTTAAATATTTAATTGTCGATAAAATTGTATCAACAATCCAAGTAGATACTATTATATTCATGAAAAAGATTTGTACATTCATGGAAATTTTCTTTAATACTTTTTTAGTAAGTTTTTCAATAAATGGGTGAATAAAGTGAATAAATATAAGAGCAATAAAACCCCAAGCAAAAGAGAAAAATATGCTAATACGCCCATTTAAATTCATAAAATCATTTGTATAATCCCACCATCTGTCAGAAAACAAGGCATCCAATGCGAATCCTGCAAGATATTCGAAAATTGAAAAGATAACAGTAGAATATATAAATAGTTTTAATGGTTTCGATTTATACCTTTTTAAACAACTTATTAAAATTACTGCACCCCAACCATAAATTGGGCAAAGGGGACCATATAAAAAGCCTCTTTTTACAAAATGACCAAGAGTTCCAAGAGCATAAAAGGTTTCTAAAATCCAACCAATAATTGCATAAATAAAAAAATATAATATCAAAAACCTTATATTAATTATATTAGTATCTTTTTTGCCAAGTTTTTCCATTATTTTCCTCCATAATATAGATAATATCAAACTTTAGGTTAAAAGTAAATATAGAAATAATATATTAAGAGAAATTAATAATTATTAGTGAAAGTAATAATTATGTAAAAAGCTTCTTATTTTTTATACTCATATTCTTCCAAATATTGATAATATTTGATATAATATTTGTAGATTATTTAAAAAGAGGTAGGAATATATGAAAAAACCAGAATTGTTAGCCCCAGCGGGTTCATTTAATAAAGCTAAAATAGCATTTTTATATGGAGCAGATGCAGTATATGTAGGAACATCAGCTTTATCTTTACGTACTAGAGCAGAAGTACAAGATGAAGATTTAGCAAATATAATAAAATATGCACATAGTATAGGTAAAAAAGTTTATGTGGCATTAAATATTTATGCATGGGATAATATGTATAATGAAGTTAGGAAACAAGCTAGAATGTTACAAGAACTTAAACCTGATGGAATTATTTCAGCAGATGGGGGAGTAATAGATATATTAAAAGAAGAAGCTCCAGATGTAGACATTCATATTAGTACACAAGCAAATGTTGTAAGTGCTCATTCTGCAAATTTTTGGTATAAAAATGGTGCTAAACGTGTTATTCTTGCAAGAGAATTAGATAAAAACCAAATTAAAGAAATAGTAAAAAATACTCCTATGGGATTAGAAGTAGAGATGTTTGTTCATGGTGCATTATGTTTTGGATATTCTGGAAGATGCTTTTTAAGCGATTTCTTAGCCTCAAGGAGTGCGAATTTAGGGGATTGTGCACAAAGTTGCAGATGGGCATATAATGTATATGTAGAAGAGAAAAATAATCCAGGTAACCTTATGCCAGTTGAAAATGATGATAAAGGAACATACATATTTTCATCAAAAGATTTGTGTTTAATTAAAGAAATTCCAGATATTGTTGAGCTTGGTGTAGATAGTTTGAAAATTGAAGGAAGATTAAAAACAGAATATTACTTAGCATCTGTTATAAATACATATAGAAATGCAATTGATGATTATATAAAAGACCCTAAAGGTTATGATTATACAAAATATATGAATGAGCTAGAAAAAGTAAAAACAAGAAGTTTAACAACATTTTATTTTAACGATAGAAATAACAAGGACTTTCAAGAATATGAAGGGAAACAATATAATCCAAACTATGAATTTGGAGGAAAAGTCATTTCTTATAATGAAGATAAATGTGTCGTTGAAGTTAAAAACAAATTAACATTAGGAGATACTTTGGAAATACTTATTCCAGGTCAACTAGAACCATATCGTTTTAATATTGATGTTCTATGGGATAGTGAAACAGAAGAGAAAATTGAATCTGTAAATCCAGGTAAAGCTGGACAAACAGTGCTAATGCATATGCCAATTAAAGTGGAAAATGACTGGATTATAAGGAGAGTAAAATAATTTAAGGAGTTAAAAATTAAAATTATATGATAGATAATGTACCTAAATTTTTGATCAAGTTATTAGAAAAACAATATGGTGAGAATATAGCTAAAGAAATTTTGAAAGGATATAAATCCAAAAGAAAAGTTACAATTAGAGCAAACACAATAAAAACTAATATGGCAAATGTAAAAAGCGAGCTTGCAAAAGGCAACATAGAATATGAAACAGTTCTATGGAATGAAGATGCACTAATACTAAATAATGCCAAAGAAAATGATATTAGAAACTTAAAATTGTATCAAAATGGTGAAATATACTTACAAAGCTTATCTTCTATGTTACCACCGATAATATTAAATCCAAAACAAGATATGGATATTTTAGATATGTGTGCAGCACCAGGAGGAAAGACTACTCAAATAGCAGCACTTTCTGAAAACAAGTCACATATTACAGCATGTGAAATGAATCATATTAGAATGGAAAGATTAAAATACAATATAGAAAAGCAAGGAGCAAGCTGTGTATATGTAATGCAAAAAGATGCGAGAACAATAGATGATTTCTTTTCGTTTGACAGTGTTTTACTTGATGCACCATGTAGCGGAAGCGGAACATTGAATATGGATGATTCGAAACTAGAAAAAACATTTACCATTAACTTGATAAATAAATGTAAAAATGCACAGTTACAATTATTGAAAAAAGCTATAAAGGTATTAAAGCCAGGAAGAGAGATGATATATTCTACTTGTTCAATGCTTTCATGTGAAAATGAAGAAATCTTAAATAGTGTTTTAAAAACAGAAAAAGTAGAAATTGTTCCTATTAATTTTGAAGGAATAGAGGATTTACCTTTACTTCCAACTGAAATTGCAGGAACTTTGTGTGTATGCCCAAATGAATTATATGAGGGGTTCTTTATAGCAAAAATTAGAAAAACTTTTTAAATAATTGTTAAATAATAATTTAAAATAAAGCTATAGTAATATAAGAGTAAAAATTCCGTTCTCCAAGGTGTTTTTGTATAAGTGGTTTAAAGAAACAACGTGACACACTATACTTAGAAAAAGAAAAAGCGACGCCTTGCTCAGTATGGTCGAACTCATTTTTACTCTTATATTACTATAGCTTTTTATAGACTATATTTGCCAAGAACTATATCTTGCCATAAATATCCATTGATTAGCGTTATATAATTTTATATAATGCTATTAGAGGTGTTTTGCATATGAAGATAATAAAGTCATATGGTGAGAAGCTTATATTAAAAGAACTTAAAAAAAGTTATAACTTCTTTATTAAAGAGGCTAATCTAAACAAAAACAGTAAAGGATATGGTTTAGTAAGAGATAAAACCTTACTTGCAAATCATATAGCAAGTATTGCATCTGTAGGATATGGGTTAGGAGCATTAGTTATAGGTGTAGAACATAAATGGATTAAATATAGTGATGCATATAATAGAGCAAATAGAACATTAGATACATTTATTAATAGTGTTGAAGGGAAAAATGGATTTTATTATCACTTTGTAAACATGGAAACAGGAAAAAGAGAATGGAATTGTGAATTATCAATAATAGACACAGGAATATTTATATGCGGGGCAATAACGGCAGGAGAATACTTTGGTGGCGAAGTAAAAGAAAAAGCAGAAGAACTGTATAAAAGAATAAACTGGGAATGGTATAGAAACAAGGATACAAACTATTTTTACATGGGATATAGTCCAGAAAAAGGCTTTTGGGGAAAATGGGACATGTATGCAGAACAATTAATGTTATATGTGTTAGGGGTTAGTTCACCTACATTTCCAATAGATAAAAGTATGTATTATGAATTTATACGAGAGAGATCGAACTATAAAGATATAAAGGACATAATTTATACATATTGTGGAACATTATTTACATATCAATTTTCACATGCTTGGATTGATTTTAGAAATAAAAAAGATTTAGATGGTATAGATTGGTTTGAAAATTCGATTAAAGCGACAAAAGCAAATAGAGAATATTGTATGGATAACATGAAGAATTATAAAACATATGGACCAAATTCATGGGGATTAACAGCTTGTTTAGGACCAAAAGAATATTCAGGCGGATATGGGGCAAAACCTTGTAAAACAGATTTAGAAATAGAAAATGATGGAACAGTAGCTCCATGTGGAGCAATAGGTTCAATTGTATTTACTCCAAAAGAAAGTATAGAAGCTATGGAATACTTATATAATACTTTTCCAAAATTATGGGGCAGGTATGGATTTAAAGATGGTTATAATTTAGATGGCGAAAAACCTTGGTTTGCAAAAGAATATATAGGTATAGATAAAGGAATAGAAATATTAATGATAGAAAATTATTTAAATGGAACTATATGGAAATATTTCATGAAAAATAAATATGTTCAAGAAGGTTTAGAAAAGTTAGGAATTTGCAAGCAAGAAATTGCCAAAGTAAATAATTAATAATTTTATAAAACTGTAGGGGTCGATGCCTTCGTCGACCCACATGGATGAAGCTGCTTTTTTAAATTTTCTACTCTTGAAATTCTTTTTCTAGTTTTGAAATTGCTTTTGTTTCAATACGAGAGACATAAGAACGTGAAATGCCCATCATACTGGCGATTTCATTTTGCGTTTTAGGCTTTCTACCACCAAGTCCAAAACGTAGTTCTAGTATTGTTTTTTCTCTATCTTTTAAAACTTCTTTCATCTTTTCATAAAGCTTTTTAACTTTAATTTTTAAATCAATTTCCTCTTCAATAGGTTTGTCATCTGTTTCTATAACATCCATTAAAGTGACTTCGTTATCATCTTTATCTTTACCAATAGGGTCATTAATAGATACCTCTGCTTTTACTTTTTTAGAAGACCTTAAAAACATTAAGATTTCATTTTCTATGCATCTTGCAACATAGGTCGCAAGACGTATGTTTTTAGAAGAATCAAAACTATTAATTCCTTTTATTAGTCCAATTGTTCCAATTGAAATCAAGTCATCTTGTTCTATGTTTGTTGTTGCATATTTTTTGCTAACATGTGCAACAAGTCTTAGATTTCTTTCTATTAGTAAGTTTCTTGCGTCTTCATCACCATTTTTTAGTTTTTCTAAACAGATTTTTTCTTCTTCTTGTGATAATGGTTCTGGAAATAAATTACTACTTTGTATGTAACCTACAACAAATATTGCAGATTTTAAAAAGGCAAAAAAGCCAGACAATGAAAGGGCAAACATGTACCGCACCTCCGTTTTAAACTATATAAGATTATATGTTTGAAAAAAACAAATGTGCCTGACCATTAAAAATATTTTTACTTTATAATCTGAAATGTCAAAACTATAACGATTTACGTTCTTAAGTATAAAGAATATCATTTATGCCTAGTAATTTATTGACATAAGTTACATAAAATTATATAATGGTTAAGCAACAGACAATCAAGTTTCATGCATTTAAGGAGGGAAAAGACATGCTTACAAAAATAGCAAACTGGTACTTAGATCGGACACTGAAAGGGCGCTTAACAGCAATAGCTATCATTACAGCGATAATGATACTCACTATTTTTACTGTTGATAACAAGTGGATTGTTTTTTTGCTTGGAGTTGCGCTTGCCCTTGAAATTGTTTTTCTGCTTATAGTAGCTATGGCTAACGTGATCGCGGTTATTGTAAACAGAACAACTGAGGCAGAAGAGAAAAGGGTGTTGGCAATGTTAAAAACGGAGCTTTCCTACGAAGATTTTACGGAGGTTATATTTGAACCGTACAATTGGGAGTCGAAGAATATTCAAAGGTGTTTGAAGATCTTCGAGGATTTTCAGATTACACACTTTGCAAAAATTGGCAGTGATGACAGCATCATTGTTATTGCAAAGGACGCAAACGGAAAATCGAGTACTCCAGTAGAAATGGAAGCAATACGCTTTAACAGAAGCTATAAGACAAAGTAACATGTATCATTGGGCGGTGGTAAAAGGTGTTTTCCTATAACCACCGCCTTTCCCATTTGACATTATTTAAAATTTAATATAAAATACAAGCAATGATTGGAGTTGAGATAAATGGTTGAACTAGAAGAAAATAGAAAAGAGCTAAATATCTTACAAAAAAGAATAGAAAGCATAGGTGAGTCCCTTTGACTTAGCTAAAATAGAAGTTAGAATAGCAGAGTTAGAAAAAGCAACTATGCAAGACGGATTTTGGAATGATTCTAAAAACTCTAGTATAGTTCTACAAGAAATGAAATCATTAAAAAATAAATATACAAAGTTTAATATTATTAATGAAGAGCTAAAAAACTTGGAAGATTTGAATGAACTATTATTAATAGAAGAAGATGCTGAACTTGCAAAAGAACTTTTAAAAAATACAAAATCATTACAAGATAAAGTGGAAAAGTTAGAAATAGAAACATTGCTTTCAGGTAAGTACGATAAAAACAATGCAATTGTTACATTACATCCAGGGGCAGGAGGAACAGAATCTCAAGATTGGGCAGAAATGTTATATAGGATGTATTCTAGATGG
Source organism: Clostridia bacterium (assembly GCA_022799315.1). Taxonomy (GTDB): domain Bacteria; phylum Bacillota; class Clostridia; order TANB77; family CAG-508; genus RGIG8482. The sequence goes on along the minus strand of JAAWOE010000004.1, from coordinate 75,077 downwards.
GCAAATGCAAATGGTTATAGTGTAAAAGAATTGGATTATTTAGAAGGTGACGAAGCTGGAATTAAAAGCGTTACATTTCTTATATCAGGCGAAAATGCATATGGATATTTAAAATCTGAGATAGGTGTACATAGACTTGTAAGAATTTCTCCATTTGACGCAGGAGGAAGACGTCATACATCTTTTGCATCTTGTGAAGTATTACCTGAAATAACAGATGATATAGAAATAGAGATTAATCCAGAGGATTTAAGAATTGATACATATCGTGCATCACGGTGCAGGTGGACAACACATAAATAAAACAGATTCTGCAGTTAGAATAACACATATACCTACTAATATTGTTGTATCTTGCCAAACAGAAAGGTCACAAATACAAAATAAAGAAACAGCTATGAAGATGTTAAAATCTAAACTTATAGACTTAAAAGAAAAGGAACAAAAAGAAAAGATAGAAGATTTAAAAGGTGAGCAAAAAGATATTGCATGGGGCAGTCAAATACGTTCATATGTATTTTGTCCATATACAATGGTTAAAGATCATAGAACAAATTACGAAACAGGAAATGTTATGGCAGTAATGGACGGAGAACTAAATGGATTTATAGAAAGTTATTTAAAAACACTAATAAAATAAGAAACATTTTGTCCATTCTAAAATATAATATAAATAGGCTATGTTTATAATTAAATTTAGCCTATACATTAGACAAGAAGAGGTGCCAAAATTATGGCAATTATAGTACAAAAATTTGGAGGAAGTTCTGTAGCAGACACAGATAAATTATTTAATGTCTGCAATCATATTACAAAAGAATACGATAAAGGAAATTATGTTGTGGTTGTGGTATCAGCACAACGGTAAAACAACAGATAGATTGGTGGCCGAAGAAGCGGAAATTACAAAAACACCTAACAAAAGAGAACATGATGTGTTACTTTCAACAGGTGAGCAAATTACAATTGCAAAATTATGTATGTGTCTAAATAAATTAGGTTATGATGCTGTTTCGTATACTGGATGGCAAATACCGATAATAACAAATAGTGTTTTTGGAAATGCAAGGATACAAGAAATAAATACTAAAAGAATTGAAGAAGATTTACAAAATAGAAAAATAGTAGTTATTGCTGGATTCCAAGGGATAGATGAAGACTTAAACATTACTACATTAGGTAGAGGCGGTTCAGATACAACAGCAGTAGCGATTGCAGCAAGTCTTAATGCTGAAAGATGTGACATTTATACAGATGTAGATGGAGTATATTCAGCAGACCCAAGAGTTGTTAAGGATGTTTGTAAAATTGAAACAATTTCTTATGACGAAATGTTGGAGCTTGCAAGTTTAGGAGCAAAAGTATTACACAATAGATGCGTAGAGATAGGAAAAAAACATAATATTCCTATATATGTAAAATCTACATTTGAAAAAGAAAGTAGAGGAACACTTGTAACATCTAATGAATGTATGGAAAACTTATGTATAAGCGGTGTTGCAAAGGAAGATAATATTGCAAGAATAACGTTAATAGGAAAAACAAATAAAATTGGTAGAATTTATAAAGTGTTTAGTATACTTGCTGATAATAATATAAATGTTGACATTATAGTTCAAGCTTTTGGTGAACATATTTCAAAAGACATATCATTTACTGTAAAAGAACATGATCTAGAAGAAACATTAGAAATATTAAATGAACATGTAAAAGAATTTGATATAGAAGAAATAAAATCTTCAACTGGTATGTCTAAAGTATCAATTGTTGGCATAGGAATTGCAAATAATCCAGGGGTTGCTGCTACAATGTTTGAAGTTTTATATGAAAACAATATTAATATGCATATGATAAGCACATCAGAAATCAAGATATCTGTTTTAGTAAATAGTAATGTTGCAGAAACTACATTAAATGCTATACATGAACGATTTATAACAAAAGATACTGTTTCAGTTTAGAAACAGTATCTTTTTATGGTATTTCAAATTAAATGTGTAGGGGTCGACGCCCACATCGACCCATGTTGTGAAGCAACTCCATCATCCACGTGGAGCTATTTAGATATATCAATAACTGATTTTTTGCAAATATAATATCTATTAAAAATATTGCCATATTTTGTAGAATGTATTATAATAATTGTATTAAATAAATGGAGGTAATATATGAAAGCATTAATTAGTGTATCTGACAAAACAGGTATTGTAGAATTTGCAAAAGAGTTAGAAAAAAGTGGAGTAGAAATTATATCAACAGGTGGAACATATAAAAAACTAAAAGAAGAAGGAGTTAAAGCTATCGAGATTAGCGAATTAACAGGGTTCCCAGAATGTTTAGATGGAAGAGTTAAAACACTTCACCCTAAAGTACATGCAGGAATACTAGCAATAAGAAGTAACGAAAACCATATGAAACAATTAAAAGAATTAGATGTTGATACAATCGATTTTGTAGTTGTTAACCTATATCCATTCAAACAAACAATATTAAAAGATGGAGTAAAAAGGGAAGAGGCAGTTGAAAATATCGATATTGGAGGGCCTACAATGTTACGTAGTGCTGCAAAAAATTATCAAGATGTTGCAGTTATTACTGATCCATCAGATTATGAAAAAGTATTAACAGAATTAAAAGAAAATGGACAAGTATCTTTAGACACAAAATTCTATTTAATGCAAAAAGTTTTTGAACATACAGCTAATTATGATGCTATGATTTGTAAATATATAAAAGAACAAAGAAATGATGAAAGTTTTCCAAATGAACTTACATTAACATATGAAAAAGTACAAGATATGAGATATGGAGAAAATCCTCATCAAAAAGGTGCCTTATATAAAGAAATAGGTAAATGTACAGGATCTTTAACAATAGCTGAACAATTAAATGGAAAAGAATTATCATTTAACAACATAAATGATACAAATGGAGCACTAGAACTATTAAAAGAATTTGATGAACCAACAGTAGTTGCTTGTAAACATGGTAATCCTTGCGGAGTAGGAAGCGGAGACAATATATATTCTGCTTGGACAAAGGCATTTAATGCAGATAAAACATCAATTTTTGGTGGAATAGTAGTTGCAAATAGAGAAATAACTGTAGATGTAGCAAAAGAAATGAAAGAAATTTTCTTAGAAGTAATTGTTGCTCCTTCATATGAAAAAGAAGCTTTAGAATTATTACAAACAAAGAAAAATTTAAGAGTATTATTATTACCTGATATAACAGTTAAACAACCTGAAAATTCATATGATATAAAGAAAATAAATGGTGGAATTATTGTTCAGACAATAGATTCAAAACTATTAGATAGCTACGAAGTTGTAACAAACAGAAAACCAACTGAGCAAGAATTAGAAGATATGATGTTTACATGGAAAATTGTTAAATATGTAAAATCTAATGGAATAGCTTTGGGTAAAAATAAACAATCAATTGGAATAGGTCCTGGGCAAGTAAATAGAATTTGGGCAACAGAACAATCTGTAGCACATGCAGAAGAATTAATAGAAAAAGGAATAACAAAAGGAGCAGTTCTTGCATCTGATGCATTCTTCCCATTTGCAGATTGTGTAGAAGCAGCACATAAAGCTGGAATTACAGCAATTATTCAACCAGGTGGATCAATAAGAGATCAAGAATCAATAGATAAATGTAATGAATATGGAATCAGTATGATATTTACAGGAATGAGACATTTTAGACATTAATAAAATAGGTGAAAGAAATGATTAATAGATTAAACAGAAGCTCAAAAGCATTAATATCATGTGATTTGATTAATGATGTTGTAAAATTATTCGGGGACACTTTTCTAGTTGCATACTTTTTACAAGTTTCGAATGAAAATATTGTACAAGTGTCCTTATATTATATAATTGTTTATCTACTATTGGGTTTTCGGTCATATTGCATTAGGGAAAACATTAAAAAAGCATCCTAAAGGAAGAATTAACATTTATAGAACAGGAATTATTGTAAAGTCAATATTTGTTCTATTTATTGTATTGTTAAAAAATAACATTAGTTCTTACTATATTAGTATAGCAATATTTTATGGAATATCCGAAGCTTTATATTGGTCAGCTTATGGATTAATGAATATTGAAGTTGTAGAAAATAGTAACAGACAAAAATATACAGTTATAAGTAGAATATTATCAAAATCACTTAGTATTCTTCTACCTGTAATATTAGGGACAACAATCGAATTAACTTCATTTACCAATATTGCAATATATATATTTGCTTTAACTGTATTACAAATAGCGGTATCTTTTTTGATTGATTCTAATAAATTTAATTCACAAGGAAAAAGTGAAAAGTATAATTTAAAAGAATTTATTAAAAGTTTATCAACAACTCAAAAAGAAAAAGTAAAGAATATAACTAAACTGGCATTTCTATATGGATTAATGATGGATACTATAAGAGTTTTAATCGTGGTTATAACAATAATGACTTTTAAAACTTCCATAGATTTAGGAATATTAACAACTATTTTCTCTATGTGTACAATGTTTTCTCTCTTCTTATTTAATAAATTTTATAACAAAACACATGCAAAAATTTTATTAAGCTATTGTTCAATAGTTGCTTTTTTAGGAGTTGCACGGTTTACTAGTTAGTATAAGTAAGGAAACATTAATAATCTATAACTTTACATATAGTATAACTGTATACATTTTAGAAATAATGTTTAAAATAAAACAAGGTAATATTGTTAATGAAAATAATATACAAAATTGGTTAGTTGAATATCATACAATTATTGAAGCTATAATGGATATAGGAAGAATATTTGGATTTTTATTACTTTTAATAGCAGGCTTATTAAATAATATTGTATACTTTAAACTATTATTATTAATAGTAACAATAGCTATTCCAATATATGCAACAATAATGTATAAAATGGAACTAAATAATAACAATAATTAAAAGATAGAAGCAAAAGTTTTTACACCTTTTGCTTCTATCTTTTTGTGTCCTTTTTGTAAATTTCAATTTAAAGTAGTTCTACTGTAGACAAGATGTGAATATATATAATTTAGACTATAAAACAAGTATAGGAGAGATGAATATATGACTATAGAAGAGAGAAAAGGATTATCAAATAATATCATACAAAATTTAGTGCTAGAAAATAGAGGAAGGCTTTCTATTTCAGGAGTTCTTGATGTTTTAAGTTTTGATGACCAGGTAGTAATTGTTGAAACGGAATTAGGATTATTAACTGTAAAAGGTGAGGACTTAAGAATAAATAAATTAAGTATAGATACTTCAGAAGTAGTGGTAGAAGGTGACGTTTATAGTATGAATTATAGTGAAAAAGATATGGATAAAAAAGGTGCAAGCCTACTTGGTAAAATATTTAAATAAGGAGGCTAATTATTATGAATCAAGCTTACTTATTTTTGATTTTCATAATAAATGGTATTTTAATAGGTTTTTTATTTGATATTTTTAGAATAATTAGAAAAACATTTAAAACCACAGATTTAACAACATACATACAAGATATTGTGTTTTGGATTGCAGCAGGAATTATGACTTTAGCATTTATATTTTACTATAATAATGGGGAGATAAGATTTTATGTGTTTTTAGGAATAATTCTAGGCGTGACAATTTATATTTTAACAATTAGCAAATATATAATAAAAGCTAGCGTGAAAATTATCAATTATATTAAAAACATAATATCTACTATAATAAATATTGTTTTAATACCATTAAAAGCAATAATAAAAACTGTAAATAAATTTCTATTTAAACCATTTTTCTTTGTATTTATTAATATTAGAAAAAAATTGACAAAAAACACATCTGGTTTAGCTAATTTTATAAAAAAAATACATAAACCAACAAAAAATGGCATATAAAAAGAGGGATTTTGCATATATATGTAGAAAAATATAGTATGTGGATTTCCGTAAGGAATTTTTAACTTTTGATAAACAAATTTGGAGAGAAAAATACATATGAAAATAACTAAATTAATAAAAAAAGGTGTTCTTATATTAATTATATTATATGTATCAATAACATTTATTAATCAACAAAAAGCTATTAATGCATATAATAATGAACAAGAAAACTTAAGAAATAAAATAAAAAATCAAAAAGAATACAATCAATCTTTACTTGCTACAAAAGAAAATATATCATCACCTGAATATATTGAAGAATTAGCACGTGAAAAATTAGATATGTATTTACCAAATGAAAAAGTATATATAGATATAAGTAAATAATCCGTAGAACTATCGTTTTATGGATTTTTTAATATAAAACAAAACAATATCGTTATTAAAGTCAAAAAGTTTTTTTCTTATAATTTTCCATAATTAGTAAAAATATAAATTAAATAATACAAAAACACTAGAGATATAATTATTTGTATGGTACAATATTGTACATAAGGGAAAGTTTATTTTATGGGGGTTCATATGGATTATGAAAATATGTCATTAGTTGAATTGAAGCAACTAGCAAAGGAAAATGAAATCAAAAATATTTCTAAATTAAAAAAAGAGGAGATAATAGTAGTATTGCAAAATATTGAAAATGAAGCAAATAATAATAAAAAAGAAACAATAGAGAAAACAACAGTTAAAACAATTGATGGGTACAAGCTTACAAACGATGATCAAATTGCTGAAGGGATTTTAGAGGTCTTACCAGATGGGTATGGCTTTTTAAGAGGAGATAATTATTTATCTACTCCGCAAGATATCTACATTTCACCAGTTCAAATTAGAAGATTTAAATTAGATACTGGAGATAGAATAAAGGGTATATCTAGGCAACCAAAAGAAGGAGAAAAATTCCCTGCATTAATATTTGTTGGAGAGGTTAATGGAGATTCTCCAGAAAATGCATATAAAAGAAAGTCTTTTGACGACTTAATTCCTATATATCCACAAGAAAGATTACGTTTAGAAACAACACCAAATGAATATGCAATGAGGTTAATCGATTTAATTTCACCAATAGGAAAAGGACAAAGAGGTATGATTGTTGCACCTCCTAAAGTTGGTAAAACAACTCTATTAAAGAAAATAGCAAACAGCATAAGCGAAAATAATCCAGAAGTAGAATTAATTGTTTTATTAATAGATGAACGTCCTGAAGAAGTTACAGATATGAAACGTTCAATTAATGGAGAAGTAATCTATTCTACATTTGATGAATTACCTGAACATCATGTTAAAGTTGCTGAAATGGTGCTAGAACGCGCAAAAAGACTTACTGAACAAAAGAAAGATGTTGTAATATTACTAGATAGTATTACAAGACTTGCAAGAGCATATAACTTAGTAATACCATCATCAGGAAGAACATTATCAGGTGGTTTTGACCCAAGTGCACTACATAAACCTAAAAAATTCTTTGGTGCAGCCCGTAATATAGAAGATGGGGGAAGCTTAACAATTCTTGCTACAGCCTTAATAGAAACAGGAAGTAGAATGGATGAAGTTATTTTTGAAGAGTTTAAAGGTACTGGTAATATGGAAGTACACTTAGATAGAAAATTATCTGAAAAACGTATTTTCCCAGCAATAGATATTAATAAATCTGGAACAAGAAAAGAAGATCTTTTATTAGATGAAAAAGAATTAGAAACTGTTTTTGCATTAAGAAAAGCATTATCTAGCATGACAGTAGCTGAAGTTACTGAACAACTATTAAATCAATTAGTCACAACAAAAACAAACAAAGACTTTTTAGAAAGGATGGAATTTTTCTTAAAACAGTTTAAGTAAAATTTGTTATAGATTAGTAAATAATGAGTAGAGAGTATAGGCAAAACTTATTTTCTGCTTATTATTTATCAATACATAACATTGCACAAAATCAAAGTAATTTGCGTAAGTTGTTGTAATATTTCTTATATTTCAACGAAAAGCTAGGTTTACATATTTTTGTACTTTTGTGCAATTGGTATTTTATTTTATTGTATATATTATTACCTTAAGTCGTTTAATACGGCTTATTTTTTATGCCAAATTTAAAGGAGTGTTTTTTAATGGGTAATAAAATTGTTAGAACTAATTGCTTTGGTTATTTTAAAAGTCCTACAGGTGTTGTAAAATGCAAGGCTTTGCAAGACGCTGACTGTAGGGGGTGTAAATTCTACAAAAGTCAAGGAGATTATAACAAAAATGTTGATCCATTAAAATACAAAAATAATAAAAAGGAGAGTGTGCCTATTATGATTAGTAAAGGTAAGTTTAAGTTCAAAAGTATTGAAAAAAGAGAGGGCGGAGAGTTTACAAACGATAAAGGACAATTAATTAAATATGATAGTTCATATGTAATTAAAGTTGATGAGCAAACAGAAAATGGAATTTATGAAAGACGTTTCAAAGTATCTTCAAGTGATAGTTCTTTAATATCTAAAATACAAAGGTTGTCTGCTTATGATGATATAGAAATGTTATTTGATATACAATTCTATGGAAATAGTACAAAGGTTGTCCCAACTGACGTAGTTAGTTGTAACAATAAATAATTTCCCTTTTTACTAATAAAGGGTAGTAATGAAAGGAGCGTGCCATAATTATGGAAGGTTCAGTAGCAACAGGATTAGGGTCTTTAGACTTTGGTCCAGTAATAACAGCACTAACTAGTGCCGTTACTCCTGCACAGATAATCGCATTACTTGCAAGTGTAATAGCTTTTGGTATTCCATTTGTATTTATGTGGTTTGGTATTCGTAAGGTTATTAAAATCTTTAGAAGTGCGGTAATGGGTGGAAGTATCGTAGTGTAGTGCATTGTGCTTGTGGTTACCCATTGCCACAAGCATATTTTATTTTTAAGGAGTTGTTTTTATGTTAAAAAGTAAAAAGCAAGTAAGCAAAGAAGAATTAAAAAATAGTTTATTATTAAGTTTAGAACATAATTCGGACGCAATAGATTATATTACAAATGAAATATCAAGGTTTGAAAGTTATTGTAAATACAATGAAAATGATAAAACTTCTGTGCAAACTCTTACAACATTAAGGTATATTAAATATTCTTTAGATTATTTAGATAATTGTTATAGTGATAATCTTAAAAAGATAGGTGTTCGAATATGGTAAGTTTGTCAAGTTTAGATGGTAGTAAAAACCCTTTAAATTTATTACGTGTTGTGGAATATAAAAGAGAGTTTTATAAAAATCATCCAACATATTTTAGACCCGATGGAATTCTTATGTTCTGTGGTGCTCAGCGGTACAGGTAAGACTTTATCTGCTGTTCAATATGTAATAGATTTGTCGTGGACATATCCAAAATGTAAAATAGTTACAAATGTTGATATAACAGGTCTTAACCCACTTTGTGAAGTTATTGAATATACTGGAATTGATTGTTTGACTAGTGTTGAGAATGGTTATGAGGGTGTTATTTACTTAATAGATGAAATACATTTAGAATTTAATTCATTAGAAAGTAAAAATATACCAATTGAAGTTATGATAGAAGTTTCACAAGGAAGAAAGCAACGTAAGCAAATTGTTGGAACTTCGCAACAGTTTTTAAGGGTTGCTAAGCCAATTCGTGAGCAAGTTAAAAATCTTGTAATATGTTCTAATTGGTTTGGTTGTATACAGTTTAATAAATTAATAGATGGACAAACAATTCGTGAAGAAAATGGACATATAAAAATGGATGTTAAGAAGAAAGTGCTTTGGTTTCACACTCCTGAGTTGTACGATAGCTATGATACATACGCAAAAATGCGTCGCTATCGTGAAGAATGGCAAGGAGTTAGTAGAAGTAATTTATATAGTTAGGAGTGATTATTTTGGACTATTCTGTAGTAATTAATATGGTTGTTGAAATTATAAAAATATGTTTTCCAATTGCATTAATATTTGGAATAACAGGTAAAATAGTTAATTTTGCCTTAGATATGATTTTAAATAGAAGAATTGAATTATAGGGGGTAATAGTATGAAAATAGTATTCTTTTTAGGTATTATAATGACAATAATAGGTATTGTTTTACATATAGTTGCATATGTAGCAAATAAAATCTATCGTAACAAAACTGTATTAAAATCGATAGAAAAAAACGAAGAAGAATAGTTCGTATGTTCGTGTCGCGGAAGCGACCGAACTATCGAACGTTAGGGGGTTATATGTTTACACAAGTTGAAAGTGATTATATGAAATCACTTATAAATGTATATAGGAAAGAGGGTTACAATTATTATTTAGCTCATACAGTAACAGATAGAAATAATGAGTATGATATTTGTTTATATCTTTCAAAAGAAGAAATAAAAGCTACTACAGATGATATATTTGATATTCAAAATGCTGTTGTTGTTAATATAGATAGCTCTAGTAGAAATGATAATAACAATAGTTCTATACACGCTAGAGATACAATTTATAATTCTAATTATAGTGGTGTTGTTACTGTTAATAAAGCTGAATTTATTTATACAAATGCTATGGTTGATTATTCTTCAACAATGTTTTGCATTAATCCAGATATTATGAATAGCGGTGTTACAAGTTATAACGGTAATATAATTAGTTATACTTTATTAGTTATATTGTTTGTTATTTTCCTTTATACCTTTGTTCGTGATTTGTTGAGATTTGGTAGTAGGTAGGTGTTTTATGAATAAAATTGTTATTTTGTATTTATGTAAAAAATTAAGTGATTTTTTACACGGTTTAAAGAAAAAGTTAAAAGATAACTTTTTTATATTATTAGGTTTATTTCTATTTATATTTTTTATATTTATAACAACAAGGGTAAATGCTGCTAGTAATACTTTAATTGTTGATGGTTATGATATGTCTGATGTATATACTTATTTTAATGAGGGGGAATCTTTTTATATAGCCAAAATTGGTAGTTCTTATCGTTTAGTTGTTCCTCAGAATACTTCTTATAGAAAATATGTTGTTAATGATGGTAATTGTATTGTTTATGCTAATTCTAATTTTTCTTATTTAGGTGGTAATAATTATAAATTCTATAATTATAATTCAAGTACTAAGAAATTTGTTTATGGTTGGACTGGTGCTATAGATGCATGGCATTCTAAGGACTGTATTGTGGCTTATTCTAATAATGGTGTTTATAATAAAGATCATAAAACTTTTTATGCTGAACCGTCTGTGGTTTTTGTAGAGCCTTATATTTCAAATACTGACTCTGATTTAGTTAATCAGGGTACTAATAGAATTATTATTTTTCCCGGTAGTATTGATTTAAATAGTAGTATTAGGTTTTATATTAGTAGATATGATAAAACTGATTTTGGTGATGATACTTTTATTTATGATAATGTTGTTTTATTTGATACTGCTTTAAATTTTGGCTCTGATTATTATAAAAGTATTACTGAGGGTGGTGTTCTCTCTGAATTTTGGTATGAGGTTCCTTATAGTTCTATGAATGTTAGTTTTGAGAAAGGACAAATGTATAATTTTTGTTTATCTTATACAGATAGTTCTGGCGAAGTATGTTTTGTTAATAGAAATATAGTTATGGGTAGTATTAGTGAAACTGATAAGCTAAATGATAATATTAATAAGGGTTTTAATGATTTGGCTACTAATATGGACAAAAATACTTCAGAGATTATAGCTTCAAATGAAAAAACACAACAAGCTATTAAGGAACAAACTTCTGCAATTGAGGAGAATAATAAGACTAATAAAAATATATTTGAAAAAATAGGGGAAATGTTAAGCTATATTAACCCTTTTAGTGAGAATTTTTTTGTATATAAATTAATAGAACTTTTATTAGAAATGTTGAAAAGTTTGTTTATACCTAGTGATAATTTTTTTAATGACTGGCTTTCTGATATGAATGATTATTTTAGTGATAGATTTGGTATTATATATTATCCGTTTGATTTGATAATAGATTTTCTTACGAGAGTTGTTGATACTTGTAGTAATGTAAGTAATAATGCGGTTTTAAATGTTCCCGATTTTAATTTTATGGGTGTTACTTTGATACATTCATTTACATTTGATTTTAATAGTTTATTAGTAAATGACGGTTTAAAAACTGTTTATAATATATATCTTGTTGTAGTAGATGTTATTTTATCTTTAATGTTAGTTAATCTTGCTAAAAATACATTTGCTGAGGTTTTTGGCGGTAGATTTTCAGATGAAATAATTAGCGATATGACAAGAAGTCCTAAAACTAATAATGATAAGGAGTGATTTTATGATAATTGAGGCTATTATAACTTTAATATCTGTTGTGTTTAAGGTTTTGTTTGCTTGGATTAATTTACCACAAGTTCCAACTGAAATAGTTACAAGTATAGATACTTATCTAGATTTAGTGTTTAATAATTTAACTTTTTTAGGTTTCTTTTTTAGGCCTGTTACATTTAAAATTGTTGCTACTAGTGCAATTGCTCTTTATTTGTTTTCTAAACTATATAAAGTTACAATGTGGATTTATCACAAATTGCCTTTATCTTCAAATTAGAGTAAAGCATAACAATATTTTAAAAATAGGGCAAACACACGTAGGGAGTTGGAGGGTAGTGTTTTGCCCGGTATTTGCCGTAGGCAAATGATTTTTGAAATATTGTCTAGTTCCCCTAAAATTACATAACGCGGAAAATTTAAGACCGCACTATCTAACAAGCGGTCTTAATTGTAATATATTACACATAATTTAGAAAAATAAATTTCTCTATTTATAGAGTAGCAATTGATATAGACGTTTTTAAAAAGTTTTAATGTAAACTTACAATATGTAAACTAAAATTGCTTAGATATTATATAAAATGGGGGTAATATCTATGTATTTTTATAGTGAAGAAATGTTTAACGTGACATATTCTATTGATATGATAAGATTAAAAACATATATAAGTTATCAAGAATTTAGTGAGATAGAATTTAGGTTTAATACTTGTTGGGCTGATTTTGTTAAAAATAAGTATACGTCTGCACGTTTAGAACAGTTTTTTTATAATTATAATATAGAAATAGAAGAGGGTAAGTCTTTTTGGTTTGGTTTTATGCATAATACAGAAAGACGTTCAGAAAATATAACTGAATACAATTTTACAATTGAATTTAACCCTAATAAGTTAAAAGATACTAATATATTAAAATATCTTTTTACTTTTGGTAGTAAGTGGTTTTTAAAAAGTTGTGATATAGCTTGTGATATTCCTGTATCGATATTAGATATTGTATACAATAAAGGTAGAAAAAGAAGTACAAAAGTATTTTCTAATGGTTTTGATGATAAAACAATATATATAGGAAAAGGGGACAAGCGTGTAAAAATTTATAATAAAAAGATAGAAAGTAATTTAGCTATTAAAGGGGACTTAACTCGTATTGAGGTGTCTAAAGTGTTTGAAGATTTTCCAATTAGTAACATAAAGCTTTTTCATATAGAAGATGACATTTTTCCAGTCTTATATATGAATAAATATATTTATAGTTTAAAAGATTATGAAGATAAGACATTATTAGCAATAGTTTATGCAATTGAAAGTGGCTTTGATTTTAATATGTTGTCAAGACGTTATAAAGAAAAGGTTTCACAATTACTTCAAGGCGGTAATAAAATTAGTTTTTCTGGAAAACCCGCAACACAAGTATTAAGAAATGTAATATTTAGTTGTTTTTCAGATATTAAATGTAAGGTTGTGTTTGTATAATTAATTGTTATTGTAAAAAACGGTATGTTTCTTCAGCAAGATTTCATAAAAAGGAGTAATATAATGAATAATATAAGAGGTAAAGAAAAAAGAATATTGAAAATGTTATTTACTAAAGGTGGTACGGGAACAAAAAACACAAGATTATCTATACCAATAAGTTGGTGTTATCATATGAAAATAACAGAAAAAGATAGAAATGTTATTGTTATATATGATTATGATACTAAAGAAATAATAATAAGAAAAGAATAATATATAGAGGAGAGTTATAAGCTCTCCTCTATTTTTGCTTTTAATTCTTCTATATTATATATATTTTTTGTTGGTATTCTTAGTAGGTTTATTTTTAAATTTTCAAATATTTCATTTAAAAATTTATCTCTTTGTTTTCTTTCATAGTTTTCGTGACTTTTGTCATCTAATTCTATTAGAAGTCTAATTTTTCCGTTATTGTCTATTAATACAAAATCTATATGTTTAGCTTTTATTTTATTGAAGTCTGAATAATTGTTGTTTTTACAGTATATTATATCTGCTAGTCTTACTTTTGTCATTATTATTAAGTCCATACTATATGTAATTTCTTTTAATATTTTATAGAAAAAACGTTCATTGTTTGTAAATATATTTTCTTGTAGTGCATAATTTATATTCTTTTTTGTATTAATATTATTTGAAATGATTTCAGTAGTTTCAATGTTATTATTTTCTTTTTTATAATTTTTGTAAAATGAAATAATTATTAATATTATAATTATTGTAAATATTGTTCCCATATTTATTACCTCCTATTCATAAGTATACCATATTTTGATATCATATTTTGTCATAATTTGTCGAAATAAAATCTTTGACTTGTTTACATAATTGTGATATAATCTATTACATACTTTAGGAAAGGGGAGATTATTATTTTTAATACTGATACGATTAATAGTATAGACATACAATTACTAGAGGGACAAATGGACTTAATTCTTGAAGCTTTGGAGTTATATGCTTTTAATTTTCATAAAGTATATGCAATTGATAAAAATTCTGATTTAGAAGATTTAAGAAATTGTTTGTTGTATCATACTTATGAATATATTTTATCAAAGAAGAATAGTAATTCTTATAGGGTTGGTTATGATGTTTCTAAAAATTGTAGATTAGAACATCAACGTAAGAAAAGAGTTATTTATTATTCTAGGAAAAAAGTTTCTTAAAAGTATTGACAAAGTATTATTTGTATGTTTATAATAAGCTATGTTAAACGATAGGGTATTCAAATACCTTTAAAATAAATATATAACATTGCACAAAATCAAAGTTTTGTGCAAATGGAGATAGGATCAAAAATAGAACTATATGAATATAGTCCTACCTCTGAAATCTTGCTATTCCTTTAATAAAGCCTATTACAAATTATTATTTCAACAACAAACTATATTGCTTTATGATTAAAACCTTTTAAAATTGATTTTGAAGCGTTATTATTTTATACCGATAATTTTATCTAATTGATACATTAATGATTTTTAATTTAATATGTATCTTAATTTTTTTTTAATAATTTTATATAATTTGTATAAATTTTATCAAAAATCTGCAAAATCGCCTAAGGCCTATATTTACTGTATTTTGAAGACAACAAACTATATGCCTAAAAAATTAAAACGGCTTAAAATCGATTCTCGTGCGTCGTTTTTTAGACCTTTTTTCAGCACTTTTAATAGATGCCTAAAAATCAGTATTTTTACTAGAATTATATTATAAAGATTAGATTTCATAAAATACACATCAAATTTAAAACATATAACTTGTTAAATAAATTATTAAAATGCCTTAAAATTGATTTTGAAGCTTCATAAAATGAAATTATATTATGAATTAATAATCTAAATTTATATAATGATTATACAAAAATTTTATAAAGTATGTATAAAATTATAATGCAAATTTTTATTTACAAACAATATTAACAAATGTTCGTTTTTTAAAAATTAGGTTCAAAAATTAAACTTTGCACAAAATGCAAATTCAAAATTACGAATATATCAATTTTTGTAATTTGTAAAAATTTAATTTATAATTATAATTTTGTTTTTATACTTTTAAATATTCTTTTCCCCTATTCCCTCATCCTCTTTTCTATTTTAAATATTTAAATAATTAGAATAGCTGCTTGTTACAAAACAAGCAGCCTAGAGCTTAGAATTTTAAGAATTTAAGAGTTGCATATAGAGATCAGGAAATTCCTCTTTAAGATTGCAGATGGCTCTCCAATTATATCTTTGCACAGCTTCAAAAACTCTCTGTACTAATTGGTCAAATCCATCCTCGCCTGCCTCTTTTTCTGTTGTATCAGCTTTGTATAAACTACCCTTTTCTTTTTTCGAAAGATAGGATATTTGTGCTTTTACAACTTGCTTAATTTCAGAATCAATATACAGCGTATAACTGGTAAACTCACTACAGGGAAATGCTACGTTTTGCGCTGGATACGCAATATCCCACTTCATAATATTCAGCTCCTTTCATAAATTGTTTTCTAAAAAATATTTAGAAAAATGACATTTTGCTTCTGATAATATTATTATAAAATAAATTTAAAAATAAAAACTAGCAAAATTCTTATGTGTTTTGCTAGTTTTTTATATGTATATATAGGTAACAATTGTCATTCTTTTCATAATATTCAAAACAATAATTTAAATCTATATCTAAATTGGTAGATAAAACGAATTGAGTATAAATGTTATGTATTAAAGGTGCAATATCTGATTGATTTGCTCCACTGCAATTAAATACGGCATATTTTCCAGCTTTAATTGTAATCTGTTCTGAATTTTCAAGTTTTTCCTTACATCCAACATAATACATCTCTGT
The DNA here is from genome assembly GCA_022799315.1 of Clostridia bacterium. Classification (GTDB taxonomy): domain Bacteria; phylum Bacillota; class Clostridia; order TANB77; family CAG-508; genus RGIG8482. The sequence continues at coordinate 58,528 of JAAWOE010000004.1, read as the reverse complement.
ATTATTATCTTTTCTAAATGTAATTCCATACATACCTAAGTTTACTATTTTTTCAAATAGACCGATATCCTTTAAATTTTGATACAATTCCCTAATCTTATATAAGAAATCTTCTCTTGTTTCTGTATATGGCGTTTTATATGCGTATACTTGCATTTCCTCAATTTCTTCTATTTTATATGAATATTTAAAAGGCGTATTAATCTGATTAAATTGATATACTGGAAGCTGTATAAATTCAGAATTGCTTTTTCTACATTCGCTAGGATTCATATTAAACATATTTTTAAAACTCCTAGAGAATGATGTTTCTGATTCATATTGATATTTAATAGCTAGATCCATTATTTTTATATCTGAACTTTTTAATTCCTCATATGCTTTACTTAGTCTTCTTTTTCTAATATATTCGGATAAAGACATATTAGTAATGAAAACAAAAATTCTTTGCATTGATTGTTCTGAAACTGCTAATATTTTTGCTAATTCATTATAGTTAATTTTTTCAGTTAAATGTGTTTCTATATATTTAATTAATTCTTCAAATTTCACTCTATTATCCATAAATTCATTATATTAAAATTATGTTGCCTTGTCAACTTATTAGATATTTTCTTTCAGTTAATGTTGAAATTCATATAATATGATTTTATTTTACTATTTCAACTCCAAGATTCTCGAAGTTTTTTTAAAAGAATATACAATTTTCTTCTGTTTTGATGTATAATTTAATATGTAAGTTATAAAAACGGCTTAAAATCAATTTTGATGCGTTATAGTAGGAGGTTTTCATATGATATCTCGTGAAGATAATCCAGATTATCTAAATTCTTTTTTAGATTACTCTGTTACCATATTAAATAAATCACCAAATAGTATAAAAGAATACAATTATGATCTCGCTACCTTCTTAAAGTTTATAAAGATACATTTTGGTTTAACTAAAGAAACTGATTTTGCAAAGATTACAATTAACGACTTACCTATTAGTGTAATTCAGAAAATTACTTTAGATGATATTCATGCATTTATTTCATACTTAGCAACTGAACTTCGTAGTAAATCTGCTACTAGAGCTAGAAAAGTATCAAGCATTCGTATATTCTTTAAATACTTATCTGCAAAAGCAAAGTTAATAGAAGTAAATCCAGCTCAAAACTTAGAAACACCTAAACTTGATAAACGAACACCTAAGTACTTAACATTGGAAGATAGTAAAAAATTATTAGATGTTGCAAGTGATGAAGATAATAGGAATTCTGAAAGAGATTATGCTATTACTACCCTATTTTTAAATTGTGGAATGCGTTTATCTGAACTTGTAAATATAAATATTAAAGATATTCAATTTGATGATTGTAAAATGACTGTTATTGGTAAAGGTAATAAAGAACGTACAATTTACTTAAATAATGCTTGTATGAGAGCAATTTCACAGTATTTAAGTGTACGTCCTAAAGAAGGTATTGAATATAAATCCAAAGATGCTCTGTTCTTAAGTGAAAGACGTGAACGTATTAGTAATAGAACCGTCCAATATATAGTAAAAAAAGAACTCCAAAAAGCTGGACTAGACACAAATAAATACTCTGTACATAAGTTAAGACATACTGCTGCAACGTTAATGTATCAATATGGAAATGTCGATATTCGTGCACTACAAGAATTACTAGGACATGCTAGTATTTCTACAACAGAGATTTATACTCACGTAGCAAATGAACAAGTTCGCAATGCTGTTGAAAGTAATCCTTTAGCTAATTTATAAAATAAAAACCAAATAGAATCGTGGTTTCTACTTGGTTTTTTATTTTGTAACTATTTTATATACAAGGAATTACTAACTTTTGGTTAGTAGATAAATCACTATTATTTAATTTATTTACAGTTTTAATATTGCTAACAACCTCTCTTATATCCTTATCTTCATAATAAGCATTATTTTCTTGTTCTTCCTTTGCAATACTCCATAAAGTATCTCCATTTGAAACATAAATTGTTTTATACTTATTTTCACCATGTGAAAAACTTATATTGCTAATGAATAAACTAATAAACATTATCACTCCTAATATAATTAATATACTTCTTATAAATTTCTTTTTATTTGCTATTTTTAAGTTCATTTGTACTTCCTCCTTTTGAACATTTTTAATCAGTTTTACCAAACATTTATTCTTTGTATTGCTATTATAAACAAACAAAAGTTCTTTGTCAATACTTTTTGTTAAAAAAGTGAAAAAATGTTCGCAAAATATTTTCTACACTTTTAACAAAGTGTATTTAACAAATTATTAAACTTGTGTTATATTAAGTATAGATAATATTATAGGAGGTTTTTTATGAATAGTTTATTTATTAGAAAATATAGTGCAAACACACTTGTTGTTTCTGTTTTACTATTAATACTTTCATTGTTTTTAATCGTAAAACCTGTAGCATCTTTAAATTTTGTTATGATTTTATTGGGATGTATTACTCTTTTAGATGGAATTATCCATATTGTTTCTTATTTTGTTTCTTCTAAAGAATTTAGAACATATAGCTTTGAGTTAATACAAGGAACATTAGGAGTAATGTTAGGATTTGTCTTTATTTTTAATCCACACATTATTGTTTCTTTCCTACCTTTTATAATTGGAGCATGGATTGTTATAGAAGGAATTATAAAACTTCAATTTGCGTTTAATATGAGAGGAAATGAAACAGGAAATTGGATTATACTTTTAATCTTATCAATTTTAACTATTATTCTTGGTTTTGTTATTATATACAATCCTTTTGGAACAGCAGTTGCAATTACATCTCTTGCTGGTATATTGTTATTAATTAATGAAACTATTAATATTATCGAATCAATTTATGTGATTGCTAAGTTTAAATAACAATATAGCCCCCGTAACAATACAATTGTTGCGGGGGCTATGGTAAAAAGCATATTCATCTAATTGCTTCTCAAGTTATAGTAACTATCCATGCAGTTAAAGCTGCTTTGTATTTTGCATATTCCATCCGAAAATACCAATCTTTGTTTCTACCATCCATAATAAGAATCCTCCTTATATGAAGTAAACACTCTACTATTTTTGCATTCATAATAAAATTGGTTGAATTTGTTCCTTGTCTAGTGCACATTCTAAAGTTTTTGTAATATAATTTGGATCAAAAACTAATGAACGTGGTTTTGTAATTGGATTATCTTGCCTTAGTGGAACAAAAAAATAGTTGTTTCTATTTAATAATTCTCCTATATTTGATGCATTACCACTTAGAGCATCATTTGTTGATACTGCTATTACTAATGCATTATTATTTCTTAAATGAGATTTTGCAGCCATTGTTACAGGAGTGTCAGTTATACCATTTACTAATTTTGCAATGGTATTTCCTGTGCATGGTGCAATCATCATAATATCTGTCATTTTTTTAGGTCCGGATTGGTTCTGCATCTGGAATTGTATGAATAATTTTTTTACCTGTAATTTCTTCTATTTCATCTATAAAATCTTGCGCTTTACCGAATTTAGTATCTAAATTATAAGCATTAAAAGACATAATTGGTACAACTTCTGCGCCTTGATTTATAATTTCTTTTATTTTTGGAATTGTGCTTTTAAATGTACAAAAAGAACCAGTCATAGCAAAACCGACCTTTTTACCTTCTAATTTCAAAATATATTCAGCCTCCTCTCTTTTGTCTTTCTTATAATATATTATGAAATTATGTAAATTTTGCCACCTGGTTCAAATTTGTTTTTAATTAATTATAATTCATTTAATTTAAATTTGTTCATCATTTCTTTTGTTGCAAATCCATTTGGTTTTACAACTTTTTCTAAAAATAATATTCCATCTAAATGGTCACATTCGTGTTGTATATCTCTTGCTGTAAATCCTTTTACTTTGCTTACTATTTTTTCACCATTTTCATTATAATAAGTCACTTCAATATTGGTGTATCTTTCTACTTTGCCTCGAATTTCTGGTACACTTAAACATCCTTCATATTCAAAATCTGTTTCGTCTGATAATGGTTTCCACGTCGGATTCAGCATTATAGTTGTTGGAACATCTTCACAATCTTTATATTTGCATTTTTCTTTATCTACTTGAATAACAATAATTCTTTTATTAATCCCTGCTTGTGGACCTGCAATCCCAAAACCTTCTGTAAAGTTTAAAGTTTCTTTTAAATCTTCTATATAATCTAATATTTCAGAAGTAATATTATTTATATCTATTTCATCACATTTTAAATTTAAAATAGGGTCTCCTACTTCCCTTATCTTTAACACCTTTGCCATATGACGCCTCCAATTACTTAAAATAAATAATCTAATAAAGCCTTATAAAATTCTGGTCTTTTTACCATATTGCCTGTTTCTACCATCTCTTTAAATTCTTCTTTGGTTACTAATTTTGCACCTGCAACTTCGCTTTCTTGCAAAACAATCTTATTCATATCTATTTCTTTCAGTTTCGCAATATAACAATCAAAAATTTGCTTATCTTTGTAATCTTCTCTTACATCGCTTTCTTTTTTATAAGTAAGAACATATTTTAAATCTTTATCTTCTATACTTATTCCAACTTCTTCATTTATTTCTCTTACAGAAGCTTCTAAAGATGTTTGACCAGCAGACACATGCCCTGCTGCTGATATATCCCATTTACCTGGATTTGTATCTTTTATAAAAGAGCGTTGTTGCATTAAAATTTGATTATTTTCATCTATAATAGCAATTACTATAATTTTATGCCATAAACCAAGCCTATGAACTTCTTTTCTTGTTAAAACTTCACCTGTTTTTATGCCATTTTCATCTAAAACATCTAACATTTCTTCCATATGTTTTTCTCCTTCTTCTAATTCTGTTTCGATTATAGCATTTATTTTGTAAACTTACAATATTAATTGTTAATTTATGATATTTACATTTTCAATATAAAAGCAAAATAAAACTGTACTTTTTTGAAAAATCATGCTAAAATATATATAAATTTGTAAATTTAGGAGGAAAAATAAGTGAAAGCTAATGAAACGATTTTAATACTTGACTTTTTTGGTCAATACAACCAATTAATTGCAAGACGCGTTAGAGAATGTAATGTATATTCAGAAATTGTACCTTACGATATTTCTATTGAAAAAATTAAAGAAAAAAATCCAAAAGGAATTATATTTACAGGTGGTCCTTCTAGCGTATATGTTGATGATGCTAAAATGTGTGACCCTAAGGTATTCGAGCTAGGTATTCCTATTTTAGGAATTTGCTATGGTATGCAACTTATGACTCATGTTATGGGAGGAACTGTTACAAGAGCCGATAAACGTGAATATGGTGTAGTACCAGTAGAAATAGATAACTCTTCTCTACTATTTGAAGGATTTGGAGATACAAATGATTGCTTAATGAGCCATACAGACTTTGTATCAGAGGTTCCAGAAGGATTTAAAGTAATAGGAAAAACAGCTACATGCCCTACTGCTGCTATGGAAAATGCAGACAAGAAATTTTATGCAATTCAATTCCATCCAGAAGTTAATAATACTGTAAATGGAACAAATATTATTAAAAACTTCTTATTTAATGTTTGTGGATGTTCTGGAGATTGGAAAATGTCTTCATTTGTAGAAGAAACTGTTAAGGCTTTAAAAGAAAAAATTGGTGATAAAAAAGCACTATGTGCTCTATCTGGAGGTGTAGATTCTTCTGTTGCTGCAGTACTTGTTCATAAAGCTATTGGAAAGAATTTAACATGTATATTTGTTGACCATGGACTTCTTCGTAAAAATGAAGGTGACGAAGTTGAAGAAATTTTCAGGAACCAATTTGATATTAACCTAGTTCGTGTTAATGCAAAAGATCGTTTCTTAGCAAAACTTGCTGGTGTTACAGATCCAGAAACAAAAAGAAAAATTATTGGTGAAGAATTTATTCGTGTATTTGAAGAAGAAGCTAAAAAAATTGGAACAGTTGATTACTTAGTACAAGGAACTATTTATCCCGATGTTATAGAAAGCGGTTTAGGAAAAGGAACTACCATTAAGAGCCATCATAATGTTGGTGGATTACCTGACTATGTTGATTTTAAAGAAATAGTTGAACCATTAAGAGATTTATTTAAAGATGAAGTTCGTAAAACTGGCTTAGAATTAGATATTCCCGAAAACTTAGTTTACCGTCAACCATTCCCTGGTCCAGGACTTGCTATTCGTGTAATTGGAGATATTACAGATGATAAATTAAATATCTTAAAAGATGCAGATGCTATTTTTAGAGAAGAAATAAAACTTGCAGGTCTTGATAAAGAAATCAACCAATATTTTGCAGTTTTAACAAACCTAAGAAGTGTTGGTGTTATGGGTGATGATAGAACTTATGATTATACAATAGCTCTTCGTGCAGTTACTACATCAGACTTTATGACAGCTGTTTGGAGTAAAATTCCATATGAAATTTTAGAAAAAGTTTCAGCAAGAATTGTAAATGAAGTAAGCCACGTTAATCGTGTTGTATATGATATTACAGGAAAACCACCTGCAACAATCGAATGGGAATAAAAATTGTAACATATAAAAGAAGCCCCCAGCTTAATAGCCGGGGTGCTCTTTTTTGTAAGTTTCCAAAATTTCGGATTTCAGTCTTTCAACTTCGTAAGTAGGAAGTCCTTTCATACGAAGCTTCTCTTCAATCTGAAAAGGCTGCATTGCTCCCATGCGCAATTCGCATAAGATTCCACTTTTTACTGCTGTTGATACTATTGACATATTGTCCTCCTCTTGGATGTGGCGTTTGGCTATATAACTCTGCCAAACTAGGTTTGCAACTTATCATACTTATATTATACTACTATTTACATAAATTAGCAAATTTACTTCACAGCTTCCTTAAATGCACTCATACTAATTCCTTTAGACATACGTACACGTGGTAATTCAAATTTCTTAGCCCCTTTATAAACTCTTCCACCTTTTGTAGTAAAGGCCAATCTATAACCTGCATCTTTTAATGTCTTTATGGCTGTATCATTATAATGTCCAAAAGGATAGCAAAATACTGTACAATTTCCTATCATATTTTTAGATTTTGTAACATCCTCTAAAGCTTCTTTATAACTTAAATTAACAAATCTACCTTTTCCGTTTGCTCCTGCTCTATGCATATCATGAGAATGAGATTGGAAATCCATATGGCTAGAGCGATATTGTTTTGGTAGATAGTCTCCATTCCAACTTGTTACAACAAAAGACGTTGCTTTTACATTATATTTCTCTATAATTGGAATGGCATATTTAATGTATGTTTGATCACCATCATCTATTGTTACAACAACACTCTTTTCTGGTAATGTCTTTTTACCATCAATGTAATCTTCTACCTCCTGCCAAGATGGAAAATAAAAGTTATTATCTGATAGATATTTCATTTGTTGTTCAAATGCCGAAACTTCCATCCAGTTATTATCTGGTCCCTTTTCTCCAGCTTTTGCATCATAAAAGAAATGATACATTAATACAGGTAATCCTCTTTTGGAAGTGGTAGTTTTATTTGTTGTATCAACTGCTACAGGTTTAGAACTATCTGTTGGCTTAGTTGAAGTTGTTTTTGTTTCTTCTTTTTTAACAATTACTTTTCTAGTTTCTACTGTTTTATTATCAGAAGTATCCACTGCAGTATATGTAATTGTATATTCTCCTTCTTTTTTTGTGTCTACTTCTCCTGTAATTGTGACTTTAGAAGTTATATCACCATCTATGTTGTCTTCTGCTTTACAGCCATCATCTTTATAATTATCATTTAAATTGATAGTAATTTCTTTTTCTCCATTTAATGTAATTAGTGGCGCAATTTCATCCTTTTTATTTGCTATTGTTTCTGGCTCTGAAACAGTAGGAACTGTATCTTTCTTATTAAATAAAGCAAATAACCCTATAATAATAGCGATTAGGAGAATAACTAAAATAATAGCCCTTGCTAGCTTAAATCCATTCACCTTTTTCTTATTCAATTTTCATCACCCTTTTATTTTTATTTATACTATAATCTTACTATTTGCGACAAAAAGTGTCAAGATATGTCGAAGATATTTCAATACTTTATATAAAATGTAGGGGTCGACACCTACGTCGACCCATTTTATATTTATTTACATATATATTATCAATTATATAACTATAGACTATAATTTATATAAAAAATAATAGATTCGATTTTGATTTGTGGGTTGATGAAGGCATCGCCCCCTACATTTTAATTTTAAATAGCATATTTCCTATAACAAAAAAAGAAACTCTTCTGAGTTTCTTTTTTTGTTATTTTATTTATAACTTTTGTCTACTTCTTTTAGCATAACATCATGTGCACTACCTTCTGCAATACTTACTTCTGAAACAAGTGTTAGTCTTGCTTTTTCATGTAATTCTTTAATTGTTATTGCTCCACAGTTACACATTGTAGATTTTATTTTAGATACTGTTACTGTTAAATTATCTTTTAAGCTACCTGCATATGGAATATAAGAATCAACACCTTCCTCAAAAGATAATTTATTTTTATCTCCACCAAGATCATATCTTTGCCAGTTTCTTGCACGGTTTGAACCTTCTCCCCAATATTCCTTTACGTATGTATTTCCTACTTTTAACACTCTTGTTGGGCTTTCATCAAAACGAGCAAAATATCTTCCCATCATTACAAAGTCTGCACCAAGAGCTAGAGCAATTGTAATGTGATGATCGTGTACAATACCACCATCTGAACAAATTGGAATATAGATTCCAGTTTCTTCAAAGTATTCATCACGAGCTGCTACTACATCTATTAATGCACTTGCTTGTCCACGTCCAATTCCTTTTGTTTCACGAGTGATACAAATTGAACCTCCACCAACACCAACTTTTATAAAATCAGCACCAGCTTCTGCAAGATATCTAAATCCTTCTCTATCTACAACGTTACCTGCACCAATTTTTACACTATCTCCATATTTTTCTCTAACAAAATCAATTGTTCTTTTTTGCCATACAGAGTATCCATCTGAAGAATCCATACAAACCATATCTACACCAGCTTCTACAAGTGCTGGAATTCTTTGTTCGTAATCTCTTGTATTAATACCTGCGCCTACAATATAACGTTTGTTTTCATCTAATAACGAATTTGGGTTATTTTTTCTTTCTTCATAATCTCTTCTAAATACTAAGTATTTTAAATTGCCTTCTTCTGTTAATATTGGTAAACAGTTAATTTTATTTTCCCATATAATGTCGTTTGCTTCTGCTAAAGTAATTCCTTTTTTAGCACATACAACATTTTCTGCTTTTGTCATGTAATCATCTATAGGAGCGTCTTGATTATCTCTTGTTATACGATAATCTTTATCTGTTACAATTCCTAAAAATTTTCCGCTTGCTGTTCCATCATCTGTTACAATTACTGTTGAATGTCCTGTTTCTTCTACTAATTTAATTACTTCTCTTAAAGTAGTTCCACTTTTTACATTTGAATCACTAATAACAAATCCTGCTTTATGTTTTTTTACATGATATACCATTTCAGCTTGAGCTTCTATTGATTGTGCGCCATATATAAATGCAACTCCACCTTCTCTTGCAAGTGCAATTCCCATTTCTTCTCCTGAAACAGATTGCATAATTGCAGATACCATTGGTACATTTGCTGAATATTTTGGTTCTTCTCCTTTTTTAAATTTAACAAGTGGTGTTTTTAATGATACGTTATTTGGTATACATTGTTCTGTTGTTAAATTTGGTAATAATAAAAATTCGTTAAATGTTCTTGAAATATCTTCTAAAATTTTTGCCATGTTTAATTTCCCCCTAATAAATAATATATAAATGAATGAAGCCAAAAATTGCTTCATTCTTTTAGTCATATCTTTTTGTTTGCCATACTCTATATTATACTACAGTTTCATCTTTATGTAAACAGTTTTGGATTATTTTGCTAATCTTTCTGTTTCTTTAGCTATCATCAATTCTTCATTTGTTGGAATTACATATACTCTTACTTTTGAAGAATCTTTTGAAATTAATTTTTCTTCACTTCTTACATTATTTCTGTCTTCATCTAATTCAACACCCATAAATCCTAATCTTTCGCAAATTCCTTTACGTATATTGATTTGGTTTTCTCCAACTCCACCTGTAAAGATAATAGCATCTACCCCATTCATTGCTGCTGCGTATTTTGCAACAAATCCTGCAACAGAATATTTGAAGTTGTTCATTGCAATTTCAGCTCTTTTATTTCCATTTACAGATTCATTTTCTATTACTCTAAAGTCTGGTGCAAGTCCTGAAATTCCTTGTACTCCTGAAGCTTTATTTAGAAGATTTTCAACTTCTTCTGCAGTTTTATTTTCTTTTTTCATAATAAATGTTACAACAGATGGATCAATATCTCCACTTCTTGTTACCATTGGAACTCCTGCAAGTGGTGTAAGTCCCATACTTGTATCTACGCTCTTTCCACCTTCAATTGCACAAACACTAGAACCTTGTCCTAAGTGACATGTAATAATTTTTAAATCTTCTATATTTTTACCTTCAACTTCTGCAAGTCTTTTTGAAACATACATATGAGATGTACCATGGAAACCATATTTTCTTACTCCATATTTTTCATAATATTCATATGGTATTGGGTATAAATATCTTTCTTCTGGTATTGTTTGGTGAAAGGCTGTATCGAATACTCCAACCATTGGTTTGCCTGGCATTACTTTTTTACAAGCTTCTACACCTATAATTCCTGCTGGGTTATGTAATGGTGCTAAATCTGTACATTCCTTTAATACCTCTATTACATGTTCATCAATTACAACAGATTCTGTAATTTTCATTCCACCATGTGCTAAACGATGTCCAATAGCTTCAATTTCATCTAAGCTATCTACTACTTTATATTCTGGGTTAATTAATTGTTTTAATGTGAAGTCTATTGCTTCTTCATGATTTTTTGCAGGATGATCAATTTCTATTTTTTGACCATTTACTTTATGTGTTATAAACGCTTCGTCTTCCCCTATTCTTTCATATTTTCCAGATGCTAGAACTTCCTCTGTTTTCATATCTATTAATTGATATTTCAAAGAAGAACTTCCACAATTTAATACTAATATTTTCATTAGTTTCCCTCCTAAATTTATAACAAAATATTTTTTAGAATTATATCATAGAGCATTTTAAAAGTCTAGCAAAAAAAGTATTATTTTTTCTTATATCGTTACTAGTTAATGGTTTTATCAACAAAACATATAGTAATATAAGAGTAAAAACGAGTTAGACCTATCTTAGCAAAGCGTCGGTATTTCTTATTCTATGCATAGTGTGTTACGTTGTTTTTTAAAGCGATTCTACTAAAACGCCTTGGAGAACGGAATTTTTAATCTTATATTACTATATGTTTAATTAAAAATTAGCTAGTTGTTTTACATCATTTGAGCTTGTACTGCTGTAATTGCAACTACTCCAACTATATCTTGTGCACTACATCCTCTAGATAAATCATTTACAGGTTTTGCAATCCCTTGGCATAGTGGACCATAGGCTTCTGCTTTTGCTAGTCTTTGTGTTAGCTTATATCCAATATTTCCTGCATCTAAATTTGGAAATATAAGAGTATTTGCATTTCCTGCAACTTTACTTCCTGGTGCTTTACTATTTGCTACTTCTGGAATAATTGCAGCATCTAATTGAAGTTCACCATCAACTAATAACTTTGGCATTTTTTCTTTTACTAATTGTGTTGCTTGCGTAACTTTTTCAGTAGATTCTGATTTTGCACTTCCATAAGTAGAAAAAGATAACATTCCAACACGTGGAGTTTTTCCAACTAATTGTTCAAAACTTTTAGCAGAAGATATTGCAATTTCTGATAATTCTTCAGCATTTGGATTTGGATTTAATCCACAATCCGAAAATACAAAAGTACCATTTTCACCATATTCGCAATTTGGTACAACCATTAAAAAGAAGGCTGAAACAAGCTTGGTATTTGGTGCCGTCTTTAAAATTTGAAGTGCTGGTCTTAATGTATCTGAGGTAGAATGTATTGCGCCAGAAACAAATCCATCGCAATCTCCCATTTTTACCATCATCATTCCAAAATACACTGGATCTTTCATCATTTCTTTTGCTTTATTAATATCAACACCTTTTAGCTTTCTAAGCTCATAAAAAGCTTCTACATATTCTTCATATTTACTTGATTCATTTGGATTTATAATTGTTGCTTTTGATACGTCAAACCCATTTTCATTTGCAATATTAATTATTTCTTTTTCATCGCCTACTAAAATAACATTTGCAAATCCTTCTTTTAATATAATATTAGTAGCTTCTAGTACTCTTTGATCTGTTGCTTCTGGTAATACAATTGTTTTTATATTTTTTTTGGCTTTGATTTTCATTTCTTCTATAAAAGACATATTATTCCTCCTATTTTTCATTAAAGACATTATATAAATAAAACTAGAAAACTACAAGATGTTTTTTATTATTTATTACAAATCATTCTATAATTTTTCGGACAAGCAATCCCCCCCATACATTTTATAACATTAGAAATATTTTGCTTTAGTAAACAACTTCCTTTTATGCTTCTAATAATTATTGCAACAACACTTTTTTCTTGCTATAATATCTTTTAGGAGGTTCTTATGAAATTAACTTATATTATAAATGATAATAAATACGAATCAATTACTCATGTTTTAAAAGAAGAATTTTCTATGTCTAGTAGATTAATTTTAAAATTAAAGAAAAATAAAAAAATAACTTTAAACAGTAAAATAGTTTCTATAAATAATCCTATTAAAATTGGCGATATACTTGAAGTTTTTATAGATTTTATTGAAGATAGTACTAATATAGTTCCTGTTAAAATGCCTTTAAATATCATTTATGAAGATGATGCAATGTTAATTGTTAATAAATCGGCAGGAATACCTGTACACCCATCTATGTTGCATTATAAGAATAGTTTGTCTAATGGAGTAAAATACTATTTTGATTCAATTGGACTAAATAAAAAAATACGTCCTGTAAACAGATTAGATAAAGATACTTCTCGGAATTGTTATTTTTGCAAAAAATGAATATATACAAGAATGCTTAATAAAGCAAATGCAGACTAACATTTTTAAGAAATACTATATTGCAATTGTTGAAGGTATACTAAATAAAAAAATCGGAATTATAGATGCTCCTATTGCAAGAAAAGAAAATAGTATAATTGAAAGATGTGTCGATAATAAGGGGGATTATGCTATTACACAATATTCAGTCATTAAAGAGCTTGATGATATTTCTTTAATTTATCTGTATCTACAAACAGGTAGAACACATCAAATAAGAGTTCACATGGCTTATATTGGACACCCTATTGTTGGAGATAGTTTATACGGAATAACATCAAATCTAATAAATAGACAAGCTCTACACGCATGTAAAGTTTCTTTCATACATCCAATAAGTAAAAAGAATATGAATTTGGAATCAGACATTCCTCAAGATATGCAGTTAATTTTACATATGTTATAAAATGTCATAATTTGTCATATGTTTATATATACTATGTTTACACCTAATTGTCTAAGAGTATAAAAAATGATAATATTCTAACGAGGTGAGCATATATGGAAGAAGAATGGGGAAAAATTGATTTAAGACTTGACGAATATTTAAAAACGCATAATATTAGTCGTTCTAGTTTATCAAGAAATGGTCAAATTCACTACAAACAACTGCTAAAATATTGTAATAATGATATGCAAAAAGTAGACTTAAATTTGCTTGCACGAATTTGCAAAACAATTAATTGCGAAATTGGAGAAATTATTACCTATACTCCTCCAAAAAAACATTAATGTAATATAATAACAAAACAGATAGGCTTTACCTATCTGTTTTCATATAATATAAAAGTAAATCTGTAAGCCGGGTTCTGTCGTGAATGGTCATTTATCTATTTTCTATATTACTATAGAACTTAAGCCACCATAACCAAGAAGCTGAAAGAGCATCTTATCCTTCTTGGAATTACACGGTGTTGCTCCAGATGGGGTTTACACTGACCAAATATGTCACCATATTTGCGGTAAGCTCTTACCTTACCTTTTCATCCTTACCTCGTCAAGGCAAACTTCATTATACCTAAACCAAGTAAACTTGTTTAGCATATAATTACGTTGCCTTTCCTCTTTCCCACAAAACTGTGTTTTGCGGGAACCCTTTGACGTGGCGGTTATTTTCTGTTGCACTTTCCTTAAAGTTACCTTCACTGGACGTTATCCAGCATCATTGCTCTTATGGAGCCCGGACTTTCCTCATACGCTGTCTTTCGACCTTGCTATACGCGACCATTTAATTTACTCTTTAAATATTATACTATAAAATCTTACTATTTTCAAGAATTATGATTATAAAATATTTAATTGTTCTATTAAGTTTTTATATTTTATATAAAAGATATCCTTATCTGTATTATTGCTAGAATTTTGTAAATCTTTTATCAAAATATATGACTTGTTTATATTTACTTCATTATTTTCATTAGAATTCATATTATTTATAATCGGCAAAAACGATTGTTCTGCGCTTAGTAACTGGTTTTTTACCTCTGAAAAATTCCCTTTTTCAAGTTGTACACAAGCATTTAATATATTCATTTTTGTGTTGTAAATATTATTTATTTGATTTTCTTTAGCTACATCTGTAGAATATATTGGTATATATGAATACAGTTTTGCAACAGCACTTAGTGTCTCTTGCTTATTTTCATTTTTTATTGCTTGAGTTGCCATATCCAAATCGGCATTAAATCCTAATATATTTTGTGCATTAACATTAATTTTATATAAATCAAGAACAACTGTAGACCATGTAGAATATAATTTTTCAATATTGGCTTTTAAAAGCTGCCAATCTGTATCTTTGTTTTGTAATAAAATTTCGTTACCAACCATTTTATATTGTATATTTTTGCTAGAACCTTGGCTACCTTCTTCTTGAGATTCCTCAGAACCCCCTTCTTGCTTACCATTATTTCCTTGTTTAGTTGATAAATCGCTTTCTTTACTAGAACTTTTTACATCTTCTTTTTTAACCTCTTGTGCTTCTACAATATAGTTTTCAAAAGAAATTCCATTTGCTTGATTTAGCATGTTTATCAATTGAATATCTAAATATTTAATTTCACTTGCTATTTTTTGTTTTAAGGTTTCTTCATCTTCATTTTTGCTACATCCAGTTAGCATTACTGTTAAAATTAGCAATATAAAAATAGAAATACTTTTTGTTATTGTTTTATTCATAAAATCACCTACAAACTATTATTCCATAAAAATTACCTTTTATTCTTTGTATAGATAATTTGAAAAAACAAATACTATTTTTGTAAAACAAATAAAACTATAATTACATAAATAAATTTGTAAGGAGATTTTAATATGCATACTGTAGTTAATTTATATAGTAAAGAAAGTGGTGAAATAAGTAAATTTTTATCTAAGTTTTATAATAAAGAAATTAAATTAGAAAATGATTTGAAATGGGAAAATAAATATGAAAATTCAATTGAAATTGCAGATATTATTGGTACATTTATTGATAACAGTGATAAATATAAAATTAATATGTGGATTAGTCTTGATGAAGGAGCCTTTTTAAATGTAAGTAACGATAATGCTGACAGCATTATTCGTTACTTGTATGAACGTTATCCTTATTAATTTTCTAATTCTATAGTTACTGGTCCATCATTTGTTAAAGACACCTTCATATCAGCTCCAAAAACCCCATGTTCTGTATGCATTCCCAGTTCTTTAGATGTTTTTATAAAGTACTCATATAGCTTATTTGCATGTTCAGGTTTTCCTGCGTTACTAAAACTTGGTCTATTTCCCTTTGAGCAATCAGCATATAAAGTGAACTGAGATATAACCAAAAGTTCGCCGTTTATATCTTTAATAGATAAATTCATTTTGCCATTATTATCGCTAAAAATTCGTAAGTTCACAATTCTGCTTGCCATTTTTTCTACGTCTTTTTCCTCATCTTTATCAGAAATAGCAAGTAAAACAACAAGTCCTTGTTTAATTTCTCCTACTATTTCATTATCTACTTTTACATTTGCATTTGTTACTCTTTGTATAACTGTTTTCATATCATTACTCCTATATTAAAAAATATCCGTTTCAAACTTGAAACGGATATTTTTTATTTTAATTATTTAAATCTATCTTTTTGTCATTATCTTGTTCTGTCTTTTCGTCCTTTTTTGTATCTTCTTTTAGATTATAGAATTCCTCATAATTATTACTTTTTTGTTCATCACCACAATTAGGACAATAATTATAATCTAATTCTATTTCGCAAAAACAATTTGGACATTGCTTTTTCTCTTTTAATGTTAATATTTCTTTTCTTTCTTCTTCAATCCTATCACATATCTCATCAATTCTAATAAAATATTCTTCTACTTCTTTTTCAATATCAACATCTATTTCATCAGTGCTTATATGATTTTCATACATTCTTTTTCCTATTTTTTCATATAGTTCTTCAATTTGTCCTTTATGTTCATTCATCTGCATTCTTAATTTTGCTTCTCTTGCTATTTTTGATGTTTTTTCAGTTGTATATTTATAAGTTCTACTTGCTTGTTTACCCAATTTGTCAAAAAAATCCATATATAATACCTCCGTTTTTAAGTATTATAATCATTTCTTTATTTTTTATTCGCTTTTTTTATCACGTGTCATAAGCATTGTAACTGCTACTTTTGGATCTAGCCCATTATATAAAACATCATAAACTGCATGTACAATTGGCATATCTACATTATAGATTTTAGATAATTCATAAGCAACTTCTATATTATCTATACTTTCAATTGTCATTCCAACAATTTGCCTTGTTTCTTCAATTGTTTTTCCTGCACCAATTAATTTTCCTGCTCTTCTATTTCTGCTATGTTCACTTAAACATGTAACTATTAAATCACCAAGACCTGTTAATCCATAAAAAGTGTCTTGTTTTCCCCCCATTTTTACACCTAAACGACTAATCTCTGTTAATCCTCTTGTAATAAGTGCTGCAAATGAATTGTCTCCTAATCCAAGTTCTGCTGCAATTCCTGCACAGAAAGCTATAATATTTTTTAAAGCTCCTCCAAGCTCAACTCCCTTTATATCAAAAGAAGTATATATTCTCATTTTTTCATTCATAAAAGTTGAACGAACTTCTTCTTGTAAAGTTTCATCTTTTGCCGCTACCACCATTGCTGTTGGTATTTGTTTTGATACTTCTTCTGCATGGCTTGGTCCAGAAAGTACTGCATATGGATGATTTGGTAATTCTTCTTCAATAATTTCGTCTAATGAATTTAAAGTTTCTCTTTCAAATCCTTTTGCACACATTACAATTGGTTGTTCTTTTACAAGATGTTTGTATTGCTTTATAATATTACGAACAAATTTAGAAGGTGTTACATGTATTATAAGATCTGTGTCTTCTAATGCTTCTTCAAAATTTGTGTAACACGTAATGTTTTCAGGTATTGTTATTTCTGGTAAAAATACGCATTTTCTTTCTTTATTTATTAGGTTTGCTTCTTCTTCTGCAAATGACCATATTTTAACAATATGTCCCATACTTGCTAAATGCATAGAAAGTGCTACTCCCCAACTTCCGCTTCCAATAACTGCTATTTTTTTCATGTTTTGTCTCCTTTTCTTTTATATAAAATAATACCTATTTTTTAAATGATAATTTATTTTCTGTTCCACTTAAAATTCTACTAATATTAGTTCTATGATTAAACGCAACAATTAATGCCATAATAACACTAAAAACAAAATAATTCCCAGAAACTATAAAGTGTTCTTGCCCAATAAATAGTGTAAGAACTGGGAATAGTATTGCAGCTAATACTGAACCTGCTGAAACCATTCTTGTTAATGCCATAATTACTAGTGCAAATACTAAGCAAATTAACCCTATTTGCCAATTGATTAGTAATAATACTCCAAGTGAAGTTGCTACTCCTTTTCCTCCTTTAAATCCAAAGAATATTGGAAAGGTATGTCCTATTACTACTGCAATAGATGCTACTTGAACAAGTAATGCTCCGTTTAACTCTTTTACAATATTTCCTAATATTACTGCAATTAAAATTGCTACTACTCCTTTTAAAATATCACATACTAAAGTAATGGCTGCAGCTTTTTTTCCAACGCTTCTTAAAACGTTTGTTGATCCAGCGTTTCCACTTCCCTTTTCTCTTACATCAAATCCTGCCATTTTTTTACTAATGATAACTGAAAAACTAATACTTCCAATTAGATATGCAATAATTGCTATAACAATATAATATGCCATTTTTAATACCTCCTATTTGTTTTTAGATTCTATATTTTGTAGCTCAAATCTATATTTTTGTTCTACATTTGGATATTTTGCATGATCTACTTCAGATAAGAACATATCATATGGTCTTATATATAAACCCGTATCGCCATACAAAGCTCTATATAATACGTATTTCTCTTTAGTTTCACTATGTATACAAATATCTTCTACCAAATAATAATCACCTTTAAAATGCTTATATATTCCATTTACTTTTAATTCGTTCATTCTGCATTTTCTCCTTTCTCTCTTACAATCATTCTTATTGGTGTTCCAACTAATCCAAATTCTTTTCTTAATTGATTTACTAAATAACGTTCATACGAAAAATGGAATAATTCCTTATTATTTACAAACACAACAAATGTTGGTGGCTTTGTTGTAGCTTGCGTCATATAATAAATTTTTAAACGTTTTCCTTTATCTGTTGGTGGTTGTACAATAGCTATTGCTTCATTTAAAACTTGGTTTAACATTCCTGTTGTTACTCTTAAAGCATTTTGACTTGCTACATTATTTATTGTTTCATACAATTTATTTACTCTTTGTCCTGTTTTTGCTGAAATAAACATAATTGGCGCATATGTTAAATAAGATAGTTTGTTATATACGTCTTTCTTAAATTGTTCTATTGTATATGTATCTTTTTCAACTGCATCCCATTTATTTATTACTAGTATTATACCTTTTCCTGCTTCATGTGCCTCTCCTGCAATTTTTGCATCTTGGTCTGTTACACCTTCTGTTGCATCTATCATCATTAGGCACACATCTGCTCTTTCTATTGCAAGAAGTGTCCTCATAACACTAAATTTTTCAATTGATTCATTAACTTTGCTTTTTCTTCTAATTCCTGCTGTATCTATAAATATATATTTACCAAATTCATTTTCAAAAGATGAGTCAATTGCATCTCTTGTTGTTCCTGCAATATTACTTACAATTACTCTTTCTTCTCCTAATATTTTATTAACTAATGATGATTTTCCAACATTTGGTTTTCCTATAATTGCAACCTTAATAGTTTCATCATCTTCTTCGTCTTCATCTTTTTCAGGAAAGTTTTCATATACTACATCTAATATATCTCCTATTCCTATTGCATTAGTTGCTGAAAGTGGATATGGTTCTCCTAAACCTAAATTATAAAACTCATATATATCATCAGATGTTTTACCGTAATTATCAGCTTTGTTGCAAACTAATACAACTGGTTTATTAGCTCTTTTTAAAATTAGAGCAATATCTTTATCTACTTCAGTTACGCCTTGTTTAATATCTGTTAAAAAGATAATAACATCTGCTAAGTTTATTGCAATGTTTGCTTGGTTTGCAATTTCTTCTGTAATAAAGTCTTCCGAGCCAATCTCTATTCCGTCCTGTATCTATAACTGTAAAATCTCTTCCTCTCCAGTTACATTCAGCATAAACTCTATCTCTTGTAACTCCTGGTTTGTCCTCTACAATGGATAAACGTTCTCCTATTATATAATTAAAAAAAGTTGACTTTCCTACATTTGGTCTTCCAACAATTGCAACTGTTGGTTTTGCCATTTTCTTCACCTCATTTTCTATATGTGTTATTCTATACTATTTATGAAATATAGTCAATTAATGTAATACAAATTTAATAAACCTTTTTCTTATGTGATTTTTTACAATAGAAATGGATTAATCCTGCAACACCTAATAATGTTAAAGCATATGTAATCTTCATTAAATTAGTACCAGTATAAGAAACTGATATTTTTCCTTCAGTTACATTTGTTAGTGTAAGCATACAAAATCCATTATCTGATTCTTCTATTTTTAAGCTCTCATTTGTTCCATCCTGTCTTTCAAGTTTTGCTGAGTATCCTAAATAAAATATATATGGCAGTTCTAGTTTTGTATTTTCTTCTACCTCATTTACTTTAAAAGTTAAATTTGTATTTTCTTTATGTATTTCTTCTATAACCACATTACCATCTAATACGATTACATCATTTGTTCTGGTTTCTATATATGTTCTATTTTTTAGAGCTTTTTGTGGTAAATATTCAAAAGTAGCACATCCTGCATGTATTCTTCCAGTAGAAGATGTAATAGGTTGTGGATTTAAGTAATTTTCTTCATTAAAAGGTATCTCTACACTTGTCATTGATGTTATTATTACAATCGATATATATATAATTAGTAATATTGTAACAAGAGCTTCTTTTTTACTATTGCCATTAATAAACATTGTTATTACAATTCCACAAACTATGCTTAAGAAGAAAGTTGCAAATTCCATCATTCTCCAAGCAAACTGAATCATTTTTAGAGAACTTGGTAAATATTCAAACGGGAATAATTTTGAACTCATGACTATACTAGTAAGTCCAAATATTAGAAACATTATGATTGTTTTTCTGTATCTAATTTTAATCTTTTTTCTATAAATAAGTGCTAAAATTATTCCAATCATAATTGGTATACCAATATGAAAATTCATATTATATGGTTTGGTTATAAAGAAATCCATTAATGATAATTTTGAACCTATTAAAGTATTGTTTTTAAACATTCTTTCTGGTAAAAACACTTCGTAACTTGTCGCAAGATAATGTTCTAATAGCGGCAACCAATAAAAACTTGTGCATAACAAAATTATGGCTATATTTATTAGTATTGATTTAATTATATTTTTATTGTTTAATTTTTTATAATTTATAAGTAAGTATATAAAGCAAAATACTGCAGTATATACAGCTATTACATTATGCGATAATATAAGTCCTATTGCTCCGATTGCAATAAAATAGGTTTGCTTGGTATTTTTATAAAACAAATCATACATCCCAATAAATACTATTGGTAAAAATACAAATGATGCAAGTTCTGCAATTGCAATCCTGCTGTAAAGATCTGTTAAGTGATATGGTGCACATATATAAACAATAGCAGATATCAGTCCTGCTTTATGACTTTTAGATATTTTATATACTAATTTATACATAAATATTCCAGATAATAACATTGTAAAGAACATAAACAATTTTAAACATGTTACAAAAGAAGCACAAAATATTTTAAATATTAGTGGTAAGAACGCTGTTAATGGACTATAAAATATATTCCATGAATAACCAAATCCATTACAGAAATCTGACATAATAACAGGAAATAAATTACCTTCTTTTAATGTATTAAAATTCCCAATTAATCTACATATATGCTGAATACCGTCATCTCTTGCAATGTCCATATTCTTAGAGAATAACGGAACGCATGCAAAAATACTAATAAATAGAATAATAAGATAACTTAATAGTTTTTTATTGTTTAATATTAGTTTTACATATTTTTTCATACAATACTCCTTTTAATATGTATTTCTTCCTTCTAATAAATCATCATTTTTAACCCATTCTTCAACATCAACTACTAGATATTCATTTTTTGTAGCTCCACGAATAATAACTTCTTTAATTCCTGCATTAATAATCATTTTTCTACACATTTGGCAAGAATTTGCACCTGGCTCATATTCTCCTGTATCTACTCTTTTTCCTACTAAGTACATTGTTGCACCTATCATATCTTTTCTTGGTGCACTAAGCATAGCGTTTTGTTCTGCGTGTACGCTTCTACAAGCATCATACCCTCCATGATGAATGTTTGGAAATTTTTCTTTTTTAGTACAATAACCTAAATCTATACAATTCACTCTTCCACGTGGTGCACCAGTATATCCTGTTGAAATTATCTCATCATTTTTTACAATAATACACCCAAAGTTTTTACGAAGACATGTTCCTCTACCAGAAACCGCTTCAGCAATATCTAAATAGTAATTAATTTTATCTACTCTTTTATTTTCTTCCATAATATCACCCTCTGTTTTTTCACATTATATCAATATTCTATATTTTTTTCAATAAATTTTAATAAAAAGCAAAGCTATCTCTTGACAAATTTGTTAAAAATTAGTATACTCTTATAGTGACTTAAAAAACGCTAAAAATTTAAAAGATATATACATATCAATTATGACGAGGAGGGAATTAAAATGGCACAACCAAAAAGAAGATGGTCTAAAGCAAGAACAGGATTAAAAAGATCAACATGGAAATTAGAAAAACCTAACTTTGCAGAATGTCCACATTGCCACGAACCAGTTATGCAACATACCGCTTGTTCAAACTGTGGATACTATGATGGAAAAAAAGTTATGGCAGGAAAAAATGAAGAAAATAACTAATAAAGAAACAACACCTAAGGTGTTGCTTTTTTATTAGTTATTTAATATAAAAAAGGTGCCGACCAAAATGGTCAGCACCTTTTTCCCATATAGCTGGCGTTCTTCGCATTAGAGCTTGATCCTTCCGGCGTTGAAGTCGCTGATGCGCTTAACAAGATTCCGGATGGGCGTGTGAACCGGGAAGAACTTATGGCCGTCATTGCCGACAAGCTCCGGCACGCTCTGCCATATCTGAGCCTTGGATAATCCGAACTGATGCTCAAGGTCCTCAATCGGGATATCTTCGGATGTCCTTAAGACCATCGTACAGATTCCGATGACCCTTTCATAGTCCGCTCCCAGTACCTCTTTGGCCTTGCCGATTTCCTTGTCGCCGACCTTCACCCGCACATGATCAATGCCGTTGGCCTTTGTCATCTTGTGCAGCTTCAGGCATGTGTTCAGCAGTGTATAAGAAACCTGATTGATCCGATCCTCGCTCGGAATGACGCCGTTCAGTACCCCCAAGGTATAGGCCAGATTTAACTCTACGACCATATCCTTCTTTGCCTCCAAAATGTACTCCTCGATAGATGTTCTTGTCATGATGAATCTCCTTTCTCTGGACTTTTTTGGTTTATGGGTTTCCTTATATTTCAGGATAACTTTATTATACTACACTTTATGTAAAATTGCAACAGTTTTACATAATTTTGTCAAATTTTAGTATAAAAGTAATATAAACATAGAAATGGGTCGACGAGGGCGTCGACCCCTACAATCAAATTGAACTTTTCTTCATATTATAGAATTTTCTTATTTTACAAATGCACTATATGCTTTATATGCACAATATATATCAAACTTAGAAGTTACTTCATATGGTGCATGCATTGATAATACGGGAACTCCACAATCAATAACATCCATTCCTTTATCTGCTAATATTAATGCGATAGTTCCTCCACCACCTACATCTACTTTTCCAAGTTCAGATACTTGGTAAGGAATATTTGCTTCTTCAAATATCTTTCTTACTTCTGCAACATATTCTGCATTTGCATCAGATGCCCCAGATTTTCCTCTTGCACCTGTATATTTATTTAATCCTATTCCATGTCCAATATATGCTGCATTATTCTTTTCAGAAACAGATGCATAAATTGGGTCTAGTCCTGCATCAACATCAGCTGATAGCATTTTAGAATTACAAAATACCTTTTCTAGTGCATTTGGTTTGTTTTCATTCTTTTTATTTAATAATTCAGAGATAAAGTAGTCAAATACGTGTGATTCCATTCCAGTATTACCCATACTTCCTATTTCTTCTTTATCAGATAAAATACATATTGCTGTTTTTTTAGGATTTTCTACATCTAATATTGCACGTACAGAAGTGTAAGCACAAACACGGTCATCTTGGCCATATGCTGCAACCATACTTCTATCAAATCCTAAACTTCTTGCGCGGAATGCTGGAACTACTTCTAATTCAGAACTTACAAAGTCGATTTCTTTCATTCCATATTTTTCGTTTAATAACATTAATATATTTAATTTTACTTTTTCAGAAATGTCTTTATCTTCTTCTGGGATACTTCCTATTAAAAGATTTAAGTCTTCCCCATTAATTCCTTCTTTTAGTTTCTTTTCCATTTGTTCTTGTGCTAAATGTGGTAATAAATCTGTAATTGTAAATATTGGGTCGTTTTCATCTTCACCAATTGCTATTTCTACTTTTTCTCCATTAGCTTTTACAATAACGCCATGAATTGCAAGTGGAATTGTTGTCCATTGATATTTTTTAATTCCTCCATAATAATGTGTTTTTAAATATGCAAATCCTGTATCTTCATATAGTGGGTTTGGTTTTAAGTCTAATCTTGGAGAATCAATATGTGCTCCTAATATTTGTAATCCATTTTCTAGTGGCTCTTGACCGATAACTGCTATATACATACTTTTATCACGGTTAATATAATATACTTTATCTCCTGCTACTAAGTTTTCTTTTTCACACACATTACAAAATCCATTTTCTTTTAACATTTTTTCTACAAAATGTACTGCTTCTCTTTCTGTTTTTACCTTATTTAGAAAATAAATATATTCATCTGAAAATTTAAATATATTTTCTTTATTTTCATCAGATACATTTTTCCATCCTGTTTCTTTCTTATTGAATAATTCTTCTTTATTCATTATATTTCCTCCTTTGAATATTTATTTTATTGTATTATACGTTGAATCGGAATAGAACAATATCTCCATCTTGCATAATATATTCTTTTCCTTCTGAACGTAATAATCCTTTTTCTTTTACAGCATTCATAGAACCTTCACGCATTAAATCATCATAAGATACTACTTCTGCACGTATAAATCCTCTTTCAATATCTGAATGAATTTTTCCTGCAGCTTGTGGCGCTTTTGTTCCTTTTTTTATTGTCCATGCACGAACTTCTGGCTCTCCTGCTGTTAAAAAGCTCATTAAACCTAACAAATCATAGCTTGCTTTTATTACTTTATCAAGTCCTGATTCTTCAAGTCCTAATGCTTCTAGCATTTCTTTTTTATCTTCATCTTCTAAGCTTGCTAATTCTTCTTCTATTTTAACACATAAAGGAATTACTTTAGCATTTTCGTTTTGTGCATATTCTTTTACTTTTAGAACATTTGCATCACTCTCAGCACTCTCTAATTGTTCTTCAGAAACATTTGCTATGTATAGTATTGGCTTTAATGTTAATAAAAATGCATCTTTTACTAATTCTTTTTCTTCATCTGTTAAATCTACTGTTCTTGCAGATTTTCCTTCTTCTAAAACTTTTTTAATTTTTTCAAATACATCAATTTCAATTTGTGCTTTTTTATCTGCTTTTAGTTGTTTTCTTAATCTATCTAATCTTTTATCCACTGTTTCTATATCTGCAAATATAAGTTCTAAATTGATTGTTTCAAT
Organism: Clostridia bacterium; assembly: GCA_022799315.1. Taxonomy (GTDB): domain Bacteria; phylum Bacillota; class Clostridia; order TANB77; family CAG-508; genus RGIG8482. The sequence continues at coordinate 32,923 of JAAWOE010000004.1, read as the reverse complement.
ATCTCTTAAAGGATTAATATCTCCATCAACATGAACAACATTTGGATCTTCAAAACATCTAACTACTTCTACAATGCTATCCACTTCTCTAATATGAGATAAAAACTTATTTCCAAGTCCTTCTCCTTTACTTGCTCCTTTTACAAGACCTGCAATATCTACAAATTCAATTACTGCATGTGTTGTTTTTTCTGGACTATACATTTTAGTTAATTCATCTAATCTTTCATCTGGAACTGGTACAACTCCTACATTTGGTTCTATTGTGCAAAACGGATAATTTGCACATTCAGCTCCTGCTTTTGTAATTGCATTAAACATAGTACTTTTCCCAACATTTGGAAGTCCTACAATACCTATTTTCACTTCTATTCTCTCCTCTTTTTATTTTTTAATTCTTTCTAACAAAAGTTATTATATCATTTGTGGGTTTCTTTTGCCAATAGTTTAAGTTAATTTTTAAAAATAAACTGTCTTTGCTATTTAAACAATTAAGATATTAACTTAAAATGATATAATTTTCTATATATAAAAAAGAAAGGGACTAAAAATCAGTCCCTTCCCGAAGCCCTTTTAATTTTTCTCTCAAAGCTTCAAATAACTTTGTACCTGAAATTCTGCACAATACCCATTGCCAAATTTCCTGTAAAGCAGTGTCACAGTCCTTCTTAAGTGTTTCTACATTGAGTTGTTCACTTTCCTTTACATACTTAATCCAGTTGTCTTTTTTCTCGTCATCCGAAAAGTAAATTTTCATTTTTGAAGAAGCTGCGAAAGTCTCTGTATAAACTACTTTTCCAGCAAATGCTTTTAAATTTTTTCGTATTTTCATATTTACATGATTGACAAGTAGAAAGTGTAAGTCCTCTCTTAACATAGTAGAATGAATCTCTGTAGCAGATTTTATCTGAGTTAAGTCTGCTTTAACCTTTATTAATACCTCTAACTCATTCTTTTTGCTTTCGAGAAATTCAACCTTTACCTCAACTGTTGGTGGGATTGGCCGTTTTATGAAAGAATACATGTTACCTCCTTTTCTGCTCGCACTTTATTGTTTCATGTAAAGATTATATCATGATTATGTGAATTTTAAATTTGTGAATAATGAAGAATGAAAAATTAATAGTGAATAGTACAAATGTGCTATTAGTAGCTAATTGTAATTATTCACTATTAATTATTAATCATTCACTATTCACTGCGATACGTTAGTATCGCACATTTGGAGCTACTAACGGGAATCGAACCCGTGACCTCTACCTTACCAAGGTAGCACTCTACCGACTGAGCTATAGTAGCAAATACCAATTTACAAAACTCATTATATGTGTTACAATTGCTTTTGTCAATAATTTTATAGACAAAATTTATTATAAACGGAGTGGATAACATGGCTACATTTGAACATAAATTTGAGATTGGTTTTCGTGATGTTGGAAAAAGTAATAAAATTACTAATAAAAGTTTACTTGGATACTTAGAAGATACTGCAGGTATGCATTCAAACCTTGTTGGATATGGACTAAATGATATAGAGAGAACAAATTTAACCTGGATATTATTAAATTGGAAAGTTCAAGTATTTAAAAGACCTTTATATGGCGAATCTATTTTAGTAAAAACTTGGGCCAGAAACACAATAAAGTTTTATACTTTTCGTGATTTTGAAGTATATAATGCTCAAAATGAATTAATAGCAATAGCTAGCAGTAAATGGGTTCTTCTAGATGCAAAAACAATGACTCTAACAAAAATTTCCGATGAATTAATTAGTAAATATCACCCAGAAAACAAAGCTGTATTTGGTGACGCAAAAGAAATTGGTAAATTAGATTTTCCAAATGAATATGAAACCATGTTACCGTATACTATACAAAGAAAAGATATAGATATAAATAGACATGTGCACAATGTTTCATACCTAGATTTTGCATATGAAGTTTTACCAGAAAATGTTTATAATAATAGTAGTTTTGATACTTTTGAAATTCTATATAAAAAAGAAACAAAACTTGGTGAAACAATTAAATGTTTCTATTCTAAATTAGGTGATTCACACTTTGTTGTAATGAAAACACAAGATGAAAAAGTTGTTCACTGTATAATAAGACTAGATGAATCAAATTAGTAAGGAGTTATTTTATGGCATTTGATGGAATTGTACTAAAACAAGTTATAAAAGAATTAGAAAGCTGTTTGCTTGGTGGAAAAATAAATAAAATTTATCAGCCGAATAAAAATGAAATTTTATTCGGTGTTTATTCAAATGGAAAGCACTATACTTTGCTTGTAAATATTGACGCTAATCATTGTCGTATGCACTTAACAAATTATTCAAAACCTAATCCTTTAAATGCTCCAAACTTTTGTATGTTGCTTCGTAAACATTTAGTTCGGTGCAAAAATTAAGGCTTTCAAAACTTATGATTTAGAGAGAATTGTAAGTATTGTATTTGAATGCTATAGTGAATTAAATGATCTTACAACAAAAGAAGTTGTAATTGAATTAATGGGTAGACATAGCAATATCATTTTATTAAATAATTCTTCAAAAATTATTGATAGTATGCGTCATCTAGAAATATCTTCTAATTCAACAAGAGATATTTTACCTGCAAGAAACTATCTATTCCCTGCAACGGAAAAAAATAGTTTTGTAAATTTAAATAGCTTTGAAGAATTTTATGAACTAATTAGTCCATTTATAGGAAAAGAACCAATTGATTTACTTATTTCTTCTCATTTCACTGGGATAAGTAAATTACTTATTTCTCATTTGTTAGAAACATATAGTATAGAAAATGATTCTACTATAAGAAAGGATTACATCACTATTTATAATGGGTTAAGAAATCTACTATTTTCAGATATAGAGGCCACTCCCTATTCTTTTCAAAATAAAGAAGATTATGTTGTTAAAATAGCACATAAAAAAGCATCTAATATCAATACTTTTTTGGATAATTTTTATAATAAAAAAGAAGCATCTAATGAGTTTTTAAGTTATAGAAATAGTGTTCTAAAATTAATTCTTAATGAACTAAAAAAATATAATAAACGTTTAATTAATATGAACAAAAAATTAGATGAATGTGATAAAAAAGATGACTATCGTATTTATGGAGAATTAATTACTGCAAATCTTTATCATCTAAACCCTAATGAAAATTTAGAATACATAGAACTTAGTAATTATTATGATAATAACTCTATTATTAAAATACCTCTTGATAAAACTATTTCTCTTAGTATGAATGCTAAAAAATATTTTAAAAAATACAACAAACTGAAAAATGCTTGCGAAATTGTGAATGTTCAAAAAAAAGAAACAAAACAAGAAATAGATTATATCGAAAGTATTATTTATGAATTAGAAACAGCTGTTACTGTTTCAGATATAGATTCTATTTATACCGAATTTTCAGAAAGCTTTTTAGGAAAAAATGTATCAACGTTTAATAAATCATCTAAGAAGAAAACGACAAAAAAGAAAAAAGAAAATGCTTTTGACCCTCTTACTTTTATAGTTGATGGTTATACTGTTTTAGTTGGTAAAAATAATAAGCAAAATGATTATTTAACTTTAAGATATGCACATTCAAATGATTTATGGTTCCATACCAAAGACATACATGGAAGCCATGTTGTTTTAAAAACTAATAATGAAGAAATTCCTCAAGAAACAATTAATAAATGTGCTTCTATTTGTGCTTTTTATAGTAAGGCTAAAAATTCTTCTAATGTGGCTGTAGATTATACTTCTATTCGTTATGTTAAAAAGCCTTCTGGTTCCAAACCTGGTATGGTAATTTATACTAATTTTCAAACTGTAAATGTACAACCTTGTAATTTTGACTTATGTTAGTTTGTATGCTATAATTAACATAACTTAGTGTTAGGGTTGATTTGAAGAGGAGGACAAATTATGGACAACACAACAAACAAATCAGAGTTACTCAAAAATTTGTATGATGATTTACAGGAAAATGTAGAAATCGCACATGATCTCTACTACCGAAGCAAGAGTGTACGGAAACCTCTTTCTGACGAAGAGGTTTTGCAGGGATTTTCTGTAATACATGAAAAACTGACCAAGATTCAGGCCAGCATTAACTACCATATTGCGTGTGCGAGATCGCACGGCAACAAATAACAGCAACCCTAACGGTATTTACGGGGACGGATTCAAATTCCGTTCCCGATTTCTTTAATTGTTCTTTTAAAATTAAGAAAATTTTAATTGATATTTTAAGAAAATACGATATAATGTAGATATAAGGATGTGATAAAATGAAATTTATAAAAAGGCTTATTTTCGCAGTTCTACTAATTATAATTATTGCAATATCATTAATCGTTTATATGGGACATGCTATGTATAAAGAGGCAATTAATAAGGTTAGTATTCAAGATAAAATCCAAGAAATAAAAAAAGATGAAAACTATTTAACTATAGATAATATTCCAGATGATTTTAAACACGCAATTGTTGCTGTTGAAGACCATAGATTTTATACTCATTCTGGAATAGATTTAATCACAACTACTCGTTCAATGCTTGAAAACATAAAAGAAAAAGATATTGTTGCAGGAGGAAGTACTATTACCCAACAAACAGGAAGACTTATGTACTTTACACAAGAACAACGATTTACTAGGAAAGTAGCAGAACTATTTGTTGCATTCGATTTAGAAAAAAACTATTCTAAAGATGAAATATTGGAATTATATTGTAATATGATCTATTACGGAGATGGGTATCATGGTATAAAAGAAGCAAGTAATGGATATTTCAAAAAAGAAGCTAAGGATTTAACTTTAGCTGAAGCTTCTCTTTTAGCAGGACTTCCAAATGCACCAAGTGCTTACTCTCCTACCAAAAATAAAAAACTTGCTCATAAAAGACAATCTGTTGTTTTAACACAAATGGTAAAATATGAGTACATTTCAGAAGAACAAAAACAAGAAATTGAAAATAGTTATAATAAATAAAAGTAGAAGATTTTTTATTCTTCTACTTTTATTTTTATTGATTTAGTAGCTTCACGATGGTGTAGGACGTTTTCGTTGCTCGTCAGGCTCGCAGACGAAAAGTGCTACACCATGCAAGATGAAGCAGACTTATTTAAAATTCTCTTGTAGTTATTCCTTTGCCCCTATTCTTTTTATTAGAATAAACCTTGTCCATAACTTTATCTGGATAATGCTTATCTAAAAACAAATCTATTTTGCTACTTGCTTCTATTTGTTGCACTCTTTCATTTTGTCTTACTCCTGCAGCGCATGAAATAGCTACATTATATAACATAAAGCAAGCTATTAATGCTGTTATACATTTAAATTGGACATTATCTAAATAAATATCTATTTTCTGAAGAAGCGGTAATGCAAACTTAACAAATAGAACTCCTAACACTCCCCAACAAAAGCAAAATAATAAACTTGTTCTTCCTCCTATATTTAGAAACATATTACTATAATCCCAAGATACTGTACCAAAACATATTTCTTGAAATAATGAACAAAAATATTCAATTGCTCCACCAAGAACCATACTTAAAACAAATACAATTTTAATATTTTTAATGTTTTTTACTATCAAGTAATACATTATTGCACCTATTCCATAAACTGGTATAAACGGTCCATATATTAACCCTTGTCGTATTTTAAAGGAATGATCAAAAATAATCCCTACTAGTGTTTCAACTATGCATCCAATTATGCTACCAACTAAAAACACCCAAAATATTTTAATAAGTTCTTCTTTTACTACTTGAAGTTTCTGTTTCTCCATACATTCACCCCATAATTATTACATTTTTAATACTTCTATTATTACAATCAAATTTTTACTTTTATTTCAATGAGTCGATGTAGAACATCGCTCTGTATTTTACTATATCATATATTTCTTAAGTTTCTATTAACGTCTTTTTAATTCTTTGTTAAGAACTAATTATCGCTTTATATTCAATTTCTTCCATATATGGAAACATTTCTTTTAAACGCTTATGTGTTATCATTGCCATACGTGGTTGTGGATTTTTATCGTGAACAGATATTAGTTGCTGTGTGTAACAATTCTCAGTTGTTTTAAACACTAAATATCTATTATTTACATAGGTAAAATAAATTTGAAATCCATTATCTAGTTCATTGTCAAATCTTTCAAATGTGTACTTGTCATCCATATTCTTACTCCTAATTTTTAATCATTTTTTCAAATTCGTTTTCTGTTATTATTTTTACACCTAAACTTTGAGCTTTTGTAAGCTTACTTCCTGCTTCTTCTCCCTCTAGTACATAGCTTGTTTTTTTAGATACAGAAGATGATACTTTTCCACCAAATCTTTCTATTATTTCTCCTGCTTCTTCTCTTGTATAATTCTCTAGTGAGCCTGTTAAAACAAATGTTAATCCTTCAAATCTTGCATCTTCTGATTCGTTTTGTTCTTCCTTCATATTTACACCTGCATCACGAAGTTTCTCTATTAAATCAATTGTTTGGTCTTGTTTGAAAAATTGGTAAATACTTTCTGCCATAATTTGTCCAACATCCTCTAATTCTGCTATTTCTTCTACTTCTGCATTCATTAGATTTTCTATAGTTTTAAAGTGTTTTGCTATGGTTTTTGCAGATTTCGTTCCAATATGTCTTATCCCTAATGCTGTAATTAATTTATAAAATGGCCTTTCTTTACTATCGTGTATTGCATTTATTAGGTTGTTTGCAAATTTTGTTCCATTTTTCTTTAAAGAAGCTATATCTTCAAATGTTAAAGCATATATATCTGCAATGTTTTCTATTAATCCTTTTTCTATAAATTGTTCTACTAAATTCTCACCTAATCCATCTATGTCCATTCCCTCTTTGGAAACAAAGTGGATAATGTTTCTAACAAGTTTTGCAGGACATTCTATTCCCGTGCAACGAATTACAGCTTCTCCAACTTCTCGTATTGCAACTGCCCCACAAACAGGACATTTTTTTGGCATGTTAAACGCTTTTTCGTTTCCTGTTCTTTTTTCTTTTTTAACTTCAACAATTTCTGGTATAACGTCTCCTGCTTTTTGAATTACAACTGTATCTCCAATACGTAAATCTTTTTCTTTTATAAAGTCTTCATTGTGAAGTGTTGTTTTTGAAATTGTAGAACCCGCCACACTTACCGGCTCTAAAATTGCCATTGGAGTTATTGCTCCTGTTCTTCCTACTTGGCAAATTATATCTTTTAAAACTGTTTCTTTTCTTTCTGGTGGATATTTATAAGCAATTGCCCATCTTGGTGTTTTGGCAGTGTTTCCTAAATCTTCTCTTAAACTTAGGTTGTCTACTTTTACAACCGCTCCATCAATACCAAATGTCAAATCTTCTCTATCTTCACCGATTTTATTAATGGCATTAATTGCTTCTTCAACAGTATTGCAAGGAATTTTTACAGGATTCACATTAAATCCTAGTTCTTCTAAGAAAAGCAATTCTTCATAATGAGAGTTAAATTCTTTTCCTTCTATTTTTTGCACATTAAATATATATATATCAAGTGGTCTTGATGCTGTTACATTACTATCTAATTGTCTCAAAGAACCTGCTGCTGCATTTCTTGCGTTTGCAAATAGAGGTTGTTCATCTAAAGCCCTCTTTTCATTCATTTCTTCAAAATCTTTTTTACTAATAAACACTTCCCCACGAACAGTTATGTTTATTGGCTCTTTTAATTTATGAGGTATAGTTTTTATTGTTTTTATGTTCTCAGTAACATCTTCTCCTATAAGACCATTTCCTCTTGTTGCACCTTGTACTAAAATTCCATTTTCATATTTTAGAGCAGCTGATAACCCATCAATTTTTGTTTCTACAACGTATTTTGTTGGTTTATTTAGCTCTTCTGATTGTTTCTTTATCCTATTATCAAATTCTATTAATTCGTCAAAATCAAATATATCTTGTAAGCTTTGAAGTGGTACTTCATGCTCTACTTCCTTAAATCCTTTTTTAACATGTCCACCTACTTTTTGAGTATTAGAATCTTTTGTAATAAGCTCAGGATATTGTTTTTCTATGTTCTTTAGTTCATTGCTTAGCATGTCATATTCAAAATCGCTAATTTCTGGTTCATCGTCATCATAGTATTTTTTGTTATGATATTCTATAGTTTTTCTTAATTCTTTTATTCTTTTTTTAGCTTTTGCTAAATCCATATGGTATATCTCCTTTGTTTAAAGATAATTTTTTCGTTGTAGGGGTCGACAACCACGTCGATCCGTTTTATTATTTTATATTTTTTCGGGTCGATGTAGTCATCGACCCCTACATTGTTTTTTAATTGCTTAATCCAGCAAGATGAAGCGGATTTCAAACTCCTTAAGTATTTTTATTCTTTAAATAAATCTTTTCCATTTTTAATATAGTCATACCCAGAAAAAATGGTTGCTATTACACAAATTGTCATCATTATTGTCACTGCAAGATTTATATAAAAACTAAAACCTGTAAGTGCTCCTGTAAATAATGCTCCATAATAACTTGTATCTATAAATGCTAAAATTATTGCTATCATTTGAGTTACCGTTTTTAGTTTCCCCCATACTGATGCAGCAACTACTTTGCCGCCTTTTTCCACTGCAATTAATCTATATCCAGAAACTACAAACTCTCTAAATAATATTATTATAGGAATCCATGCTGGTAGCTTATTCATTTCAACTAACATCATCATTGCTGCAAGCACTAAAATTTTGTCTGCAATTGGGTCTAAAAACTTTCCAAATGTAGTTATTTGGTTTGTTGCACGTGCTATTGTTCCATCTAGTTTATCTGTAATAGATGCAATAATAAATATTAAGTTAATAAGCCACATAGAAATTGGTACATCTAATATTTCTCCTGAAATATTAAAAAATGGTATTATCACCATTACAGGCACTAATAATATTCTAAAAATTGTTAATTTATTTGGTAAATTCATAGTTCTTCTCTCCTTATATTTTAGTTAGCACTATTATATACAAAAACTATAAAAAAAGGAAGTGAAAAGATATAAAAAATATAATTATCATCTAGTATATCTTTAAGATCTTTTCGAAAAACAACAAAGAATAAAAGGGCAACAGTTTCCCATTACCCTTTTTATCCCTTTTTTATCCCTTGTTATTTCTTGTTATACTTCAAATATCTTGTCTAACTCTTTAAGCAATTGATAGCACGCCTTAGAAATATCTGTTTCTTCTTCATTCCAAAACAAAATATCTATATCCAAAGAAAATTCGTGTATTGAATAACCAAATTTTCTTTCTGTAGTAATCTTTTTGCCTTGATATTCTGCCCATTCTTCTTCCACTTTAAGAAGGGTAATATTAATTTGTAGGTTTTCAAGAATACTACACATAGAATAATTGTCCGGATTATGAATTTCTATTTCTGTCCGCCATTCTGAAATTTTTTTGGAAAATCTTTCTTGCCATTCTTTAAACATTTCTACTTGCTGTTGGGTTACATTTAACATAAACCTTCCTCCTTCATTAACAAGAAATCTACTGCATACACTTTATTGTGGAATTACTTATTTATCATATCATATTTATGTTGATTTGTAAAATTCTACCTCCTATTATTTTCTACTATATCAACTATATCTGTTATATAATCTCCTATTACTGGTATATTTAAAGTAACAATTTTTTGTAAAATAATTACAAGAATACCTGTAAGTATGGTAAAACCTATACCTATCCCTATTCCTTTTGCAATTCCTGCAAGTAAGTTTCGTATTAACATTTCCTTTCTATTGCCTAACAGTTCAGCTAAATCTATTAAATTGTTTTTTGTTAACACAAAATTTAAATTATCTATATTTTTCATTAATTTTTCTAACTTTGCTTTTTTTATAAACATAACAAACCACCCTATTATATAAATTAGGGTGGTTTAATTTTTAAAAACTATACATTGTTTATTACATTTGATATTGTATTTAATGTTGTATTAGTTGTTATTTGATTTTGTTTTTTCTTGTCTTGTTCTTCTTTCAATTCTTCTAATTTTGTAATTAAGTCTTGTAATTTCTTTAGATCTTTTCCTATCATTTCCCAATCATTATTGTTAGAAGATTTCTCTAGGTTCGCATTTGCTTTTATTATAGCTTCTACTAAATCATCAATAGTATCTGTATTTTCAACTTCAATACTTACAACTGATTGTGATAATAAATTTTTAACTGCTCCTTTTAGAGTGTCGTCTATTGCAACTTTATTTCCACATGCTACAACTACTTTTTTAAGAGTTGGTACACTTTTTGCTTCATTTAATGAAACTTGATATATTGTTTCAACATATAATATAGAATTATTAATTGGAACTGCTATCATATTTTTTATAGTTCTTGTTCCAGATACATTTAAACTTTCTAGTTCCTTTGATATCGTTTCATCTTGTGATAATAATGTATCTAGTTGCATTGGACCTAATATGTTACTATCTTGTGAAAATTTATATAATTTTAGTTTTGCATTTCCATTTTCATCATAAGTTCCAACAAGGCATGCTCTTAAACTTTGTTTATCTAATTGTGTATATTGCAATACAAGTCCTAATTCTTTTTTATCTTCATCAACTGCTTTTAGCATTGTATAATAAGGTTCTTGTTTTGTCCCTTTTGTTGAAGACATGTTTGTTAATTTTGATGCTTTCGCAATTTCCCATACATCATCACTTCTATACAGTACATCTGTACTTACATCATGATATCTTTCAAGCATTGAGGCTTGTATATTGTATAAAAATTTTGGATATACAAAATGACTTGAAATATCTTGTGGTATTTGCTCATCTAAATTCATAAATAAATCTGGATATATATTTCTATATGCCATAATAATAGGATCAGATTTATCTGTTATATAAAAGCTCATTGTTCCATCATATGCATCTATTAATACTTTTACAGAATTTCTTATATAATTTATTTGTTGTTTTATACCATCATGTTCAATTGTAGTATGTTGTGAATATGGATATTTATCCGTAACTGTATATGCGTCCAATACCCAAATTAGTCTTCCTTCATCACTTACTACCATATATGGATCCTCATCATAAATTAGGTATGGTAATATAGTTTTTGCTCTTTGTCTAATATTTCTATTTATTAATATTTTACTGTCTTTAGTCATATTGCTTGAAAAAGCTAAATTAATGTCTTTTTCTTTTAAAGCAATTATTAACTTGTCTATGAAGTTTAATTTAAGTCCTGCTGTTCCATCATATGTGTATTCTGCATTTTGTGATGTTGTTGTAGGATAATCAAATTCCGCCTTGTTTTCTGTATTTGTTACAATTGGATTATTAGTTTCCATTCCAAAATAAATTCTAGGTTGTGTTATCTTTATCGCTTGATTTTGCTCTGTAAAATCCTTTTGTATATATTTAATATTTCCTAAATCATCTGTTGAACTAGCACTTGTTGCAATAACCCCATATCCATGTGTATATTCATATGTTTTATTATTATAAGTTCTGTCGCCACTGCTTAATATCTCTCTTGGAGAAATATATAATAATTCCTCTTTACCATTAATGTTATATTTTCCTATATTTGTATTTTTATATGTGTAATATCCTGTACTAGTTTGTGTTACACCTATTGTTTTTAATGTAATATCTTCATTTACTGTTGCAATGTTTTCTATAAAATCTGAATTTTGTTCAATTTGTTTTAAGTCTTGTGATTCTTCATCATTGATATTAACTTCTGCTATTTTAATTCCATAAGCCGCTTTTGTATTTTCAATATTATATGATAAATATTGTTTTTCCTTGTCAAGTTCATTTGTATTAATATAAACAAGTTTAAATCCTATCATTAGTGTAAATAAAACCACCAAATATGCTGGAACTATTAAAATTGCTCTAATGACTTTCTTTGTTTGCTTTTCTTTTAAAGCTCTAATTGCTCTAAATACAGAAAACACAATTACAATAGCAAGTAATCTATATCCCCATAATTTTATTGTAACATCAGTAATCCCTGCTCCATAAATTCCAGTTGAAGAATCATCGTTTAGTATTAAAAATTTATCATTAATTATTCCTTGTGTAGTAAGTAAAATGTATGCTGCAATTCCAAAAGATAATACTATAACATTGTTCATAATTTGTTTAAAGAATTTACTCTTTTTTAAGGTTTGTGCATTAATTCCATCAAAGTATACGTTAAAGATGACTATATAATATATGGTTGCATATATTGTAAGCCCTATAATTATTCCTATAAAGTATAATATTAGTGTTTCAAATAATGGTTGTTCAAAAATATAAAATCCAATATCTGAGCCAAAGATTGGGTCATTTATTCCAAACCAAGCTTTGTTTATAAACAATTCTATGCTTTGTAAAAATACAATAGAAACAATTACACTTACAATTATAGATAAAATGAATGCAATAGATTTATTGGGAAGCTTTGGCATTTCTTTTTTCTCTTCATCAAAAAATGCTTTTAGTCCTTTTTTTATACTTCTATTTGCAAGCGAAATTGCAATATATATCAAAACAAAATTAACTCCAATAATAGCATATTGGTATTTAAAGTTTTGTGTAAATACTTGCTTAAAATTTTCTCCTATTTCAACTGCTTCTAAGTAGTTTCCTCTGTATGAAATATATGCGAATATAGCTACTAAAACTGCAAAAATTAATACAAGTATTGCTCTTGTTTTAATTTTTCTTTTCTTTGGTTGTAAATTTTCTTTTTCCAGCTTTTCTCCTACTTTGTTTTCTTGCATAAATTCCTCCTTATAATATTGCTTTTATAAATTCTTTTGCATCAAATTTTTCCATATCGTCTATTTGTTCTCCAACGCCAATAAATTTTACTGGTATTTTGTTTTCATTTACAATTCCAAACACTGCTCCGCCTTTTGCTGTTCCATCTAGTTTTGTAAGTACAAGTCCTGTAACCTCTGTAGTTTCGCTAAATGCTTTTACTTGCGAAATTGCATTTTGCCCTGTTGTTGCATCTAGTACAAGAAGTACTTCTTTTGATGCTTCTGGTAGTTCTTTATTTATAACCCTATTAATTTTTTCTAGCTCATCCATTAGATATTTTTTATTATGAAGTCTTCCTGCTGTATCGCAAATTAATACGTCTGCATTTGTTTCTTTTGTAATTTTTATTGCTTCATATACAACTGATGCTGGATCTGTTCCTTCTTCTTTTTTTACAATGTCGCATCCTGCTCGTTTTGACCATATTTCTAACTGTTCTACTGCTGCTGCGCGAAAGGTGTCCGCTGCTGCAATAACAATTTTCTTTCCATCTTTTTTTAGTCTGTTTGCAATTTTTCCAATTGATGTAGTTTTTCCAACGCCGTTTACTCCAACAACTAAAATAACAGATGGTTTTGTTTGTAAATTCATTGTATTATCTATATTTAATATTTCTTCCATTTCTTCTCTTAAAGCTTGTTTTACTTCTTCAGCCTCTTTTATATTTTCTTTCTTAATTCTTGTACGTAAATTAGAAATTATATTAACAGATGTATCCAATCCTATGTCTGATGTAATTAATATTTCTTCTAATTCTTCTAATAATTCTTCATCAACCTTACGAAATGCGCTAAACGCACTGTTTAACTTTTCATCAAAAGAGCTTTTTGTTTTTCCTAAGCCCTCTTTTAATTTATCAAAAAATCCCATAACTTCTCTCTTTCGTTTACTTTTATTTAAAGTTTAAACAAACTTATCATATATTTTACCATAGTTTGTCTTTTTTTTCCATTATTTTATGTGATTTTTTACATTTTGTTCACATATTGCAATGAGAATATCTATAGATAATAGAGATTTTATTTGAATCATATAGTAATATATGGTATAGTTATTACATAAATGTATTCAAAAGATAGCTGAGCAGACTATCTTGTTTCCTACAAATCGTAAATATAAAGGAGGAAATTTATATGTTTACATGCGATTGTGAAAGTATCTGCCGAAAAAGAGAGGCAGTAGCAAAAAAGGAACATTTAGGAGATGCAAAAGGAATTAAATTATTTATTCGGAAAATAACTTGGCATCCCTGGATAAGAAGTAAGGGCACTTGTCATAGCGGTTGTCCTGTTTGGAATGATTTCCATAGGAATCATTTTGCAGATTTTGTAAAGAAAACTACAAAAGCTCTAAACAATTTTAAATGAATCATGTTTTATCTGCTCAAAATAAAGGAAAGCACTTCATATACTGTCGTGCTTTCCTTTTGTTTTATTTCTAACTTACGTTGTGCTAAAAGTTTCTCTCTTTTATTAATAATTACGAAAAGTGGCCAAGAGAATTATTCCTCTTGACCACTCGGCTAATACAGTTGCGCCTGTTAAGGATTGGGATAATACTCCGATTCTAAAAGGTAATCTTCATCTCCTTTAACAATAGGAGAGACCGACCCCTCTTCAAAAAGTTGCTCCACGTCCTTTTCCGCTAATATTGCATGAAACCGCAAATTGCATTGACTACAGGTAACGCCTGTCCCCATGTCCAAACGCATAAAAATCGTGTTTTTTACTTTGTTCGTTGTTTTACAACGAGGACATTTAGATATTATTTTAGCCATAACCTACCTCCTTATGCAGGTCGAGTCCCTCTGGGACCATTTATGTTACATAATTATTTTAACATGATTAAGTAGTTTTTGCAATAAATAATTGCATATTGCTTTTACATATTATATACTACAATAAAAAATCATCCATATGAAGAACCTGCAATTAGCATTGTTCCATTAATAGAGGAAGATTGTTTTTAAATAAAATATGAATTAGCGCTTAATTATAATTTGATTGAATAGTGAAAAATGAAGAGTGAAAAGTACAAACTTGCTTTTTATGTTTTATCGCTTTAAATAGCAAATCTACTTTTCACTCTTCACTCTTATCTTTTAACTCTTGCGAAGCAAGTTTGGAGCTACTGGCGAGAATTGAACTCGCGACCTACAGGTTACGAATCTGTTGCTCTACCAACTGAGCTACAGTAGCATTAAATTTTACGATATTTATTGTAGCATATAAATCAAAATATTGCTACATTTTTATACTAATTTTTATTTTAAATTTTATGATTTTATCTTGTGTTTTAAATATCTAAATGATATACTTTCTTCACTGTTAAATAAGCAACAAATTTATATTTTTGTGTACAAGGAGGTTATTTCATGGAAAATAAAGAATTATTACTTCAAATACTAAAAAATACAGAAGATTTAAAAACAAGATTAGATAAAGTTGAAGAAAATAGTGAAAAAAGATTTGTAAATCTTGAATCTAGATTAGATCATATCGAAAAAACTCATGGTGAAAGACTACAAAACATCGAAAAAACTCATGGTGAAAGACTACAAAACATCGAAAAAACTCATGGTGAAAGACTAGAAAACATTGAAAATACTCACGGTAAAAGACTACAAAATATCGAAAACATTGTTACTCGAATGGAAAAAGAACACGGAGAAAAAATCCAAATACTTTTTGATTACTTTGTTGATCAAGACTCTAAAAATAAAAGAATAAATTCAAGAATTCATAGATTATGTAAAAAATCAGATGAACATGACACAAGAATTTTTGCATTAGAATTCTATAAATCAGAAAAACTTGTTTCAAAATAGTTTTATTCTAAAAGGACTTAATAGATTTTTAAGTCCACAAAATCAAAAAATTGTCTAATAGATAAATTTGTTGCTTTTTAACAAAACAAAAAGCAAAGATTACTCCTTGCTTTATTCTAATATTTCTCCCACTTCCATATGGTTTCCTCGTAAAAAATCACATGTATTCATACGTTTTGCATTTTCACCTTGTATTTCTAATACTTTTATAACACCATCTATTGTTTTAATATATAAGCCCTCTTTATCGTTTGCAATTAATATTTGTCCTGGTAATGCTTTATCTATGCCTTCTATATCATTATCTGAAATATCAACTTTCCAAAGTTTTATTTTTTTCGTTTGATACATTGTATATGCTCCCATAATTGGATTTAACCCTCTTACAAGATTTTTAATTTCATTTGAAGTTTTTGTACTCCAATCTATTTTTGACATTTCTTTAGATAACATTGGCGCCATTGTGTAGTAGTCTCCTTGTGGTATTCTTGGAGCTGTTTTTTCTTGAATTTGTTTTATTGTTTTTACTAGCAATTTTCCACCAATCTTAGATAATCTTTCCCACAATTCTCCTGTTGTTTCGTTATCTCCTATTGTTACCTCTTCTTTTAAAATCATATCTCCCGTATCCATACCAATATCCATATACATAGTAGTAACACCAGTTATCGTATCGCCATTTAATACAGCCCATTGGATTGGTGCTGCACCTCTATATTTTGGAAGTAATGAGCCATGCACATTAATACATCCATATGGAGGAATATCCAAAATTTCTTTTGGCAAAATCTTTCCATATGCAACAACACATATTAAGTCTGGATTCATATCTTTTATTTCTTGTAAAAATTCTTCATTTCCTTTTACTTTTTCTGGCTGATACACCTTAAGGTTATGTTCTATAGCAAATTCTTTTACAGGTGGTGCAATCATTTTCATTCCTCTACCCTTTGGTTTGTCTGGATTTGTAACAACTGCTAAAATGTTATGTCCTGCATTATATATTGCCTCTAATGAGTCTCTTGCAAAATCTGGTGTCCCCATAAACAAAACTCTAAGCATATTTATATCATTCCTTTCTTAGGCGACAAATTGGTTGGAAAAGAATTAATTTTCCAACCTTTTTCCTTACTGTTCTGGTGTAACATACTCTAATGTTCCTGGTAAAATCTTATCCATAAACACTTCTCCATTTAAATGATCAACTTCATGTGAAATTGCTTGAGCAAGTAAGTCTTTACCTGTTATTTTTATTCTTTTTCCTTTTCTATCTAAAGCTTCTACTGTTACTTCTTCTGGTCTTACAACTTTCGCAAATTTATTTGGAAAGCTTAAACAACCTTCTTCTACAGTTTGTGCTCCTTTTTCTTTTATAATTTCTGGATTTATTAATACAATTACATCTTCTTTTTCATAATCTGTATGAATCACAACAACACGTTTTAATACCCCAACTTGAACTGCTGCAAGTCCTACTCCGTTAAATTTGTGCATTGTTTCAATCATATCATCTATTAATGTTTGTATCTTTTCATCAATTTCTTCTACTGGTCTTGAAACTTTTTTTAATATTTCATCTTTTTCTTCTCTAATTGTTCTAATAGCCACTTTAATTCCCCCTATTACTACATCATACTACTCGGATTTACATCTACTACTATTCTTGTCTTATTTGGCTTAGCATATACATCTTTTAACACTTCTTGTATAAGTTCATTTACTGTATCATCAAAATCTCCTTTTAAAATTATACGCCATCTATGTTTATTTTTGATTTTATCTATTGGCGCTGGTTTTGGTATATATGCTACTAAATCAGCATTGAACTGTTTTATTTTTAAATTTGTCTGCTCGTATAAGAAATTTGATATTTTTCCGACCTCTTCTTCGTTCTCTCCACTTATGCCAATAACTATTATATCGCAAAATGGTGGATATTTCAATTGCCTACGTAAGTTTTCTTCTATAGTATAAAATTCATTATAGTTTTGTTTTTTTGCACATTCTATACTGAAATGATCTGGATTATATGTTTGAATTATAACTTTACCTTGTAAATTTTCCCTACCTGCTCTTCCTGCTACTTGTGTTAATATTTGGAATGTTCTTTCATTTGCTCTATAATCATCAATATTTAAGCTTCCATCTGCTGCAACAACGCCAACTAGTGTTACATTTGGAAAATGGTGTCCCTTTACAACCATTTGTGTACCTATTAGTATATCTATATTTTCATTTTTAAAGCGATTTAATATTTCCTCATGTGAATTTTTCTTTGAAACTGTATCAACATCCATACGTATTGTTGTTGCTTCTGGAAATATTTTTTGAATTTGAGCCTCTAGCTTTTGTGTTCCTGTTCCAAAATACTTAATTTTATTACTTCCACACTCTGGACAAATATTTACATTTTCTTGTTCATAGCCACAATAATGGCATTTTAGTTTGTTCTCTTTCATATGATAAGTTAATGTAATATCACAATTTTTACATTTAACAGTATACCCACAATCTCTACACATTACAAATGTCGAAAACCCTCTTCTGTTTAAAAATAGAATTGTTTGATGTTTATTTTCTAAATTTGTTTTAATTTCATCATACAACTTTCTACTTAACATTGTTTTATTTCCATTTGCTAATTCTTCTCTTAAGTCTACTATTTCTACTTCTGGCAAACTTGAAGAATTGGCACGCTTTGTTAATGTTAACATTTTTATTTCATCTCGTTTAGCTTTATAAAACGTTGCTAAATCCGGTGTTGCACTTCCTAGCACTAGTGGAATTTGTCTTTCTATTGCTATTTTTCTTGCAACTTCTTTTGCATGGTAACGTGGTGTCATTTCAGATTTATAAGAATCGTCATGTTCTTCATCAATTATTAATAATCCTAAATTTCCCACTGGTGCAAATATAGCAGAACGTGCACCTATAACAATTCTTGCTTCGTTTTTCTTTATTCTTTGCCATTGGTCATAACGTTCTCCTAGCGATAATTTACTATGCAATACTGCAATTTGTTCTTGCCCAAACCTTGCGATAAACCTATCTACCATTTGTGGTGTTAATGAAATTTCTGGAACTAGCATAATAGCAGATTGTCCTTTTTTTATTACTTCTTCAATTAATTGTAAATATATTTCGGTTTTTCCGTGAGCCAGTTACACCATATATTAAAAATTCTTCAAATTGTTTTTTATTCATACAATTTGTGATTTCTGTATATGCATATTGTTGTTCATCTGTTAATTTTAAGTTTGAATCCTGTTTTACAACCTTGTGCAAAAACGGATTTCTTTGTACTTGCTTTTCTATAATTTCTATATAACCGTTTTTTTGTAATGTGTTAATAATAGCTCTTGAAACATCACAAAACGCTTCTAAATCTGTTGTTAATACACCATCATTTTCAGTTAGAAATCTAAGCACTCTAATATGTTTATCAGATTTTATTTTCTTCTCCTCAATCAATATTTCTATTTCATCTATATCTTTTTTTAAATATACAAAATTTAAGCTTTTTTCTTTTATACGGTTTTCTAATACTTTTGTAGATGTACCTGGTGGCAAGAACATCTTTATAGCATCAGAAATATTACAAAAATATCTTTTAGCAATCCACTTGGCAAGTTCAATGTTTTCTTCGCCAATTTTAAATCCTTTTTGTATACTTGCTATATCTTTTATTTTATATTCTGATGTTTCTTTTAAACCAACAACAAAACCTTCTTCTAAGTTTTTAGAATTCCCAAATGGTAATAGTACTCTATCTCCAAGTTTAATAGTACCAACAAGTTCTGTTGGTACATGGTAATCAAATGTTTTATTTAAGTTTTTTACTGTACTATTAATTATAACTTCTGCTACCATTTTTATTACTCCTAAATCTTGTTGCTATTATATCAAAAAGAAACTTGTAATACAAGATTAATTTATATCATTACTTATTTGCATGTGCAATTTGTTTTAGTTTACATATTGCGTTTATTTGCGCGTTATGTTATAATATAACTACTTTGGAAATTATTCCAATGGTAACAAAATATGAAAGTTTGTTTTATAACTTTCATAAGCTACTTATTAACTAGCCTTATGGCTCACAAACTTAAATGAAAGAGAGGAAAGCAGTATGAAGAAAAATGCATTTGTTGTAGGTTGTAATGGTAAGATGGGACGGATCGTTCGTACGCTCATAGCTGAGAGTAGCGACATGGATGCTACCGCTGGATTTGATCAGGTTCAGGGCGGAGTTATTGGCACTTATTGTGCTAACGATTTATCCTCGTGTGCAGACGCGATATTCAATGGCAGAGATGTCGTTATCGACTTCTCACGTCCGGATGCAACGATGAAGATTCTTCCGTATGCAGTTCAGTATCGGATTCCTATGGTGATTGCAACTACCGGCTTTACCGATGATCAGGAAGCAACAATCAGAGGGGCTGCACGTAGTATTCCGATTTTTAAATCCTCGAATATGGCGCTCTCCACCAAACGTTTTATCAGTTTGGTAAAGTATGCGGCATCCCTTTTCCCGGCACCTTATGAGATTGCAATTCACGAGGATCACCACAGTGAGAAAAAAGACGCTCCCAGCGGAACGGCAAAAATGCTTTTCGATGCGGTAAATGAGGGCCGCAGTGGCACTCTGGTATATCGTTTCGATTCCAACGGCAAGAAGGCGGAAAATGAAGTATGGGTTTCTTCTGGACGTGTCGGAAGTTTTCGCGGTGACCATATCGTTACCATCGCAGGCGAGAATGATTACGTTAAGCTTAAGCACTCCATCAACGACCGGGCACTTTTTGCAGAGGGTGCATTGGATGCAGCACGCTTCATCATGCAGCAGACCGAACCTCGTATCTACACCATGGCTGACATGTTTAATGAGTAGAACAAGGCAAAAAAGGAACCGCGATATTCTGCGGTTCCTTTTCACAGTTATTATTAAAAAAGTAATTCTTTGCAATAATTAGCTTCATATGGCAAGATGAATCAGATTTGTATATAATTTACTTATTGCTTATATGTACATTAGTTATATCTACTTTTAGTTCTCTTGTTATTATGTTTTGTATTTGTGCTATTTGTTCTGGTTGTAATGTTTCTGCTTTTACAACTATGTTAACACTTGTATCATTTACAAAAATAACTGAATTTGCAAATCCTTTTGTAGAAATTAAATTTTCACATATCATAATAGCATTTTTAGTTTGATTAATTTTTGCAACTTCTTGTTCTGAAATTGCCTTTTGTTCAGCTGAAATACTTGTATTTTCTAATATCTTTTGATAGCTTTCAAGCATTTGAGAATACATCTTATCTCTTTCTAATTTTGAATTATCAAAATAATCATCTGTTTTTGTGCTTGTTGTAACAGTGTTTTGTTCATCATTTTTTACTTCATTATCTTTATTTTCTTTTGCAATATTTGCATTATTTATTGTATTTATTATGGTTTGTTTATCTCCTTCTTCTAGTAGCTCCCCACTATTAACCAAAGTTGCATCTCCAATTGCTGCATATTGTTCTTCTTTAACTGTATTGGTTCCAGTAGTTACTGTACCTTCATTTGCAGTATAGTTTAAATAGCCTGCTGTAACAAACATTAATGCTATTACTAAAATAATTAATTGATTTTTCTTTAAAACTTTCATATTAAACACCCTTTCTTATTAATCCTTTTTCATTTCAAAAACTTGTATTTTGTGTGTAGGTAGTCCTGTTACTGCTTCTACCGCCTGAACAATGTTATTCTTTACTGTTCCATTTCCAGCTCCAGTTGATGTAATAATTGCTCCCTCTATTTTTGGATTTATTACTTTTTGAGTTATTGGTGTTTTTTCTCCGTTTTCTTCTTGGTATATAATATCTTTTGAAATATCAGTTTGAGTTGTTGTTCTTGTTCCTCCTCCAGAATCTTTTTCTTCTACTGTACTATTTTTACTATTTTCATTATACATTGCAACAACTTCGCTACTTTGTGAATATGTAATTAATACTTTTACTTTTCCAACTCCATCTATGTTCGATAATATAGTTTCTAAATTACTTTCTATGCTATTATCGGATTGATTTGTAGTAGTTTTCGAAGTAGTTGCTAGTTGTTTTCCAGTACTACTTTCTATTTCTTCTTTTTTTGTTTCTTTTTTATCTCCATTCCATATAGTATTAATAGCAATTACGGTAATTATAAGTATAACAATTAAAACAACAATGTTTTCAATTTTCTTTTTTCCATCCTTTGCTTTTGCATTTAATATTAATGCTTTAATTTGATCTTTAAACATACTTTCCTCCTTAGTTTTCATTTATCCTTATGTTTTTCTTCTTAACATCATATACACTTGCCAAATAGTCTTTAACCTCATTTTTATCGCCATTACTAATTTCTCTTTTTATTTCTTTTTCATTTTCTATTTTATTTCCAATCTTAACTTCTTCTATTTTGTTAATAGCTATAGTATTGTTAGTTTCTTTTGTTATATTTTCGCTTTCTTTACTAGATTTACTTATTTCTAATACAATTTCATTTATTTTCCCATAACTTTTCTCATCTTCTAATTCAACATTTAAATTTATATTTTCAACTCTATATCCTTTTTCTTCTAATTTATTTTTCATATCAGCTTTCAAATTGCTTATATATATTTCCCCCATTGTTTTTTCATTATTTGTTGTTAAGCTTTGTGAAATAGTTTCTTGTGTTTCTACTTCTTTAAAATACTTTTCATAATCTATATCTTTTAAATCTATATTCACAAATTTTCCTATAATAGGAGATATTATTGTAAAAAGTATGTACACTCCAATTATAGCTTTTATGTACTTTTTATTATTTCCATTTGGAAGAAGCATTTCTATTATACTTGCAATAATTACTGCAACAACAATTTGTTCTGCCCATGTACTAATCCATTCAATCAAAATTATCACAACCTATCTATACATTAGTCCACTATTAGATATTTTTATTACCAAAGTTATGCCTATTATTAGCATTACACAAATAGCCGCAAGTGTTGCTAAAAGTATTTTAAATGTATCTCCTATCTGTGATAGTAATGATATTATTTTTTCATCTGCAATAGGTTCACATACGGCGGAGACCAAATAATATGTTGCCATAAGTATCGTAAGCTTTATAATAGGTACAATACAAATTCCTATTACTATAATAACTCCAACTATTCCTACTGCATTTTTTAGAATGTTGCTACAACCTATCACTGTATCTACTGCATCACCCAAAATTTTACCTACAACTGGTATAAAGTTTGATACTGCTACTTTTGCAGTTTTTGCAGTAATCCCATCTACACTACTAGAAAGTGTTCCTTCAAGTGATAATATTCCAACAAATAACGTTAATGTTACACCTAAAATCCATACTGTAGTACTTTTAAAATATTTTGATAGCTTACCTATTTGTACTCTATCTGATATTTTAGAAATAATACTAAGTGTTGTTCCAACTAATGTTAATGGCAATAAAACAGTTGTTATTATATTCCCAATAAAAGTAATTAAAAACAATAAGATTGGTTGTACTACACTTGCAGAAGTAATATTTCCTGTTGTCATCATAAGTGTAATTAATATAGGTATTAATGTATGTGAAAAACCAACTAAATTTTGAATAGTATCTTTAATTAGTTTTATAATGTCTGCAAAGTTGCTCATTACTAAGGTTACAATTAGTATGTATTGTACATAATAAGTAATTTTAGATATGCTAGTATTTTCTAGTCCTTCGCTTACACTTTTTAAAATACTATGTACTACAATAATTATTACAATTCCCCCGTAAAATATGGAGAGTTTGTCTTATTTCATTTCCAAACAAGTTTAGAATTTTACTAATGATTGTTTTATTATCTATTTCTCCTTTTATTGCATTATTTAATAATTCTTTTGTATTCATTCCTTCAAATGTTTCTTTTGTATATTCGTCCGCTTTGGTTGTAAATTGGTTAATGTTTAAAGTTCTAGATTGTTCTTCTAATATTTCTTCTTGCACTGCATAAGATGGGGCTTCAATTAAAAAAAATAGTATAAATATTATTAGAATTTTTAATATTTTTGTCTTTTGTTTCTTCATTAATAAGTAATTCCTTTCTCTTTAGAGTAAAGGCCCCTTTACTTAAGGGGGCTGTCCGTATTAGAGGACTGGGGAGTTATGGTAATATTTTTATTACTGTTTCGAGTAATGCTGAAACAATAGGAATTGATATTGCAACAATAATAACTTTTCCACCCATATCAACTTTATTCGCAATTGCTGTTTCTCCAGAATCTTTGCAAACACTTACAGCAAATTCTGTTAAGAAAGCAATTCCTGTTATCTTTATTAAAATACTTAAGAATTCTCCATTTATAGCTGTTTTAGAAGATATATCTTCTAATAAGTTTATAATTCCTGTAAGTTTTCCCATGCTAATAAATAAAATAATAGCACCCGCAAGAATTGATACATACATTGCAAATTCTGGCTTGTACTGTTTTAGTATTATTACAATTATTAACGCTAAGAATGCGATTCCTATAATTTTTATGATTTCCATTTTAATACCCCATTCCTTTCAAATGTACAAACCAGTTTTAAAAGGAATTAGTATAGTACTAGGCATTTTAAATAAAAAAAACGTAGGTATACATCTAACATTTAGCATTTTTTATTTAAAATAACGACGTAATATGCTAATTATTTTTTAAAACTTATAAATTAAATAATGTTCTAACAGAATCAAATAATACGCTAATTTCTTTTATTACCATAGTTAAAACAATAACAAGTCCTGCAAGTGTAGTCATCATCGCTTGATCTTCTCTTCCTGCTCTAACTAATACCTGATGTAGTACAGCAACTAAAATTCCTATTGCTGCTATTTTAAAAAGTAAATTAATATCCATAATCTTCTCCTTTGTTTATATAAGTATTATTACTAATGCTAAGCCCGAAACTACGCCGTAATGTTTTATACAATTTTTCATTTTTTAAATAATCTTTTTGGGCAATTTCAATTTGCTCATCTAAAAACTTATTTGTTAATTCAATTTGGCTAACTTGTCCTTCTAAATCTGTTTTTCCAAGTAGCTTTCCTAATCCTTTAACAACATCAATATCTTCCTTTTTCATACTAGTTTTAGACTCTTCTACTGCTTTTTCCCATGCTAGTTTTGCAGATAAACTTTTCATTTCACTACTTGCTATTTTAAATATATTCCCTATGTTTTCGTTTAAATTTTTAGAAATCTCATTAAATATCTCTGGTACTGGCTCATATGTATATTTTATTTTTGTTTCAAATATATTTAATCCTTTTTTTACTTCTTTTAATTCTATTGTTCTGTCTTTATATTTGTTTGATATTATTGCTCCTATGTAAGAGCTCGCAACTAATATCATTATTAAAAATATGAATTTTATTACTAACATATTTACTCCTCATAAGTATTACTATCTCTATATAATTATATTCAGCTTGTACAAGTTTTAGAACCTCTTATTTATAAGTTTTATGCTAATACATATTCTGCATTTATTTTATTCAGATTATATACTTTGCTGACTTCTCCTTTTTTGTTTTCATCTAAAAAAATGAGTCTTTCAAATATATGGTTATTAATTAATTTGTTAATTTCGGGATTTAGTTGTATGTCTTCAATATTTTTACCATGTGCTGTGAATATTCCTTTAATTCCTGAACATACTGCATAATTAATAGCTTCTATATCTTTTTTATTTCCTATTTCATCTGCAACAATAACTTTAGGCGCCATAGAACGAATTAGCATTTGCATGCCTAACCATTTAGGAATATTATCTAATACATCTGTTCTTAAACCTACTTCGTTTTGAGAAACACCTTTATACATTGATGCAATTTCTCCTCTTTCATCTACAAGCCCTACCGTTATTCCTTGATAATTAATTTGTTCCATTCCATTACTTATTTTTCTAACTAAATCTCTTAGCATTGTCGTTTTTCCCACTCCTGGTGGAGAAATAATAAGTGTATTATATACACTGTTTTCTTCTACATTTAAAACATATTTTAAAATTCTACTGCTTGCTCCAATTATCTGTTTAGATATTCTAAAGTTTAGGCTTGATATGTAATTAATGTTTGTAACTTTTCCATCTGCAATCACTACACTTCCTGTTATTCCCACTCTATGCCCGCCTTTTAATGTAATGTAGCCATTACAAATTTGGTTTTGATATGTATAAATAGAATTGTTACATATGTGTTGTACTATTTCTAATATTTCTTCTTGTGTTGTAATTACATTTTCTAATATATCTTCTTTATTGGTAAATTTTAATATTAGTGGTTTTGAACTTCTAATTCTAATTTCTTCTAATAAATTAATATCTTGTAAAACTTGTTCACCATTTATTCTTTTATTTATTTCACTTGAAATTTTTCTAGGAAAATAAGATAATATTTCATTTATATTTAACAAGACTTGTCCTTTCCCAAAATTTACCTATGCAAATTTTGTACTTTTCTTTTGGGCAGACACAAGGCCTGCCCCTACATCTTCACTTTTTATATTATTGTCTGTCACAGTTTCACTTTTCGTATACGGGTCGATGAAGACATTTACCACTACTATAAAATAAAAAACTATAACATATTAATATATATGCTATAGTTTTTATTTTAGAACTATTTTTTTCATTTATGAAACTTTATATGAAAATTCTTCCTCATGTAGTGAATTTTCTTTCATGTATTCAATACATTTTCTTTCTAATATTCTAAAGTTGCAACATCTGTTTTTTAACATTGTATTAGGTTTATCTGAGTAGCAAATTAAATAGTACAGTTTTTCTGCTGTTTCTATAATTTCATTAATATGAATATTACACCATGTCATTTGGTCTTTTAGCAGTATCTTATACTTAGGATTCGGAATATGGTCGATATCGATTTTTTTACATCTACTGATTGGTATTGGTATCATATTATTAAAGTTAATTACTCCTAATTCTCCATTTTTAATCTTAATTAAATCCTTTTGTTTTTTCATTTCTTTATGCTTTTCTTTTGGTGACCCAAGTGGTGCAAAATAATTTTTGTAATGAATCTTTAGAATAATTCCTATAAATGGTCTATTTTTCTTTACATATGGAACTCTTGGTTCAAATTCTCTTAAATAATTAAAATATTTACTGTCTACCATATACAATTCTAATCTCATGGTAATACCTCCTATAAATACAATAAATGAGGGTTAAAAACATATATAATTATATTTTTAAACCCCCATATTTTTTCTTTTTTAACTTCGCATTTATCGGCTGGACTCACCGCATTTTTAACTTCTCTTTATCGGATAGACTCTCCGCATTTTTAACTTCCCTTTGGTTCTGGTTGGACTCACCGCTTTTTTTGTGAATTTATTTTATAATATATTTGCTAAATTGTCAATAGTTTTTTGAAATAATTTAATATTTTCAATTATTAATTCTTCACCATTCACTATTCATTAAAATATTATTCTTCCCAGTTATGGTATACATTCATAACATCATCTAAATCATCAAGCATATCTATTAATCTTTGCATTCTTTCAGCACCTTTTTCATCTAATGCTACATATGTACTTGGAACTTGGCTTACTTCTGCTTCAACAAATTCTAACCCTTCTTTTTCTAATGCTTCACGAACACTTGAGAAATCTTCTGGTGAAGTTGTAACTTCATAACATTCTTCTTCAACGCTAAAATCTTCAGCTCCTGCCTCTAATGAAAGCATCATTAAATCATCTTCAGATTTATTTGTTGATTCCTTATCTATTACAATTACACCTTTTCTTTCAAATAGGTATGACACACAACCTGTTGTACCTAAGTTTCCACCACATTTATCAAAAGCATGTCTAACATCTGATGCTGTTCTATTTCTGTTATCTGTACTTCCTTCAACAATAACCGCAACACCGTTTGGTCCATATCCTTCATAAATTACTTCTTCATAATTTGCTGTGTCTCCTGCTCCACTTGCTTTTTTAATTGCATTATTAATTGTATCATTAGGCATATTAGCCGCTTTACATTTTGCTATAACATCTTTTAATTTTGAGTTACCTGCAGGATCTGGTCCACCTTGTTTAACTGCTACTAATAATTCCCTTCCTAATTTTGTAAATATTTTTCCTCTTGCAGCATCTGCTTTACCTTTTTTAGCTTGAATATTATGCCATTTGCTATGTCCTGACATGGTTAATTCCTCCTTTATTTTTCCTTGTATTTAAGCCATTTACAGGCTTTTTACTAAATATTTTTATCAAAAATTTAATTTATTGATATTACTGGGTTTGCGGGTTCGCATTTTTTTGGATTGTGCCAAAATTGTGCCATAAATTTAATTTTAAATATTATGTCTACAAATTATTTTGTTAAAATTTGACAGTCAATTTTGTACTACAAACTATTTTATCACATTAATTTAAATTTGTGTAGTATTTTATACAAATAAAACTTGTATTTTTTCATTTTTTATTTTCACTATTAAATATTTTTAATTCAGGAACATATTTGTCATCATATTCTAAATTAAATTCACTTTTTTCTTTTAAACTGTAAATAGTAGTTGGAGAAAAGTTTTTATATAAATCATATACAGAATATTTATTTTTTCTTTCCTCTACCTGTTTTTGTATAAACTTATTCGTTTGTTTTTCTGCATCTTCGCATATATTTACCATATTAACTGATTTCTTTAGAAGCAGAACTTTATATCCTATAATTGATACTCTTTATTTAGTTTGTAAAGGTATGGGTATCACTTTAGAAGAGTTTTCTAAAGATCCAATGTTTAATATTGAAAATATAGGAATAAAAGATTCCAAAGATTAAAATAATTTGGAATTTTTTTGTTTCTAAATAAAAAGGGAGCAAATACTGCTCCCTTACAAAATGCACAACTTATAATAAATGTTAGATTAACCACTACTATACTACTCTTGCTCCAAAAGGTGCTAAAGACAATTTAGCGATTTTAAAGAATTGGACTCCAAATGGAATGCCAACTATTGTTATGCACCATATACAACCAAATAATAAGTTTTCAAGTGCCATTGGAATCCCAAAGAATATAATCCATATTACATTTGCAATTACTGATGGTATTCCTCCTCCATATTCGACCTCTTTGCCGAATGGTGCAAATGATAAAGCTGCAAATTTAAAACATTGTTTTCCATAGGGGATTCCTATTATTGTAATACACCAAATAAGACCTGATATACACCAAGAAATCCCACTTAAAAAACCTCCAAAGATAAACCATAAGATATTACCTAAAATGCTCATATTCACTACTCCTTTCGTTCTATTAACATTAATTATTCATTGTGCATTTTTACCACATTGATTATTAATCTTTGTGTTATTTAATTAGTATATTTTTACAACTAATTACTATTTCTGTTTTAATATTTTATCTGCTTCGCTT
Source organism: Clostridia bacterium (assembly GCA_022799315.1). Lineage (GTDB taxonomy): Bacteria > Bacillota > Clostridia > TANB77 > CAG-508 > RGIG8482. The sequence continues at coordinate 3,798 of JAAWOE010000004.1, read as the reverse complement.
TGTGTAAGATATTTATATTCTATCATTTTGTTTATTACTTGTTTTTGTCTTTGTTTCGCTAATTCTGGATTTTTTGTTGGAGCATATACTGATGGTGCATTTGGTATTCCTGCAAGCATAATCGCTTCATATTCTGTCATCTGATTTGGTTCTTTTCCAAAATATCCTAAACTTGCTTCCTTTACAGTATAATATCCATCTCCAAAATAGCTTGTATTTAAGTATAATTCTAATATTTCATCTTTTTCACATTTGTTTTCTATTTTAAATGCCATAAATACTTCTGCTATTTTTCTTTCAAATTTCTTGTCTTGTGTAAAATATATATTTTTTGCTAATTGCTGTGTTATTGTACTTCCACCTTCTACAAAATCCATAGCTTTTATGTCATTTATTGTTGCTCTACCTATTGCAATTAAATCTATTCCACAATGATTATAAAATCTATGATCTTCTACTGATAATACTGCATTGATATAATTTTGTGGTAAGTCTGAAATTTCTGTATAGTTGTCTTTGCTTTTTATTTCTTTTATTTTATCTTCTATACTTATTTCTTCTATTGCTTCTTTATACATTTTATATCCATTTCCTATAAATAGCAATGCTATACTCGTTATTATCAATATTAGTAAAAATACTATTTTTAGAAATTTCTTCATCTTTACCACCTCTTTTTACTACTTTTTATTCATTTTTTTCTTTCCATTTTTTATAAATTACTGCGATAATTACTACTATGACTATTATTCCGCCAACTCCTAATATTGGTAGCCAAAAATCGTTTATTGATTGGATTACTCCATCCCAATTTATGTTTTTAGGCATTATTAATCCTCCTTATTCTACATTTAATGCTGTTTTTACTTTCTCTGGCAACTCATTTACTTGTACTTCTTCCCAAGATTTGACTCCTCTTGTTACCATTACTTCTAATTTTAAATAGGAATCTTCTTTTAATTCTCTACTTGTTCTAAATTTTATTTCTTTTTTCTTTCCATTTTCGCTATAACAGTCTAAAGTATATTCATATTTCATTCCACCTGTTTCTGGAATACTTGCTATTTTGCTATTATCTATTTGAGTATAATAATTTGATTGTTGATATACCAAGAAATAATATGCTACTCCACATAGTGCTATTGCTACAATAACTGCTATTATCATTGGTATTTTTTCTTTTATACTATCCATCTCAATCTCCTCCTACTCTGCTATAATATCAATATTCCCTTTAAAATTATCTAATTTTATAGTTAAGTAATAACTAACTCCGCTGGCATATATATTATCTTCATATTCTCCTGTATCACTAATTAATGTAGTTTCGTTATTTCCCAATTTAGCAATTATATTGATATTACCACTTTCTTTTTCTATTTTTATTTTTACCTTTATATGATCTCCATTTTTCCTTGAAATAGCAGTTCCACCAAATATTGTTTCTTCGCCTGAATAGTTATCATAATTTGCTATATATGTTCCAACATATTTATCTACTCCATATTTTCTTTTGCCTTTTAATTTCCAATTACTCGTTAGACCTGCTGTATCAAAACTTTGAATAAATGAATCATAAGTGTTTATAATTTTGTCTTTGGGATTTTCTCCTGTTCCTATATTAAAAATTGTAATCCATAATATTATTACTAATGCTATGATTCCTAAAAATATCATTTTAAAGATTCCAAACATATCTATTCCTCCTTAATGATATTTTTACTTCCAAAGTAGGTAGCCAAGAAATATGCTCCATATATTACTCCAATAATAACTACTGTGGCAATAGCTGATGGCAATAAGTCCTTTTCACTTGCTAAACCTGACATCATTTTTACTGCAAATTGTATTCCAAATATAGAATGTATAACTGCTAGAAGTAATGGAACTCCAAAGAATATTCCTATTTGTCTAAATAAAGATTTGTTTATCATTTTTTCATCGCAACCTATTTTTCTTAGGATAGTATATCTTTGTTTATTATCTGAACTGTCTGTTAGTTGTTTTAATGCTAGGATAGCTGAACTTGCAATTAGAAATATTACACCTAAATAAATTGCAATAAATGTTACTATTGTTGCTATTCCTATACTTCCTTCCATAATTCTTGTTTTAGTAAGTCCATCTATCTCTAATCCTTTTTTGTCTAAACTTTGTATAAATGCTGAATCATTTTTTGAAAATATTTCTTCAATCTTTTTCTTTCCTTCTTCTGTGTCGTCATTATAATTTGCTGCTAAAAGGTGTATTTCTTTCATATCATCTGTTAAAGGGCAATTATCTGGGACAACTATTATTCCTGTATTTGTATGACTTGTTGACATTACTATAAATCCATTTTTGCACTCATTATATTTTGATTTGTATTGTTTTCCTGCGATTGTTAAAGGATTGTTTCCATCTACTAATACTTCATTTCTTACTTGTTTCATACTCGTAAAATCACAAATCATAATATATTCATTATCATTTAGCTCATACTCATCTATTCCATATAATTTTGCTATTTTATTATAATCAGATATTTTTACAATTTCTTCTTCTGTATCGTATGCAAGCATAGGAAATTTCGCTTTTAACTGTTCTAACTTATCTTCTAAAAAATCACTCCATGTTAAATCATTGCTTGTATAGATTGGTATTTCTACCATATCTTTTAATACATTCATATCTAGTCCATTGCTTTTTAATGTATCTGCTAATGGAATTTTTGAATCTTTCCTTTGCTCTTCTGTATATATCGTTTCTTTACCATATTTATTAACAGATCTTTCTGGTAAATTTGCTATTTTATATAAATTTACATCTACTGGTGTCATTTCTACTAATTCTCTTCCCATTGTATTTCTTAATGCTAAACTTGAAGAAAGTATTGATATTGTCATAAATAGCATTAAACATATAACGCTCATACTTGCTACCATTGTGTTAATTTTATTATTAATTTGTCTTAATACAAACATATTTGTACCTTTTAAATATGTATTTTTCATTTTTTGAACTATTTGTATTATAAAACCTGATAAAGACCAGAAAATTAATATTGTACTAACTATTCCCATAAGTATTGGTGGTAATAGTTTATCAAATGTATTTAAACTACCGCTATCCGCTGTTACTTTCCAATAAGCATAACCTAACATTGCCCCTGCAACAATAAATACTAATATGCAAAGAAATGGATTTTTTATTTTTACTTTTTCATTTTTCTTTTGTGCATTTAATAAATTGATTAGTTTATATTTTGAAACAGTAAATGTATTAAAGATCATAACTAGCACATACATTACTGCAAAATAAATGCAAGTTTTTATACAAGCATCCCCAGAAAATACAAACTGAAATTCACTCATATCTGCTTCAAACATTTTAGCAACTAATACTGACATAAATTGTGAAGCAAATACACCTACAACTATTCCTATGGCAAGTGAAATGATTCCAACAAATATAGTTTCCATTAGTATGATTTTAGATATTTGTCTTCTACCCATTCCAAGTGTCATATACACTCCGAATTCTTTTTTTCTTCGATTAATTAAGAAATTATTAGAATATACAATTAGTAATCCTAATATAACTGCTACAAATACTGACACAAAACCAAGCATCGAAATCATCATTTTTATTATTTCTCTTTGTGATTGTGATACCTGTATCATAGCTTGTTGACTATCTATTGAATTAAACATATAAAATATTGCTACACCTAATACTAATGTTAAAAAATATATAGCATAATCTTTTATACTTTTTTTCATATTATTCCAAGATAACTTAAATAACATCGTTCAAATC
>JAAWOE010000016.1 GCA_022799315.1 Clostridia bacterium | reverse complement strand
GTTAAAGTAATTGCAAAATACAAAAATGGTCTAACAGTTGAAAGTAATGTTGTAACAATAAAAACAGAGAAAAGAACATACTTGTATAATAATGGAGATGAATGCACGGATATAACAGGTGGATGGGTGTTAAATAGATACTGTGTAAATCAAGATGGCAAATTTTATTATTCTTATCTTCCTGATTCTGGTTGGAATGGAGCAAGGACGGTAAATGCAATAAATTTTGATAGTTACAAAAAAATAGGTATAATTTATAATGATGAAAATACAGCAGTCATAAGTTTTATTATAAGTGATTATCCTTTTTCTACAACAAGTTGGCTACAATGGACATATACTGGCTCAATATCTTCTTTTAATCTAGAGGATATATCAAGCCCACATATCTTTTGGTTCTATGCTCCAGATGAGGGAAAATGTTTAAGTATTAACTCTATTTGGTTAGAAAAATAAAATATATTAAAAAAGATAGCAAATATTTGCTATCTTTTTTTGTCTAAAAATGCCGTCGAAAAGTTCTTATAAATCGCTAAAACTTCCTATGTTTCGCTATTGGAAAATATTACCATAGGGTATATAATCATAAAAAATTAAAGAAGTTGGGAGGAATAATTTTGGAAACAAAATATGAAGAAAAGGACAAGCTGTTAATTTTTAAAATTACAGAAGAAATTGATCATCATACTACAGAAAAAATAAGGAGGAAAATGGATAATGAAATTGAAAGATATATGCCTAAAAAAATTGTATTTGACTTTAATCAGGTTACTTTTATGGACAGTGCAGGAATAGGAATGCTAATAGGAAGATATAAGGCTATAAGAAGAATTGGAGGCTTAGCAGAGCTTATGAATGTAAAACCAAGTATAAAGAAAATATTTGAAATGTGTGGACTGTTAAAAATTATTCCAATTACAGATAAATGTGCATAACAAAAAGCAAGTAAAAGGTTATAAACCGACGTTTGAGGAGGAAAAATAAATATGAAAAGCTTATATGAAAATGAAATGAAATTAGAATTTCTAAGTAAATCTAATAATGAAGCATTTGCACGTATCAGTGTTGCAGCATTTGCTTCACAATTAGATCCAACTATTGAAGAATTAGCGGATATAAAAACAGCAGTATCTGAGGCTGTAACAAATTGTATTATACATGGTTATGAAGAAAGGGATGGATTAATTTCTATTAACTGCAAAATTTTTGAAAATACAATATTAATAGAAATATCAGATAATGGAAAAGGAATTGAAAATGTTGATATGGCTAAGGAACCATTATATACATCTAAACCAGATTTAGAAAGATCTGGAATGGGATTTACTATAATGGATAGTTTTATGGACGATTTAGAAGTTGAATCAATATTAGGATTAGGTACTAAGGTAACAATGAAAAAAGTAATTAAGCAAGGCAAAGAAAACGAGAAGGAAGGAAAAGTTTTTAGCTCATTTAGAATGTAAAACTAAAGTTTAATTAAAAAGAGGGAGTTACCTATGTACGAAAATAATTTAAAAGACATAAAAAAGGCCCAAAATGGTGACGAAGAAGCAATGACTAGATTAATAGAAAACAACAAAGGATTAATTTGGAACATTGTAAAAAGATTTAGTGGCAGAGGATATGAAATAGAAGATATTTACCAAATTGGGTGTATGGGCTTTATAAAAGCCATAAAAAGATTTGATACAAGTTTTGAAGTACAAGTTTCAACCTATGCAGTACCATATATATTAGGAGAAATAAAAAGATTTATTCGTGACGATGGAATTATGAAAGTAAGTAGAAGTACAAAAGAATTAGCAGTGAAAATATTAGAGCTTCAAAAAGAACACATAAATAAAACTGGTGAAGAAATTGGCATAAATGATATTGCAAAAAGATTAAGTATAGCTAAAGAAGAGGTGGCGTACGCATTAGATGCTATAAGACCTGTTTCTTCAATATATGAAGGAACAAATTCTAGTGGTGATGATGATAGAGCTATAGTAGATAAACTAGCAAGTGATAAAGACGAGGCAGGAAGTATAGTGAACAAAATTGCAATTAAGCAGTTAATTGAAAATTTAGAAACAAGAGAAAAAGAAATAATATTATTAAGATTCTATAAAGAAAAAACACAATCAGAGGTCGCAAAAGTACTTGGAATCACTCAAGTACAAGTTTCAAGAATAGAAAAAAAGATTCTTAATTCTATGAAACTAAAACTAACATCATAAATTTATAATCAGGAAGGAAATGACAAGAATATGAGAAAGATATTTATATATTTAATAATATTAATTCAAATTATATTTTTGATACCAATTCTATTTACCAAAAAATTTAATGTAGAAGAGACAGATGTAAAAATAGAAAATAATGTTAGTGAGCAAGAAATTATAGAGAATAACTATGATTATAAGAAATATAGTACAATAAAGTTATTACATAAAGATTCTGGACAAGTAGAAGAAGTAGCATTAGATGATTATTTATGCAATGTGGTATCTGCTGAAATGCCAGCAGACTTTAGATTTGAAGCGCTAAAGGCTCAAGCAGTAGTTGCAAGAACATATACAATTTATAAAATTACAACAGATGGTAAAAAACATGATAATGCAGATATATGTGATGATTCTGCATGCTGTCAAGCATGGATTACAAAAGAAGCGAGACTTGCAAGATGGGAAGAAAATGTAAGAGAGACAAATTGGAATAATATTGTTAATGCAGTGAATTCTACAAAAGGAAAAATGATTACATATGATGGTAAACCAATTAATGCATTTTTTCATTCAAACAGTGGAGGAACAACAGAAGTACCAATAAATGTATGGGGTGGTTCTGGTTATCCATATTTACAAGTGGTAGAAACTGCACGGAGAAGAGGAATATAGTCAATATAATTCTGAGGTGGTGTTAACTAAAGAAGAATTTATAAATAAAATAAAACAAAAACATTCAGATTTAGTAATCGATTTTTCTAATACGGATGCAATTTCTATAAAAGAAAAAACAGATAGTGGTAGAGTAAAAACATTAAAAGTAGGAAATTTAGAACTTGCAGGAGTAGAAGTAAGAAGCATACTTGGCTTACGTTCCACAAATTTTGAATTTACGATAGATGGAGATAATATAAAATTTAGCGTTATAGGTTATGGACATGGCGTTGGAATGAGCCAAACAGGAGCAGACGCTTTAGCAAAACAAGGTAAAAATTATGAAGAAATAATAAAACATTTTTACGTTGGTGTAGAAATTGTAGATATGTAGAGATTGTAATAAATGCAATCTCTTTATATTTTGTTACAATGGCAATAATATTGTTGAATCCGCTCCATCTTGCTGGATGATGGGCATTTTCTTTTTAGGCTTAAAAAGAAAAGCACATCATCCACGTGGAGCTATTTTGAAATAGAAGGTAAAACTTAATTGTATAAATCTTCTAAAAAAGGAAATACTTAAAGTAAATATAAAATTTTAGGAGGAATTTATATGAGAAGAGAAAGAAGAGGAAAAGTAGAAACTAAAGGGATGAATAAAAATCTTTTATATATAGGAGGAAGTTTACTTGGAATAGGAATTATTTCATTTGCTATAACATTTGTGTTATATGGAAACAAAATGAAGGAACAAACAAGTATAGGTGAAGAAAAAATTGCAAGATTAGTACAAGAAGCAGCGGATTCTACTAAGTCTATAAGTACACAAATGGGAAAAACCGTTGAAGAATCTAAAAATGAAATTAGTAACAATGCTAATACAGTAACAAATAAAACTACAACAAACACAATAACAAAAAATACTACAACTAAGAATGTAACAAGTAATACGACAAATACAGTAAACACAAATAAAAAAGAAGAAACGAATAAAACACAAGTTATAACATTTGTAAAACCAGTAGATGGAGAAATCACAAAAGAGTTTGCTAAAGAAAAACTAGTATATTCAAACACATTAGAAGAATGGGCAACTCATTTGGGAATAGATATAAAAGCTGATAAAACTACAGTAGTAAAAGCATCAGAAGCAGGAACAATAAAGTCAATTAAAAATGACCCAAGATATGGCTTATCAGTAATAGTAGAACATCAAGATGGATATGAAACTCTATATGCAAATTTATTAACAGCAGAATTTGTTAAAGTAGGAGAACAAGTAAAACAAGGACAAAGCATAGGAACAGTTGGAGATACAGCAACATTTGAAATTGCAGATGAAGCACATCTTCATTTTGAAATTACAAAAAACGGAGAACAAATTGATCCAACCACATTAATAAAATAAGAAATGTAGGGGCAGCATGATATGCTGCCCTTTAAAAATTGTTTTTTTATAAAGAGTATATAAGTTTAACATAAAATTTCATAAAATATTGACAATATAAAATATGTTTTATACAATACCCATGTAATAATATACATGCATAAACATAAACTAAGGAGAAAGAAGTTATGGAAAGAAAAAGTGAAAAAGCAATCACACTAATATCTCTAGTTATAACAATTATTATTATGCTAATATTAGCAAGTGTAACAATAAATTTAACAATAGGAAAAGATGGAATATTAAAAATAGCAAAACAAGCAGCAAAAAATTATACAAATGCAGAAGAAAAAGAATTAGTAGATCTAAATAATATTACCAATATTGTTGATAAAGCAGTGAATGATGAAACACCTACAATTGATGAATCTGTATTAGTATTAAAGGTAGGAGACTATATAAAATATGATAGTGGAGCAAATGGAGTAATAACATGTAGAGTATTATATCCAACAAGTTCAGAATATGGATTACAAATAATATCAGATAGAAATGTAAGGAACCTAGCATTAGGAAGTAGTACTTATTCAGAAGCAGTAAATGCATATAATAATGCAATAGAAACGTTAAATAATGAAACAGAAGCATATATAAATACAGATTATGCCTATGATGCAAGATGCGTAGGAAGTATACCAACAGTAGAAAATGGAATGTTTACAAAGAAAGATAATGGAGCAACAACATATGTAACTCTAAATTTTACAAATGTAAGATATATCAATAGTTTAGATGAAGATACAAATTATGAAACAGATATAGCGCAAATGAGAACTGCAGATGTAAATTTATGTACAACAGGGCAGGATTATTGGATAGCATCTCACATGGCGAGTCCTTATACGTATGGTAATACGTTGGGATATGCTTTTTCTGTGGGATGCGTTAATGAGAGTGGTGTTGTGGACAACAAAGCTGGATTGTGTGGAGTAGATTCTGTAGGTGCTGCAAATGGATATACATATGAGTTTGGGCTTCGTCCATGTATATCTCTAAAAGCATATACCATAAAGATAACAGGTGGAGATGGAAAAAGTGTGGATACTGCATATGTAATAGGAAAGTAATTTTAAAAGATTACATATAAATAAAAAATCTAAAAGAATACTTGAAAAGTATTCTTTTTTGATATAGAATAAAACTCGTAGTATAAATATACTAAAAAAGTGGTACATTAAAGGAAAAAACTTTACGGAGGTAACGAATGATAACGTTAGAAGATGTTAAAAATAACAAAGAAGTTCAGGCTTTAATTGAAGGCACACAAAGGCAACTAAATGTATTAGGTTTTACAGAACATTCTGTAAGACATATCAGTATTGTTTCTAAAAGAGCAGCAGATATTTTAGAAACCTTTGGTTATAGTAAAGAGCGAATTGAACTTGCCAAAATTGCAGGATATTTACATGATATAGGAAATTGTGTTAACCGAGTTGACCATGCTCAATCTGGAGCATTACTTGCATATAACATTTTAAAAGAAATGGGTATGGAAGAAAAAGACAGAATAGAAATAATGATGGCAATAGGAAACCATGATGAGCAAACAGGTACAGCGGTAAGTGATGTATCAGCAGCATTAATACTTGCAGATAAATCTGATGTTCATAGAGATAGAGTTGTTAATAAAAATATTGCAACATTTGGAAAGCACGACAAAGTAAATTATGCTGTTACAAATACAAAATTAGCATTAGATAAAGAAAACAGAAAAGTAACTTTAACTATAAACATAGATACAGAAATCTGTCCAGTACTAGACTATTTTGAAATATTTATGGACAGAACAATGATGAGTAAATATGCAGCAAAATACTTAGGGGTATGGTTTGAATTAATTATTAATAATACAAAACTATTATAATTGGAGGTAAAAAATGAAAAAGAATTTAGGGTTAAAAATATTAACAATATTAGTAATAATAGCAATATGCTTAATATCTTTTGTAGGAATATATAAAAAAGATAAAGGTCAAATGGTAAGTATAGTACCAGATTATAAATTGTCTATGAACTTAGCTGGCTCAAGAACAGCAAGGCTAACTAACGATTTTACTAAAGAGGTAATATATGATAGTGAAGGAAATGTGGCAACAGATGGAACAAATGAAGATGGAACATTAAAAGAAGGCTATACAAAGAAAGATGAAAAAGTAAATAAAGACGAGGTTCTTACAAAAGAAAATTATGAACTAAGTAAAGAAATAATTGAAAAACGTTTAAAAGCAAATGGAGTAAGTGATTACATATTAAGACAAAATATTGAAGATGGTTCAATAATGGTAGAAATATCTGAAGACGAAAATACTAACAACTTAATATCTGATTTAACATACTTAGGAAGTTTTGAAATTATAGATAGTGAAACTGAAGAAGTGTTAATAGATAATTCTAAAATAAAATCAGCAAAGGCAGTATATAGTGATGGAAACTCAGGAACTACAGTATATTTAAGTATAGAGTTTAATAAAGAAGGAACAAAAAAATTCGAAGAAATTACAAAAACATATATATCATCAGTAAATGAAGAAGGAAAGACTGAAACAAAGAAAGTAACTCTTAATTTAGATAGCCAAAAACTAACAGAAACATACTTTTCAGAAACTATAACAGATGGAATATTACAATTATCTATAGGTCAAGCTTCAACAGATAGTAAAACAATACAAAGTTATGTAGAACAAGCAACATCTGTAGCTGCATTAATAGATTCTGGAAAAATGCCAATACAATATAAATTAGAAAGTAACACATACTTAGCATCAAGCATAAATGAACAAGCATGTAAAATTGCAATATATACATTAATTGCAATAATTGCAATTGCGTTAATATACTTATGTATAAAATATAAAGTAAATGGAATAGTTTTAAGTATTTCGTATATAGGTTATATGGCACTAGTGTTATTAGTATTAAGATATACTAATGTAACAATAGCATTTGAAACAATAGTTGCTAGTTTAGTATTATTAATAGTAAACTATATGTTTATAAAAAACATACTATCGAAACAACAAAAAGAAACAAATATAGCTGAAAATTTAAAACAAACATATATAAAATATACATCTATATTACTTCCATTATTAATTGTTGGGATTGTATTTACATTTATAAATTGGACTGCAATTTCAAGTATCGGAATGGTAATGTTCTGGGGATTAATTATTATGTTTATATATAACTTTATAATTACAAAATGCTTATTAAGTGATAGAAAGTAGGTAACAAACTATGAATAAAATAATGAAAAATAAAATGATATCATATATTGTTATAGCATTAATAATTTTAGTAGGAATTGCAGCAATATTTGCATTTAAATTAAATTTTACATTAATGTATAGTGAACATATAACAATTAATGTATACTTAGGAAAAGCATATAATATACAAGAAATTAAACCAATTGTAGAAGAAACACTTGGAAAACAAGAAACTGTATATCAAGAAATAGAAACATTTGGTGATTCTTTAGCAATTACAGTAAAAGAAGCAACAGATGAACAAATTTCTAACTTAGAATCAAAACTAAAAGAAAAATATGAAATAGAAAGCACACAAACAATATTGCAAATGAACAAAATAGGACATTTAAGAGGAAGAGACATAGTAAAACCATATGTTGTCCCAATGTTAATAGCAACAATAATAGTACTAGTATACATTGGAATTAGATATTCTAAATTAGGAGTGTTAAAAACAGTAAGTACTCTACTATTAAGATTAATAGTAATAGAAACATTATTATTAAGTATAATTGCAATTTTTAGAATTTCAATAGGCGTGTATACTATGCCAGTAGCTATATTATTGTATATGGGAGTAATTCTATTTACTACAATATCTTATGAAAATAAATTAGCAAAGAAAATTGCAAATGAAAAAAGCAAATAGATATTGACTATTATTAATAAAGTGTATATAATATTAGAAAATAAATATTGCGATGAAAAAGAAAAAATATAGTAAATATTCAAAAAGAGAGTTAGAGTTTTGGTGAAATCTAATAATATAAGCTATATGGGGAGCTTTGGAGCAAATAAAAATTAAGGTGGGTATAAATATAATACCAAATAGGGTGGAACCGCGGAAAAATAAAACTTTCGTCCCTAGCAAATAAATTGCTAGGAATGAAAGTTTTTTTGATATCTTAGCAAAAAAATAAGGGAGGTATTTTTATGGTAGAATCAATGGAAAAAATCGTAAACTTATGTAAGGCAAGAGGATACATATATCCAGGCTCAGAAATTTATGGAGGGCTTTCAAATACTTGGGATTATGGACCACTTGGAGTAGAATTAAAAAATAATGTAAAAGCTCTATGGAGAAAGAAATTTATTCAAGAACAAAAAGATATAGTAGGCTTAGATGCAGCAATACTTATGAATCCAGAAACTTGGGTTGCATCAGGACACGTTGGAGGATTTTCAGATCCATTAATAGATTGTAAAGAATGTAAAACAAGACATAGAGCAGATAAACTAATTGAAGAATGGGCACACGAGAATGGAAAAGATATGATTGCAGATGGAATGAGTGATGAAGAGTTAATAAACTTTATAAATGAAAACAAAATACCATGTCCAAATTGTGAGAAAACGAATTTTACAGATATACGTAAATTCAACTTAATGTTTAAAACCTTCCAAGGTGTTACAGAAGATTCTAAATCAGAAATCTTTTTAAGGCCAGAAACAGCACAAGGAATATTTGTAGATTTTAAAAACGTGCTAAGAACTACTAGAAAGAAAATGCCTATGGGAATTGCGCAAATTGGTAAAGCATTTAGAAACGAAATTACACCAGGAAACTTTACATTTAGAACACGTGAATTTGAACAAATGGAGCTTGAATTTTTCTGTAAGCCAGGAACAGATTTAGAATGGCATAAATACTGGAAAGACTTTTGCAAAAACTGGCTATTAAGCTTAGGAATGAAAGAAGAAAATATACGTTTAAGAGACCACTCAAAAGAGGAATTAGTGTTTTATAGTAATGCAACAACTGATATAGAATTTGCATTCCCATTTGGATGGGGAGAATTATGGGGAATAGCAGACAGAACAAACTACGACTTAACACAACATATGAACCATTCAAAAGAAGATATGACATATTTAGATCCAGAAACAAATGAAAGATATATACCATATGTTATTGAACCATCACTTGGATGTGATAGAGTTGCACTTGCATTTTTATGTAATGCTTATGAAGAAGAAAAAGTAGGAGATGATGATACTCGTACAGTATTACACTTACATCCTGCTCTTGCACCTTATAAAGTGGCTGTATTACCATTATCTAAAAAACTAAGTGACAAAGCAGAAGAAGTATATGCAAAATTATCAAAGAAATTTATGTGTGACTATGATGAAGCAGGAAGCATTGGAAAAAGATATAGAAGAGAAGATGAAATTGGAACACCATATTGTGTAACAATAGACTTTGATACATTAGAAGATAACGCTGTAACAGTACGAAATAGAGATACAATGGAACAAGTAAGAATAAGTATAGATGAACTAGAAAAATATATTGAAGAAAAGGTTGATTTCTAAAAGTTGAAATTTTATGTAAAATATAGTATAATAAATTTATATAAAATGTATAGAAGATGGAGGGTATACCTATGAAAGACTACATTGCTCGGGCACCGCGGATATTACCTAATCGTGAGGTAAAAGGTTACATCAATCGAAACGGAGGAGATAAAGCTGATAAAGCATTTGAATTCTTTTGTGAAAAAATGAAAAAAGAATCAAGTTCTAATGCAAAAGCAGACACTGAAGAAGAATTTGGAGTAATGCTTTGTGTAGAGATATTTCCTGAAATTCCGTTTCGAGAAAAATGGCCTAAACATATAGTTTACAAAATATATGTAAGCTAAGAGAGTACATACGTACTCTCCATTTTTTTAATTATACAAATCATTTTCATATAAATCCTCTATATAAACATCTTTTTCTTCAAAATTATCGATAAAACTTACCTTTGCAATATTATCATGAACCTCTTGAACCCAAACAGGTCTTTCATCATAATAAACATCAACTTTTTCCTTATTATTTAACATATTGTGTAATCTTTCTAAATTCATAGCTTGTACCTCCTAAAAAATCTTTTGTTAATTAAATTATATCCATATATATGTAAAAATATGCTAATTATAAGTTGAATAAAAATATTTACTATGTTAAAATTACAATGTAATTTACAAAAGAATATTATGGGAGAAACAATGGAAGAAGAAAAGAAACTTGCTAAAAGAAGAAAATTAAACATGAAATTATATCCAATATATAAGATGATTTCAACAGATGTATTATTTTATAATGCCATAAAAGTCTTATTTCTTACACAAGTAAAATTAATATCAAATGCAGATGTTGTATTCTTAGAGAGTTTGTATGCATTTTTTAAAATGATATTTACAATTCCAATGACAACAATAGCAGCAAAATTAGGAAAAAGAAGAAGCATTGTTTTAGGTAACATTTTAGTTACTTTAGAGTTTGTAACAATACTTATTTCTAGAAACTTTATGTTTTTAGTATTATCACAAATAATATCAGCACTAGGGTGGTCATTAAGAAGTACAACAGAATCACCATTCTTAAATTCATCTATCCCAGAAACAAAGAACAAGGGGAAAATATTTACCAAAATTGATAGTAAAGGATATTCTAAATATTGTTACATTGCAGCAATAGCAACTATACTTGCAGGGTTCTTTTATGAGATTAACCCATATATACCATTAATTCTTGCAATATTGTTTGATACACTAGGACTTATTATTTCGTTAAATTTTATAGATGTAAAAGAAGAGGAAAAAATAGAAACAAAAACAATAAAGGAAAGTATAATTGAAGTAAAAAATGACTTTAAATTCATTTTTAGATCTCCAAGATTGAAAAGCCTATTACTAATGTTGCGGATTCATGTGGGGAATGATATGCTTATTTGGAACATATCAAACAACATTATTAAAAGATATACATGTACCTGCTAAATATATAGGAATTATATTAGCTGCGTTAGAAATTATACAAGGGAAAGCATCTACTAAAGCAAATAGCTATAATGAAAAACATAAAAATAAAACATTAACATATATGGGAATTAGAATGTCAGTAGGAATTGCTATAGCAGGAGGAGTTGTTGTTATTGGACTATCAAGAATACCACAACTTTCAATTATCATATTTACATATGTTTTAAGAATGACTGATAGAGGAGTATTCCAAATTTTAAAGAAAAAATATTTGGGAAATTTTATGACACCAGATATATTAACCAAAGTTTACTCAGCCAATAGTATGTGCTGTTCAATGTTTAGGATGATTGTAGGGGCAGTAGGCTCATTTTTACTAACATTTATGACCATAGAATATGCAATGGTAACAGCAGGAATATTATTTGCAATAATAATGTTAATACTATCACTATGTATAAAAACAAAAATTGGTTTGAAACCAGAAGAATACACCGAAAAAGACGTTGCATATATGCAATAATCCTATTGAAGAAGAATCATTCGAAGAAATTACTATAGAAGTAGGGGCGTCTGCTAATCGAAAGTAAGACTAAATAGAATATTATAAATTACTAAAATAAGGAAAGGAATGCCAAAATGAAAATTACATATGAAAATAAAATAATAGAGGCAAAACCTCGGAATTACAGTGTATGAATTATTAAAGGATGAAATTAAAAATGCGGAGATGTTAGTAATTGCATGTATGTGTAATAACGAAGTTAGAAGCTTAAACTTAAAACTAACTGAAGATGCTAAAGTAGAACTAATAGATTTAAATTCAAAAGATGGAATGATGATTTATATAAGAGGAATCATGTATATTATGTCAAAAGCATTAAATGAGTTATACCCAGATGCGCTTTTAACAGTGAATTATCAACTATCAAATGCTATGTTTTGTGAATTAGATAATATGCAAGTAACAGAAGAAATGATAGAAAATATTCATAAAAGAATGAGTGAAATAATAGAAAAAGACTTAGAAATTAGAAAAGTAAAAATGACTATAGAAGAAGCAAAAGAATTTTACAAAAAAGAAAAAACACTAAAAGGAAAAATACAAATAGACCAAGAAACACCATATGGGGCATCATTATATTACTGTGAGGACTATTTTAACTACTTCTTTGGAGTTATGCCAATATCAACAGGTTACACAAAAGTATATGATATTGTAAAATATAGAGATGGATTTATTGTAAGATATCCAAATTGGAAAACACCAACTAAACTTACTTCATTTGTAGAAAATAAAAAGTTAGTATCTACTTTAGATGAATATGAAGATATATATAAACTAATAGGAATTAATACAATATATAAACTAAATCGTGAAGTTGAAAAAGATAATGCACAAGATGCAATTTTATTATCTGAAAGTTTACATGAGAAGAAAATTGCTGAACTTGCAGATAATATTGCAAAGAATAGAGAAGTAAAGATGGTATTAATTGCAGGACCATCATCTTCTGGAAAAACAACATTTGCAAAACGTTTAGGAATTCAATTAAGACTAAATGGATTAAAACCAAGAACAATATCAGTTGATAACTATTTTGTAGAAAGAGAACAAAACCCAAAAGATGAATATGGAAATTACGATTTCGAATGTATAGAAGCATTAGATATAAAGCTATTTAATGAACATTTAGTAAAACTATTAAAGGGAGAAGAAATTGAGCTTCCAACCTTCGATTTTACAAATGGACACAAAAAATACAATGGCGAAACAATGAAAATAGAAAATGATGAAATTTTAGTTATTGAAGGAATTCATTGCTTAAATGATAAACTAACAAGCTCTATTCCTAAAGAGCAAAAATATAAAATATATATTAGCGCATTAACAGTTCTAAATATAGATTACTATAACCGTATTTCAACAACAGATACTAGATTAATTAGAAGAATTGTAAGAGACAACCAATTTAGAGGCTATAGTGCAACACATACAATTAAAATGTGGTATTCAGTAAACCGTGGTGAAGAAAGATATATATATCCATTCCAAGAAGAAGCAAATGGAATGTTTAACTCATCTCTAATTTACGAGTTAGGAGTACTAAAAAATTATGCACTTCCACTATTAAAAGAAATAAAAAACACACAACCAGAATACGCAGAAGCAACAAGACTAATTAGATTGTTAAGCTATTTTGATTCTATACCAGAAGAGGCAATTCCTAAAACATCACTTATTCGTGAGTTTATAGGTGGAAGCATTCTTGCAGATTAAGAAAGGAAAATATCATGTTTAGTAAATTTACAGAAATAGATGAAGAATTCACATGTGAAAACTGTGGAAAAGAAGTAAAAAAACTAGGATATTCATGTAGAAATCATTGCCCACATTGTTTACATTCAAAACATGTAGATATAAATCCAGGAGATAGGCAGGAAGAATGTCATGGTGATTTAGAGCCAATAGGAATAGAAACAAATCCTAAAAAAGGATATGTAATAGTTTTTAAATGTAAAAAATGTGGGGCAATTAGAAAAAACAAAGCAGCAGAAGATGATAATATGGATTTAATTATAAAATTAAGCAGCAAGCAATTTTAAAAAGGAGTCGTATACGACTCCTTTTATTGTACAGAAAATCAATTATGCTATTTTATGTAGGGGTCGACGCCCACGTCGACCCGCTTAATATAATTTGAATACAAAAAATATTGGGTCGACGTGGGCGTCGACCCCTACTACACTTCTCTTATAAAATCAGCATTTGTATAATCTTTTCCATCAAATCTTTTTTGTTGCTTAACAGTTCGAATAACATCATTTATTTCTAAAATATTTTCATCTAAGATATCTATTCTAACAGAATTAACAGGTAAATCTGAAAAATCAATTGATGTAATTTTACTATTATAAATAGTATTAATAGTTTGAGTGTTATCAGGAACTACTCTAAAATAAAGTCCAAGTCTATCTTTTAGATAGTATTTATATTTACTACGACATAGTGTTTTACAGTTTGGATAGCATTTATTAGAATTCCCTAAAACACAATATCTGGTAGTCATAACAGGAGTATTGCCATAAACGATTAATTCTGTCTTTTGTTCGTTAGTTTTACTAATATCAAGAATATCTTGTTTATTTAATTCAGGAGATAAGGTTATTCTAGATAATTCTAATTTACCATATTCCTCTATAGAAATAGAATTAAATACATTTAAAGTATAATTTCCGATAAATTCATATTTGGACTTGTATTTTTCAAGCATCTTAAATGTTCCTAAATTAGAAAGTACAAATCCTTTTATATTGTATTCATTTAAAGCTCTATCTATATGAGTCATAAACAAATTTCTATAATTAGATTTGATAATTGATGGCATATAAATATAAGTACTAAATTTAGATGAAATACTTTTGATGATATTACTATAACCTGATTTTGTAAAATATTTCAAAGGTATATATAATGAATCCACATCTTCTAATTCAGAATAATTTGCACGAACATCTAAAACATTTAATAAAAGAGATATTTTTTGTTGTTTGTTAGTAATTACATTCTTCAGTTTAGATATACTAATGCTAGAAGGAACATCATTTGACAAAGTTCTCTTTCTAGAATTTATAATTATTTGGCTAGCATTCTCTATACAATTACGTCTTAGCTCATTTAAATCTGAAATGTTTATATATAAATTATCTTCTAAATCAATATCAAAATTTTCAAAATCAAATGGGGTATTTCCTGTCTTTGAAAATTGTTCTATAATACGTTCTTCAGTAATAGGTTGACGAATAGCATTATCTGGAATTACATCTGATACAATGCTAAAGTTTAAACCATTATTATCATTAATTTGAATAATAATAGGAGTACCTTTATGTATTTCAATCTTGCAATTTAAAGTATGTTTTTTATTTTCGCCTTGGTAAGAAGCAAGAGTTTTGCTAGATAAAGTTTTGCTTTCTAATTTATATATTTTATCTCCAGGTTTAATATTACCTTTCATTCTACCAATAGTTACAAGCATGCCATCTGTTGCGTAATCAATATTTTTTTTGCCCATCATTAATTCAGAAATTTTATATTTAGTTTCTTCTTTTTCAAAAGTTATTGTGTCTCCGATTGTTAAATTATCATTCAAATTTAGGGTTATATGACCTTTTACTTGATTATAATTTGCAACATTTCCAACATAGATTCCCATATTATTTGGCTTTTCTTTAAAAATAAGATTTCTATTAGGGTCTTGACTATAATGACCATTAGAAAATCCACCACGATTAAATACTTGTAACAAATCTTTTTGGTCCTGAGGATCTATAGAGTAATTTTCATTAGAGTATGCAAGGTCAATATATTTTCTATATATTCTTGTAACAGTTGCTACATATTCTGGTGTTTTCATACGTCCTTCTATTTTTAAAGAAGAAACCCCAATATTAATTAAATCTGGGATGTAGGAAAGACCACATAAATCTTTTGTACTAAGTAAATAACCTCTATCTAAAATAGATTCTTTATCAGCAGATTTGGAAATTAGCTCATATGGAAGACGGCATGTACCAGCACATTTTCCACGGTTTCCGAGAACGTCCACCAATCATACTAGAAAGTAAGCATTGTCCAGAATAAGAAATGCAAAGGGCTCCATGAATAAAAGCTTCAAGTTCAATGCTTGAATTGCTTTTTATATATTCTAGTTCTGTTAAAGATGTTTCACGAGATAAAACAACTCTTGAGAAACCTAATTCTTCAGCCTTCTTAGCACCCTCTAAATTATGAATAGTCATCTGTGTACTTGCATGAATAGGAAGATCAGGTAAATATTTTAAAAGCATTCTGCATAATCCATAATCTTGCACAATTAGTGCATCTATACCTAATTTATAAGCTTCTCTTGCTAGTAAAAAAGCATCATCTAATTCATTATCTTTAATTAATGTGTTTAACGTTAAATGTACTGCTACACCTCTTAAATGAGCATAATCTATAGCATCTTGGAGCTCGCTTAAATCAAAATTTTTAGCAGAAGCTCTAGCACTAAATGTAGATGCCCCCAAGTAAACAGCATCTGCACCGTTTTGAACAGCAGCTTTCAAACATTCAAAATCGCCTACAGGTGCAAGTAATTCTATTTTTTTCATTTTTAGTCACAATCCTTTTATAAGGCATAAACTAGTTGAGAAAGAATTAAATTTTAACAATACCAAAATTATAATTATTTTCAACTTTCAATCCTTAAACATAAATTTTTCAAATATATTGTAACACAAATTTTAAAATATTCATACTATATCATATAAAAACAAACAAGGAGGTAAAAATAATGGACGAATCAAGAAATTGCGGATGTGGTTGCAACAATAACTGTGGAGGTCTAGGAGGACTTTTAGGTGGTTGTGGTGACAGCGAAATATTATTCTTCATCATAATATTCTTATTATTATTCACAAACTGTGGATGTGGATGCGGAAGAGGATGCTGCTAATTTTAAATAAATAGAATACTTATAAAAGCACGGTAAATACCGTGCTTTGTATCGTATATATAAAATCATATAAAAGAAATTTCTAATATTATAGACAGAATTAAAAGAATAATGTAGAATAGTAGCAATAGGAAATAAGAATGAACAGATGTGGTTTTGCCACCTAATATTTACGAAACATCGTAAGGAAGGTGGTGATGTTTATGGTTAAAGTGATACTATTTTTAGTAATATTCTTAATGTTATTTTTAATATTAAACGTTGCCTTGACAGCAGTTCTGTATAAGAACTGGGTTGATAAGCAACTACATAAATAGAAAAAGCTCACATCTGTAACTTTGACGAGTTGATGTGAGTTTTCATATATTCTCGGCAAAACCACGTTTGTGGATTTGTCATTTCCTATACTTATTATAATCTATTTATAAGTAAAAAGTCAAGAAATATAACTTACAATTTCTACATTTAGTCTATAACATAAATAGATTTGTTACACATTACATATCATATAATTTTTAATAGGTTAAAAATTAAAAGTACAAAAAGGAGGAAGGTATAATGACAAAAGTTTTAAATGAACAGTTAGTAGATACTAAAAAATTAACTAATATAATAGTTACAATATTAATAGCAATAGGAGCATTTATAGTGCCAACATTTTTAGCAAAAATAATTCCATTAGGAAAATATCAACAATTAATAGTAGGAACTATTGTTAATATGTCTCTTATATTAACAGCTCTATGTACAAAAGGAACAATAAAAACAATACTAATTGCAACATTACCATCTGTTTCTACAATACTTGGAGGCTTATTATTTGGAGGAATGACACTATATTCTAAAACAATGATTCCAGCAATATGGTTAGGAAATTTTGCATTTATTCTATTGTATAAATTTTTATACGTAAATAAAAAGATAACATATCCATTATCTGCTATTGTTGCAGTTATAGTAAAAGTAGCTATTATCTATTTAGGATTCACTATTATGGTAAATGCTATGACTGTACCAGAGATGGTAAAACAAACTCTAAATGCATCAATGGGAGTAACACAATTAATTACAGCAACAAGTGGAAGTGTACTTGCGTTTTTAATTGCAAGCTACACAAAATTAAAACAAAAACAAGCCTAAATAAATATGAACAAGTGATATCTATTAGTAGATATCACTTGTTTTTCATATAATACTAAAGTAGGGACGAGCATTGCTCGTCCGCGTGGCAAAGCAATTTTATTTTAAAAGTTCTTTTATTTTTTCTTCTAATTCTAACCAATTGTCTACTCTTGTAACAGTAGTAGGAAGAGATTTATTAACAATTGATGTAAATAAAATACTATTAATATTTACATTTCTAACTGCTTCACAATGTTTAATAGAGTCATCTACTAATAAGTCAATGTGATTATCAATACACAATTGTGCTTTATCTATTGCGTTAAAAATAATATTAGTATAGCAAATATTATTTTCATTTAGATATTTCAAAGTAAGAGTTTCAGTACCTGCAAAAATTTTTCTACTCTCTCCACGAGCAGTTATAAGATAAATTTCATTTCCTTCATCCAATAATTTTTTTAAAACTCTTACAGCATTCTCTTTAACTTTTGCATTTCTTGCAATTTCTAGAAAGTGTTCTACGAAGAAGTTTTCAATAAAAGGTGTAGAAGCATCTCCTCGCATAATGTCTTCAATGTTTGCCATAAGCTCACCATTTTTATCGTATTTTATAATATATTCTTTCATAGAACCAGATGTATCAGTAATAACATCATCTATATCAAAACCAATTCTCATATATTACTCCTTATAATTTCATATTTGTATTTGGTATTATAACATAAAAAATATATTTGTGTAAAGTTAATAGTAAAATTTATAATAATGCGTTAACATAGGTATTTTTGTTTTATTTATAATAAGTATGGACTTTTTTTGAAAAATGTCATAAAATAGTTGTATCTATAAAAGAAAGGGGAAAATTATGCTAGCTGAAAAAATCATATTTAATATACTTGCATTTTCACTATTTATAATAATGTTCTTCAAAATGATTAAAAAGAATGACACAAACTATGTAGTAATTCTATGTATGCAAGCGCTTCGGAATTGCAGTTAGCTTCATAGAAATCATTTTTGTATTAAAAATTGGCAGTTTTATGAAATTCCTTATTTACTTATTATCAATTATAATTCCAATAATAATTATATATTTAGAATATAAAAACATAAACTTTTCAGAAATAATATACATATCACTTGCAAAAATCATGCTATTTGCAGGAGATTCAAAAACAGCTAAAAGTTTCTTAATTAAGCTTGTTACAAAGTATCCTGAAAGTTATTTTGGACACAAAATGTTAGCTGAAATCTATGAGAGTGAAGGTGGAATGAGGAAAGCAATAGATGAATATGTACAAGTTATAGACATTAACAAAAAAGATTATAACTCTTATTATAAAATATCATATTTATTAAATGACTTAGGAAAAAAAGAAGAAGCAAGTCAGATGCTAGAAGTACTACTAAGAAAAAAACCAGAGATGATAGAGGCAACAACTCTATTAGGAGATATATATTGTGAACAAGAACGCTATAAGGAAGCAGCAAACATATATAATGAAGCATTAAAATATAATCCTACAAATTATGAATTATACTATAATATGGGAATAGTTTATACAATGTTAAACGATTTCCAAAATGCAAAAGCTTGTTATGAAAAAGCAGCAGCAATCAACACTTTATTATATAGTGGCTATTATAATCTAGCTCAAATTAGTTTAATATATAACGATTTAGAAGAAGCTGAAAAATACTTTATGAGAAGTGTTGAAAGTAAAGATGTAGAACCAAAAGCTTATTATAATTTAGCAAAGATTTATATAATTAAAGGTGACAAAGAAAATGCAATTAAGTTTTTAAATGTGGCAATAGAAATAGACCACAATTTATATAAAAAGGCAGAAAATGAGCCACTATTCTTTTCAATTAAAAGTTATATAAACTTCCCAGATATGGATGAAGAACAAAATTTAACAACAACACTTACTAAAAAAGAAATAAAGGTGCAAGAACACTTAGAAAGTACAATGAAATTAGTTGGAAAATTAAGCTTAAATAATATTAGATTAAAAAGAGAGCAAAGAGAAAACATACAAAATAAAGAAGATAGAGAAAAGGAATAACAATATAAACACTATCATAAAATAAAATTGAAAGGAAAGTGATTGGATTGATTAAAAATATAGCAGTAATTGGTGGGGACTTAAGAATTGTAAAACTAGTAGAGATGTTAGAAAAAGAAAATTATGTTATAAGTACATATGGACTTGAAAATGCGAAAGATATAACAACAAAATGTAATAGTATAGAAGAATGCATTAAGGATGCAGATATTGTACTTGGACCATTACCTTTATCTAGCAATGGAGAATATATTAACACACCATTTAGCGAAAATAAAATTGCTATAGATGATTTGCTAAATAATATTGAAGGAAAAACTTTTATCGCGGGTTCAATTAAACAAGAAGTATATGACAAGATAAATGGAAAAAACATAACAGTGTTTGATATTGTAAAAAGAGAAGAATTAGCAGTATTAAATGCTATCTCAACAGCAGAAGGTGCAATTCAAATTGCAATTAATGAGACCCCTAGAAATGTACATGGAAATAATGTACTTGTATTAGGATTTGGAAGAATAGGAAAAGTGTTATCTAAAATGTTAGATGGAATAGGTGCAAAAGTTGCATGCGAAGCAAGAAAAACAACTGATCTTGCTTGGATTAAAGCATATGGATATGAGCCAATTAATCTAATTGAATTAAAAGAACATCTACATAAATTTGATATTATTATTAATACAATTCCATATATAGTATTAACAAAAGAAATGTTACAAGAAGTTAAAGAAGATGCCTTAATTATAGATTTAGCATCAAATCCAGGTGGAGTAGATAGAAATGCTATAAAAGAATTAGGAATAAAATTCAATTGGGCATTGTCACTTCCAGGAAAAGTTGCACCAATAACTTCAGCAGAGTTTATGAAAGAAACCTTACTAAATATGTTTAAAGAAATTGATAATAATTAAGACAAAGGAAAAGAGGGTAAAAAAATGACAATTATACAAGCAATTATATTGGGAATTGTACAAGGATTAACAGAACTTTTACCAATATCAAGTTCAGCACATTTAAATATAATTCCATGGTTATTTAACTGGTCAATACCAGAAAGTTTTGATGTAGCTTTACACTTAGGTACATTACTTGCAATAACAATATTTTTCTTTAAAGATTGGTTATCACTAATTAAAGGGGGATATGACCAAGTAATTAAAAAGAAAAAATCAACCCAAGGAAAACTATTTTGGTTTATTGTTGCGGTAACAATACCAACAGGAATTTTAAGTTTAGTATTAGATAAAGTATCTGATATGATATGCGAAAAATTTGGAATAGAAATGATATTAATAGGAGTAGCACTTATTGTTTTAGGTATAGTTTTATATGTTGTCGATAAAAAATCAAAATCAGAAGTAAGCCTAGAAAACATGACATTTAAACAATCGTTTTTTATAGGATTATCACAAGCAATAGCAGCAGCATTTCCTGGTACTTCAAGATCAGGTATAACAATGACTGTTGCAAGAGCATTAAAACTAGATAGAGAAAGCGCAGCAAAATATTCATTTTTACTATCAACACCAATAATTTTAGCTGCTGTATTGGTAAGCATTAAAGATTTTGAATTTACACTTGCATTTTTTATGGGAGTTTTAGCAAGTTTTCTAACAGGAATATTAGTAATAAAATTCTTAATGGACTATTTGAAAAAGGGAAGCTTCAAAGGTTTTGCAATCTATCGTGTGATTATAGGTATTGCAATTATAGTGTTAACATTTGTAATATAAGAACAAAACGACGTACGAAAGTACGTCGTTTTTACAACACTAATAAATATTTTATCAAAAGAATTTAAAACATGCAACATTTAAAATAATTAGAATATAATAGAAATAGATATGTAAAATGAAGATAAAATGATTAGAATCATTTTAAACAATAAAAACAACAAAAAGCAATAGTTGAAAATGATTTTAAAGATATGTTAATATAAGAATGTAAAAAGAATAAGTTAATAATTTTCCCTGCATAGTACGACAAACAAGATATTTTAGAACCTACAAGTTTCGGAATTGGGAGCTGACCTCTAAATATGGCGTGTATGCTTGCATTTATGTAAGAAACCCAGGAATATTTAGGTAAGCACCCACCTGTGTGAGTACAGGTCCGTAAAATCTCTTGAGAATGACGGCTAAGGCGGGGCTTTTTGTTGTGTAAATAAAAATATATGATGTTATAAAAAGCAAACAAGCGCCATTAGGCGCTTGTTTGTTTTAACCAACTATAATGGCTGTTGGCTGCGGAGATGAGTTAAGCTAAAGAATAGATAAGAGCGATATTGGGTCTGCCATCTAAAAGGACAATTCCATTTTTTGAAAGATCTGTATTCAAAACGTCGTC
The DNA here is from genome assembly GCA_022799315.1 of Clostridia bacterium. GTDB lineage: Bacteria > Bacillota > Clostridia > TANB77 > CAG-508 > RGIG8482. The sequence goes on along the minus strand of JAAWOE010000016.1, from coordinate 10,567 downwards.
CTTAGCCATATTGGTAAGATGTGCTATGGCATAAGCAATACCCTTTTTACCTACGAGTCGTCTTAATGCATCTTCGTCATACATGGTTGTCTACCTCCCTTAACGTTAGTATAATAATAAATTATACCATACTTTACATAAAATGTCAAACAGAAATAAGATAAAGCCCCTAAATCTTACGATAAAGGGGCTTATTTTACACAGCTGACTATAATGGCTGCCAGCCAAGAAGGTTAAAGAAACTAATACGAAAAGCATGGATATTTTTTCTAAAACCGCCGTTAACGGTTACTTCGTGACCATTAACATATAACACATTGTCTACAATGCAAGCATTAAGCCGCTTTTTTCGCCGAATGTGTTCAGGAATAGAATAAGTAGTTCCTGCTATCCGAACAGAGTCCTTGGTAATAGAGATTTCGTTTTGAATGTTCATATTACATACCTTCCTTTGTATTTTATAGTAACTTAAATTGTATCATAATTATTATAAAAAATCAAACAGAATAACTTTATGATACAATTACAATTAAAAAGCTTGAATATTTTTACAAACTATGCTAATATAGTATACATATATTGAAACTTATAAAAAAGCAAAGTAAGTTATATTTGTTTTGGAAAAAGAGAGTTTAGGTATTAGCTGAAAACCTAAATCCATAAAGTTTAACTGAAATTTCACTTTTTTAGTTCTAATTTGAAATAGCAGTAGGATTAGACGGTAGTTACGTTATAACTATAATGAGAATTAATAGAAACATTATTCATTATTAACTCTTCACTATTAACTATTAATTATAAAAATTAGGTGGTACCACGGATCCATTTCGTCCTATAAGTTTAGGAAGAAATGGATTTTTTGATATTCAAAGGGGAGGAAAATAGTTTATGAAAGAACAAATTGAACAAATTAAAACTTTAGCAAAAGAAGAAATTGCAAGTGCTGGAGATTTACAAGCTTTAGATGTAGCTCGTGTAAAATATTTAGGAAAAAAAGGTGAACTAACAGCTGTATTAAGAGGAATGGGAGCGTTATCACCAGAAGAAAGACCAGTAATTGGTGAACTTGTAAATAAAGTAAGAGATGAACTAGAAGCTCTTATTAAAGAAAAAGAAGAAAAATTAGAAGAAGAAAAATTAAATCAAAAATTAGAAAGTGAAAAAATTGATATTACACTTCCTGCTTCAAAAGTAAAAAGAGGAAGTAAACACCCAGTTAATCGTATTATAGAAGAATTAGAAGACCTATTCGTTTCAATGGGATATGACGTAGTAGATGGACCAGAACTTGAAACAGATGAATATTGCTTTGAAAGATTAAATCTTCCAAAAGGTCATCCAGCAAGAGATATGCAAGATACATTTTATATTACAACTGAATATTTATTAAGAACCCAAACATCATCAGTTCAAGCAAGAACAATGATGGAAAATAAAGAAAAAACACCAATACGTGTTATATGCCCAGGAAAAACATATCGTAGAGATGATGATGCAACACATTCTCATCAATTTGGTCAAATTGAAGGATTAGTAATTGATGAAGGAATAAGCCTTGCACATTTAAAAGGAACATTAGAAGTATTTGTAAAACATATGTTAGGAGAAGATTCTAAATTACGTTTTAGACCAAGCTACTTCCCATTTACAGAACCATCTTATGAAGTTGATGTTAGCTGCTTTAAATGTGGAGGAAAGGGATGTAACCTTTGTAAACAAACAGGTTGGATTGAAATTTTAGGTTCTGGAATGGTACATCCTAACGTATTAAAAATGAATGGATATGATCCAGAAAAATATTCAGGCTTTGCATTTGGAACAGGACTAGACCGTTTAGCAATGTTTAAATATGGAATTACAGATATACGTTTACTTTATGCAAATGATGTAAGATTCCTAAATCAATTTGACAAAATGGATAAATAAATATTGTGAGCCTTTAAATAAAGATAGTGTTTATATAAGAATTGCAAGAACCCTTCGTCAGTGCTTTGCACTGCCACCTCCCTTAAATAAAGGAGGCTTTTCTCTACTAATTCTAGTAAATGCTTTCAGTTTAGTAAAGAATTATAATAAAGGCCCCTTTACCTAAGGGGGCTGTCGCGAAGCGACTGGGGGTTCTTACATAATTGTATAAATAATAACAACATGAAAATAATTTATAATGAAAGGAAGAAAATAAATGAAATTAAGTACAAATTTTGTAAAAGACTATGTTGATATAGATGTAGATGTAAAAACACTTGCAGAAGATATGACAGGTGTTGGAAACGAATATGATAGTGCTGAAAAATTAATCAATGCTACAAAACTAGTAGTAGGAGAAGTAAAAGAATGCGAAATGCATCCAGATTCTGACCATTTACATGTATGTAAAGTAGATATTGGAACAGAGATTTTAGATATCGTATGTGGAGCACCAAATGTAAGAAAAGGGCTAAAAGTAATAGTAGCTCAAGTTGGAGCAGAACTACCAGGAGATTTTAAAATAAAAAAAGGAATGATAAGAGGACAGGAATCAAATGGAATGCTATGCTCTATGCAAGAATTAGGACTTGAAAATAAGTTCCTAACAGATGCAGATAAAAATGGAATACATGAATTACCAGAAGATGCAAAAGTAGGAGAAGATCCAATAAAATTATTAGGGTTAGATGATGAAGTAATCGATTTTGAATTAACAGCAAACCGCGGTGATTTATTAAGCATATTAGGAATGGCATATGAAATAGGAGCAATTTATGATAAAGAAGTTAAACCAATAGATGTTTCATATAATGAAAATAGTGAAGATATAAACGATACATTTAAACTAAACATTGCAACAGATAATTGTAGTATTTTCTTATCTAAAAAAGTAAAAAATGTAACAATAAAAGAAAGTCCAGCATTCATAAAAAATAGACTTATGGCATCAGGAATTAGACCAATTAATAACGTAGTAGATATTAGTAACTATGTTATGCTTGAAACTGGTCAACCGTTACATTTCTATGATGCAGATTCTTTAAAAGGAATGTTAGAAGTAAGAATGGCAAAACAAGATGAAAAATTAACAACTTTAGATGGTATCGAAAGAGAATTGTCTGTAGACGATATTGTTATTTCAGATGGAGCAAGAGCAATAGGACTTGCAGGAGTTATGGGAGGACTAGATACTGAAATTGAAAATACAACAAAAAATATTATTATAGAAGCGGCAATTTTTGATGCTATAAAAGTAAGATATACATCTAAAAAAATACTAAGAAGTGAAGCAAGCACTCGTTTTGAAAAAGGATTAGATCCAAATAGAACATATATGGCTATGGAACGTGCATGTCATATGCTAGAAAAATATGCAGACGCAGAAATTGTAGGTGGTATGGCAGTATATGATACTACAAATAAAGAAGATAAAAAAATAGATATCACTTTCAAAAAAATCACAGATATTTTAGGATTAGACATACCAAATGAAAGTATATTAGATGCATTTAGAAAATTAGGATTTACATATGTTGTAAACAATGGAACAATTACAGTAGCTGTCCCAACAAGAAGAATAGATATTTCTATTCCAGAAGACTTAATAGAAGAAGTTGGACGTATTTATGGAGTAGATAATATAGAAGGCAAATTACCTGTTATGCCATTAAAAACAGGAACTTATGACAAAGTAACAAGACAAATTAGAAATAAAATGATAGATTTAGGATTAAATGAAACACTATCATATATTCTAGTAAATGATAAAGAAGCAAAACAATTTATGAAAGATGATGAAATAGAAACTTTAAAATTATTAGATCCACTAACAGAAGAAAGAAACACATTAAGAGCAAGTATGATACCATCATTATATAAAATTTATGAATATAATACAGCAAGAAATGTAAAAGATGTATCTATTTTTGAAATTGGAAAAAGCTTTTATAAAAAAGATAAAGTTTATGGAGAAGAAAGAAAACTTGCAGCCTTGCTTTCAGGAGAATATTACTTAGGAATTAATAATGCTAAAAAAGTAGATTTCTATATTATAAAAGGAATTGTAGAAGAATTATTAGATTATTTAGGATATGCAGGAAGATATAGTTTTGTTCTTCCAAAAGAATTACCAGAAGAATTTCATCTGGGTCAAACAGCAGATATTAATTTAAATGGAGAAATAATTGGTATTGTGGGAAAAGTGCATCCTAAAAAAGCAGAAAACAACGATGTATTTGTATTTGAAATAAACTTGGATAAATTGTTTAGCAAAAAAACAGGAAAAATGAAATACAAAGAAATATCAAAATACCCAGTTGTAAAAAAAGATTTGGCAATGGTAGTAGAAAATAATATAGCAAACGATACAATACAAAAACAGATTAAGAAATCTGCAGGTTCACTATTAACAGATATGAAAGTGTTTGACATATATACAGGCTCTAATATAGAAGCAGGTAAAAAGAGTATGGCATATTCATTATCATTTGGAGCAAACGATAGAACCTTAACAGATGAAGAAATAAACAAAGTATTAGAAAAAATAATTGCCGATTTAGAAAAGAATTTAGGAGCAGAACTAAGAAAATAGTTTGCCACAAGTATTGATTTTGTAAATAAAATAAAGTATAATGAATATACTAATATTGATAAATCGATTTATCAAATAAATTAGGTTAACACGAACCTTTGATTAAATTCATAAATTGGTGTAAAAACATTAGGTTAGATATGAGCCTTTAGGAGCAAATCCTATAAACGAATATCCTATTTAACATTAGGTTAGAAACGAGCCTTTAGCTTTGCTATAAACGAGTTTTCAGAAAAAATATGGGGGATACTAAATAAAGTATCTCTCATTTTTGCATTGGAGGAAAAATGAAAAATAATAAAAAAGTAAAATTAGGAAAATTAAATTTCTATATTATAGACGAAGAATACATTAATTACTTAAGCCAATTTGATAAGCACATTGCATATAACAAAAATGAAAAAAGACCATACATAGGAGTTGTTATTATTGTTAAGCAACACTATTATTTTGCACCGCTGTTTTCTCCAAAGCAGAAACATAGAACATATAAAGACAATATATCTTTCTTTAAGATTATTAATACAAAAACAAAAGCTAGTTTAGGTATTATTAGATTTTCAGATATGATACCTGTACCACAAGAAAGTGTCTGCTTATTAGAAAGTCAAGATAAAAGTTATGGCTATAAAAGATTACTTTCGGAACAATATTCATATATAAATAAACTTGAAAATAAGAAAAAAATTATGGACAAAGCAGAAAAGATTTATAATATTGTTACAGGAGATAGTAAAAGTAAAATGGCTAAATTTTACAAAGAGTTAAGTTGTGATTTTAAAGTTTTAGAAAAGAAATATATGGAATATAAAGAATAAATAAGACTAAAAAAGAGAGTGTTCGTGATAACAAAAACTTCCTTTTTCTAATAATATATGATAGAATAACAAAGAATAAATACAGCGAAAGGAAATTATAGTTATGAACATAGAAATTAGTAACAATAATGAAAATTATCAATATATTAGTAAAGGATTACATATATACAATAATGAGCATGGAAAAACAGAATATTTTAAAAATAGAAGTGAAGAGCCAAAAGCAAAAGAAGTGTTTGGATGTTATGCATTTGAAGATGGAGAAATTGTAGGAGGAATGGCTATATATGAAGAACTACAATGGCTACATATACAAAAAACTTTTATTAGTGATAAGCATAGAGGAAAAAATATTGGAACAGCTATTTTTAGAAGATTAGAAGAATATGCAAAACAGAGGGACTTAGTTGGAATTAAAGTAGAAACACTTGATTTTCAAGCAAAAGGCTTCTATGAAAAAATGGGCTGTAAATTATTATATGAATTAAAAGACTGCCCAAGAGGAAATATAGAGTACGGATTTGTAAAATACATAGAAAGTTAGAGGAATGAATATATGAATGAAAAATTTCTAAAATTGAGAAATACATACAAAACATTTATTTATCACGATTACCATATAGAAGATAGTGAAGATAACATAAAAATTACATATGATTTCGAAATAGTTGGACTATGTGAATTTCATCCAACTATTGAAATAAAAAAGAAAAAGATACCGTTTAAAAGTGTTGAGAACGACTTTGTAAAAAACTTAGTTTTTAATATAGGAATGGTGGAATTAGTTAGCTATTGGAAATGTGCTTGCCCAGAAAATGTAATTGTAAAATGTGGTTACTTAAATGAGGAACAAATAAATTGGTTTAAAAAACTTTATTATAATGGTCAAGGAGAATATCGATACATTAATCAAATCGATATATCACAAGAAGAAATGATGAACATTACAGTAGAAGCACCATATTGCAAAATAGAAGATATATCACAAGAAGAAAAGAAAGGAACGTTAATACCAATTGGTGGAGGAAAAGATTCTACTGTTACTCTAGAATTACTAAAAAAAGATAAAGCTAACAACTATTGTTTAATGATTGGTGGAAAAGAACCATCAATGAAATGTGCTAAAGTAGCAGGTTATGAAGATAACCAAATAATTGAAGTAACAAGAACGATCGATTCTGAATTATTACGATTAAATAAAGAAGGATTTTTAAATGGACATACGCCATTTTCTTCTATGCTTGCGTTTTTATCATACTTTATCGCATTTTTAACAGATAAAAAATATATAGCGTTATCAAATGAATCAAGTGCCAATGAAAGTAATGTAGAAGGTGAAAAAATTAATCATCAATATTCAAAAAGTTATGAATTTGAACAAGATTTTGAATACTATTCTAATAAGTATCTAAAGGCAGGAGTACATTATTTTAGTATGTTACGACCATTAAATGAACTACAAATTGCAAAACTATTTTCAAGAAACAAACAATACCATCAAATTTTTAGAAGTTGTAATGTTGGAAGCAAAATTGTTCCTTGGGAATGGTGTGGAGAATGTCCAAAATGTTTATTTGTATTTATCATATTAAGCCCATTTCTATACAAAGATGAATTAGTAGCTATATTTGGAAAAGATTTATATCAAAAAGAAAACTTATTAGAAACATTTAAAGAACTATGTGGATATGGTAAAACTAAACCATTTGAATGTGTAGGAACATATGAAGAAGTTAATTATGCAATTACTGTTACAATTAAAGAATTAGAGAAAGAGAAGACAAAATTACCATATTTATTACAATTTTATAAAGATAATTATGAATTAGCAGATACAACCAAAGATATTACAAAAAGATATAACGAAATTAATAGTGTGCCAGAAGAATTTGATGCTATTTTAAAGGAGAATATTTTAAATGTTAACTGAATTAATTGAACACTTAAAAAATAAAAAAATATTGATATTAGGATTTGGTGTAGAAGGAAAATCAACATATAATTTTTTAAGAAAGCATTTTCCAGAAAAAACACTTGCAGTAAGATACCATAAACAAGATTTTAATGAAGAAACTAAATATTTGCAAAATGATAAAAAACTTAATTTTTATACAGGAGATGAATATTTAAAAGATATAGAACAATATGATTTAATTTTAAAATCGCCAGGTGTTACGTTTAAAGGAATTGATACAACTAAATTTATTCATAAAGTTACTTCACAATTAGAACTTTTTTTTGAGTACTATGATTGTTATACAATTGGAATTACAGGAACAAAAGGGAAAAGTACAACAAGTTCTCTAATTCATCAAATGCTACAAGAGCAAGGAAAGAAAACAAGACTATTAGGTAATATTGGAATCCCAATTTTTGATGAAATTGAAGATATAAAACAAGATGAAATAGTAGTATTAGAAATTTCTTCACATGGACTAGAATATGTTAAAAAATCACCTAATATTGGAATTATATTAAATGTTTACGAAGAACATTTAGATCATTACGAATCACTAGAAAAATATATAGAAGCTAAATACAACATTGTAAAATATCAAAAGGAAAATGATGTTGCAATTTTCAATATGGACAATGAGCTGATGAAACAATATTCATATAAATTTCTAGAAAAAGATTATGGTATTACTATGAACAAAGACCAAAAAGAAGAAAGAACAAACGTAATATATTTAGAAAATAATGCGATTTATCAAAAAGAAAAATTGCTATATCATACAACAGACGAAAGAAACTTAAAAGGTAATTATATGCTGAACAACATTATGTTTGTTTTAGCGGTGAGTGAAATTTTAAAATTGGATTTTACACAAACAATTAATACAATTAATGCATTTGAACCACTAGAACACCGTATGGAATTTGTAGGAACTTTTGATGGAGTCGAATATTATAATAACTCTATTGCAACAATACCAGAAGCAACAATAGATGCTGTAGAAACATTAGAAAAAGTAGATACTCTAATTGTTGGTGGTAACGATAGAGGGGTTAATCAAAATGGATTAATAGAGTTTCTACTTAAAAGTAATGTAAAAAATATAATATGCTTACCAAAGACGGGAGAATTTATTTTTGAGAAAATAGTTAATAATGAAAATCACAATGTAATAATGGTAAAAACAATGGAAGAAGCGGTAAGAAATGCTAAAGAAGTGACTGCAAAAGGAAGCATTTGCCTTCTTTCTCCTGCTGCATCAAGTTATGGCTATTTTAAAAATTTCCAAGAAAGAGGAAAAATATTTAAAGAATTAGTAAGAAGTAACTAAAGTCAACATTCGTTGGCTTTTTTATATAATAGGAAAACAAGTTAATTCACGTTAAACGTAGGGGCGAGCATTGCTCGTCCGAGAGTGAAGGCTCTTTATATATTAGCAAAGTACCTTTAAGTTAAAAACGTAGAAGAAAATGCTCTGACCTCCAGCAAGATGAAGCGGATTTTAATAGGGGATTAATAAGAGTGCAAAACTTTGGAATATGGACAAATACACCTTAATATAAATTAGTATAACTAATTTTAAAGGGGAGATTGTATATATGAAAAAGTTCATATCTTTTATTATGATTTTTGCTATTATTTTTTGCAGTGTTAGCCCAGTATTTGCAGTTGATGAGTACAGTTTCGATTTACAATATACAGGTACAATTGTAAAAAATGTAGAAAAAGAAGGTGTTGTACTATTAACGGGAGTTAATGGAACTCCACATCAAACAGTACAAATTAAGGTTGATATTACAGGACCTGCAACACCAAAGATACTTGCAACAGATTCTGCAGGTACAGAGTATGATATTGCACAACTAGGATATTGGGGACCGCCATCAGGATTTGCAGTAGGTGGAGATTTTGTAAATAGAACACCAATAAAAGCAACATTTGTGGAGGAAGGTTCATATACAATTAAATTAAGTCTAATTGATGTTAATAACCCAGCATCAGTATTTGCAACCAAAACATTTAATATAGAGGTATATGAAGATATGCCACCAGTTGTAGAAAATGTAATAGGAAATGCTGTTATGGAAAATACAGTAGAAGAACTTCCAAAAACAGGAACAAGTGTAGTAGAGTATGCGCTTTATATAATAAGTATAGCTCTAATAATAAGTATAGTTGGAATATATCTAAATAAAAGAAAAATAAGAGCGTAAAAATGAAAACAAATTTTGTATGTTTTAAATTATCAAAAACAGTAATAATATTAGCTTTAATTATACTTGTTCAAATAGTAGTAATTGGAATAGAAATTAAAGAGGTATTAGAAACAAAAAATTTAGAGCAAATACAAAGTAATATAAACAAAGTGGAAAATAATGTAGAAAATATGGTAGAAAATTCTATCACACAAATACAAGAAAGTAATGTAATAAAAGAAGAACAAGAAGAATATGTAGATATGCCAAGAGAATTAAAAGGATATAAAGTAATTGGAAAATTGGAAATACCTAAAATAAAGTTAAGCACTTATATATTGGACCATACAGATAAAAAAACGTTGAAAGTATCAATAACAAAATTGTATGGACCAAATGTAAATGAAGTAGGAAACTTTTGCATGGCAGGGCATAATTATAGAAATAATAAGATGTTTGGAGGAATTAAAAAACTAGAAAAAGGAGATAAAATAGTATTAACTAACCCATATGGAAAAAGTATAACATATGAGGTCTATGAAAATTATCAAACAGACCCAAAAGATGTTAGTTCACTAAGCCAAGAAACAATGGGTGAAAGAGAAATAACTATGATTACCTGTACAGCAGGAGCAATAAAACGTGTAATTGTAAAAGCAGTAGAGATATATGATTAAAATGGTTTTATTGTTTGTATAGGGTATAAAAATTACACTTAAACAAGGTATAAGTATGTTTTACTTATACCTTGTTTTTTATAAAAATTATAAATTTACAAAACCTATTGCAAAAGTCAAAAAAGAGTAGTAAGATAAATTCATATTTTATATCAACGTAAATTTAATTCTAAAAAATTAAATCTTAAATTAAAAATCCAAAAAGAAAAAATCAAATTAAAAGGAGGTAATGGTTATAGAAAAAGAAGAAAATATTAAAAACCATATTGACAACAAGACAACCATATATTATTATATAGTTAATGAGAACAGGGTTGTAAAAGTTACATATGATAGAGATTTACTAGGAACTAGAAAAGACT
>JAAWOE010000003.1 GCA_022799315.1 Clostridia bacterium | reverse complement strand
AAAAAAACGATGTTTATACTAATGTTTATGATTATAATTGTAATAATTATAATCGTAGTATCTCTTATTTTGTTAGTCAATTTAAAGAAAACTGAAGAGTTTGAATCAGCAGAAGATATAATATATAAAGATAGCGAACAAGTTACCAATAGAACAATATTTTATAAAGTAAATAATTGTATTAATAAATATATAAACTATATAAAACTAAATAATAAAGAGGCATATGAAGAGATAAATAATGATACTGAAGTGTCAACTTATGAAGATGTAAACACATTTTATAGTATAGATATGTATTCTGTTGATAAAATGGTTAATTTAACAGTTTTTGTAAAAGGAAATTTACGCTCTATTAATAAAGAACAAGAAAAATATTATGTAGTTAATTTAGATTATAATAATGATACATTTATTATAGAAGATTCTAACTTAGAAGAATATACAAATGCAACAAACAATCAAATCAGTAATATATATGAAGACGAAATTACAATAAAAAAAGGACAATATAATAAAATTCCAGATAATAATATAACAGATTTATCAGTTATAAAAATATATTTTGATGATTACAAATTTAAGGCAATAAATAAACCAGAAGAAGCATTTAATTTATTAGATGTAAAATATAAAGAAGCAAAATTCGATGACAATCTAAATGCATATAAACAATATATTAAAAACAACCTAGAACAATTACAAGATGCAAATATTGTAAAACATGGAATAACAACACTTGAAAATGGCAACAAACAATATGTAATTATAGATAACTTTGATAATTATTATAAATTTAGTGAAACAGGAATTAATAAATATATTGTTATTTTAGATAATTACACATTGCAAACAAATGAAACAAAAGACAAATATAACAAACTTTCAAGCCAAGAAAAAGCTGTATCAAATGTTGATAAAGTAATGAAATTAATCAATGAAAAAAATTATTCTACAGTTTATAATTACTTAAATATTGAATTTAAAGCTATGTACTTTCCTACATTAGATAGATTTACAAACTATATAAAGCAAAACTTTTTTGATAACAATATTGTAGGACAAATGACAGTAGGAAACCAAGGAGATAACTATATAGTAACAGTTCCATACAAAGAATTTTTAAGCCCAGCAGCAGAAGAAAAAGAAGCGATATTCTTAGTAAAATTAAAAGAAGGTACAAATTTTGAATTATCAATTAATATGAATTAGCTATAAGTATAGGAGGCATTATGCAAGAAGTAATAGAACATATAAGAGAAATTAAAGCAAGAGAAGAAAAAAGCTTAAACGATGAAAATGAAGCTATAATAGATGTTATCTATTATGGAAAGATTAATTTATCTAAAAATGATGCCGAATTAAATAATCAAACAGTAGAAGAACTATATTTAGTAAAAAAAGAAGTAGAAGGAAGAACAGTACAAGAATTTCATACAAGTAATGGAGTTATAGCAACAGTTGGAGAAGAAGGCCAAATAGAAATTTGTGAAAAGTATAAACAGCTAATTAATTCTAATGAATTCTTACTACAGTTACGAGATGTAATGCCATTATCATTAGAAAAGTTAGAAGAGGAAGAAAGAAAAAAATTAGAATCTACTGAAATAAAAAGCAAAAAACAAATAAAAGTAAAAGAAGATAAAGCAGAAAAAGAACAATATATAGAAAATTCTAAAGATGCAATAATAAATTTAGATAAGAAAATTACTGAAACAAAAACTTTTAGAGAATTAGTACCAGAACTAAAAGAAAAAGGTATAGTAGATGTAAGAGTAAGAAGAGTAGATAACACAAGATTTGAATTTATTGGAATAAATAATGCTGGAGAAATAGTAAGATTAGAATCACTAGAACAAACAGAAGGAACCAATCCTAATGAAGACATTATAAAAGTAAATGAAGATGGATCTAGTGTAGAAAAAGAAAAAACAATGACAATGTTAAAAATAAAACCAGGAGAGAATGAACAAAATTCTAATGAAGGCTTTGCTATAACATTAGGAAAATATGGAATACCAGAAGTAAGTTATTATAGAAGAGCAAAAGAAACAGATGAATATACAAGTATACCAGTAAATTTAAAAAATACAAACCAAAAAAATACTGATTTAGAAGTAAGAAGATATATGGAAAAATCAAGGAATGTAACAGTTGATGATAATATAAAAAGAGCAAATAGTGAAATAGAGCAATCAGAAGATGAAGGCACAACCCTAGATAATATAGATGATAATCCATATAATGATACATTAACAGATGAAGAAGAAATAATGATACAAAAAGCGGCATCTAGATGCAAAGTAAGTATAGAAAGCTTTAAAGAAGAATTAGAAAAAGTAAATGGAGAAACATTAAAAGAAAGAATAGAAGCGACAGAAGAAGAAATTAATGAACAATATATAGGAAATAGAGAAAGAATATAAAACAAAATCATAAAATCACCTTTTTAAAATATAATTAAAAAGGTGATTTTTTATATATGGAAATCAAATTAAAATGTGTAGGGGTCGGCGAAGGCGCCGACCCGATATTGTAGAATAAGAAATTAAAAAAGGGGCGAAGATTATTCTATGAAAAAATTAATAGCTATTTTAAGTATTTTTATAATAATTTTTAGTGTTAATATAAGAGTATTTGCAGATGATATAGACGAAGAAGAAAATCTAGATGAAATAAATGAAGAAGTTCTAAATGCTTCTACTACAGCAAGTACTGTTCCAAAAATAAATTCAAGAGCAGTACTCATATTAGATACAGAATCTAATAAGGTAATATATGAAAAAAATGGATATTCTAAAAGAGCTATGGCATCTACTACAAAAATAATGACAGCAATAGTAGTATTAGAAAATAGTAATCTAGCAGATATAGTAGAAATATCGAAAAAAGCAGGAGGAACTGGAGGTTCTAGGTTAGGATTAAAAAGTGGAGACAAAGTTAGCGTAAATGATTTATTATATGGGTTAATGCTACGTTCGCGGAAATGATTCAGCAGTTGCGTTGGCTGAATTTGTTGGAGGTAATGTAGAAAACTTTGCAAATATGATGAATGAAAAAGCCAATGAATTAGATTTAAAAAATACACATTTTGTAACACCACATGGATTAGATGAAACTGAGCATTATACAACAGCATATGAACTTGCGAAAATAACAAATTATGCATTAAAAAATAAAAAGTTTTCCCAAATTGTAAATACAAAAACTACTACAATAAATATAAATGGAGCTCCAAAAACAATAAATAATACAAATGAGCTATTAGGCAATTTAAATGGTGTAGATGGAGTAAAAACGGGTTTTACCAATAATGCAGGAAGATGTCTTGTAACATCAACTTCAAGAAATGGACATAGGATAATTTGTGTGGTTTTAGGAGCAGATACGAAGAAAATAAGAACACGGAGACAGTATAAAATTAATAGAGTATGCATTTGCGAATTATGAATATGCAAATGTTAAAGAAAAGCTTGAATATGAATTTAGTGAATGGAAGAAAAAGAATTTAAGTAATATAAATATAGTGAAAGGGAAAGATTGTATCTTGCAACTTGATTTAGAAAAGATAGAATATGATGAAATTCCTATAAATAAGAGTGAGCTTAATTCTTTAGAAGTACGAGTAAAATGTAAAAATGAACTTGTTGCACCTTTAGAGGAGAACGAAGAGATAGGTGTAATAGAAGTTAGAGTAAGAGATGAAGTTGTATACAGTACTAATATTGTTCTTAAAGAGAAAATAGAGAAAAAGAGTTTATTTTATTTTCTAAAACAATTGGTTTGTAATTATGGTAGCTATATGGAAGAAGGATTTTGCAATTAATACAATATCAAAATGATGAATAAAGCATTAGAGCGGAGTTCTTTGTAATAACACAAATGAAGTAGAGAAAAGGCCCCTTTACTTAAGGGGGCTGTCGCATGAAATGCGACTGGGGGTTCTTATAGAAATATTTAAAATACAAACTATATAACAAACAATTAGAACGTTTATTCAAATGTTTACAAATCTTAAATAATGTGCGATAATAGTTAAAGTGAAAATCTAACAAGGAGTGATATGAATTGAGAATATTAAAAGAATTTAAAGTACCAAATTTTAAATTTCCTAAAATGAAAATGGACGCAATATCTGAAATAGAAGAAGTGACAATACAAGACAATAAACAAAAAAATAAAAACATAAAATATGCACCAAAGGATTATAAAACAATAAAAGAAATATTTGATGAAAGCACAAAAAAATTTGCAAAAGAGATATTTATGTTAGAAAAATTTGACCATAAGGCACCATTTACTGAAATTACATATGATGAATATAGAAACGATGTAATTGGACTTGGAACAGGGTTAAATAAAATACTAAATTTAAAAGATAAAAGAGTTGTTATAATAGGAGAAAATACTTATCATTGGTATGTATCTTATATGGCTATGTTATGTGGTACAGGAATTGCAGTACCAGTAGATAAAGAGTTACCAGCAAATGAAATAGAAAATGTTGTAAAACGTTCTAAAGCAAGTGCTGTTATTTATTCTGCAAAGAAAAAAGAAGTAATTAAAAAAATTAAGGATAGTTTACAAGATGTAGAATACTTTATAGAAATGAATTCAGATGAAGTAATAAATGGAAAAGATGTAGGAGCAAACTATGTAATAGAACAAGGGAAAAGAATAGTTGAATCTGGTGATAATAGTTATATGGAAATAGAAATTGATCCAGAAGAATTTAAAGTTCTAATATTTACATCTGGAACAACATCAAAAGCTAAAGGTGTTATGATATGTAACAAAAACCTTGCACAAAATGTTAATGTAGTTTCAGCATATGTATATTTAGACCATAATGATAGATTTTTCTCTGTTCTACCATTACATCATACATATGAATCTAGCATTGGATATTTATTACCATTATCTGTTGGTGCATCAATTGTTATTTGCGAAGGATTAAAACACATTGTACCAAACCTAAAAGAAACAAAACCAACAGCAATGCTTGCAGTTCCGCTATTAATAGAAAACTTATATAAAAAAATAAATGATAATATAGTAAAAAGCAAAAAGGACAAACTTGTAAAATCTATGATACATTTAACAAATGCATTAAAAGGTGTAAATATAGATGTGAAAAGAAAAGTATTTAAGGAAATACATGATAATCTAGGCGGAAACATAAGAATTATAGTATCAGCAGCAGCTCCAATAGATGCAAAAGTTGGAAGATGGTTACAAGATATAGGTATTGCTTTCTTACAAGGTTATGGTTTAACAGAAACAGCACCAATAGCAGCCCTAACACCAGAATTTGATGCAAGAGTAGGCTCTGCTGGAAAAGCAGTAACATGTGCAGAACTAAAAATAGATAATCCAAATGAAAATGGAGAAGGAGAAGTATTAATAAAAAGTGATACATTAATGCTTGGTTATTACGAAGATGAAAAAGCAACTAGTGAAGTAATAGAAGAAATAGATGGTGCAAGATGGTTCCATGCAGGAGATATAGGCTACTTAGATGAAGATGGATTCTTATATATTACAGGAAGAAGTAAAAACGTTATAGTAACACAAAATGGTAAAAACATATACCCAGAAGAAATAGAATTAATGCTAGGAGAAGTAGAAGAAATAAAAGAATGTATGGTATATGGAAAAGAGGAAGAGGGCTCAAAAGAACTATTAATTTCTGTAAAAGTAATACCAGATTATGAAAAAATAGAAGAAAAACATGGTAAAGATTTAACAGAAGAACAAATTCATAAAATTATATGGGAAGAAGTAAAAAAAGTAAATAAGAAACTAACATCATATAAGGCAATTAAAAACTTAGAAATTAAGAAGGATGAATTTGAAAAAACAACAACTATGAAAATAAAAAGATTTGCAGAATTGCAAAAAGATAAAAAATAAGAAAAGAGGTCGATGTTTACATCGACTTCTTTTTGCTAAATAATAAAAAAAGCGGGGCTTATATGCCCCGCCTTTACCGGTTGTCTTACCGCATACTGCCTGATTCGTTGCCCGTCATGCCTGTAAGTTCACCATCTTCCTGCTGCATACGCCCGCCGCGTAATCAGCCGTCATTGTCCCGAGGTTGGATACGGATGCGCCCGCTCCTGCCGTAATCATACTCTTATTCGCCGGATTGTTTTCCCACATACTCATACTGTTGAATTTTCTCATGAAGATAATTTCCTCCTTATATGATGTTGTTTTCAAAACTATCAGTTACGATATAACAAGATGATTATGTCGGCCCTCTAGGCCCCATTTGAAGAATTGCATGAACTATTCTCCGTTTGATCATACGCTGATCCTTTCCGCATCGCATATATAAATCCGCGACACTTGAAACAAAATTGATTTGTTACATGACATTAATATATCATAAATTATTATGCTTGTCAACATAATTTAAAAAATTATGTAATGTTATCTTAAATATGTTGAAAATGCAATATTATAAGATATTTATTTTATAATTTCAAGCTATAATTTTAATATATTCATATTGAAAATTAATGTTAAGTATAATAAAATAAAGAAAATACAAAAATGAGAGGTAAAAGATATGGTAAATGTTGTAATTGGGATAGTTGAAAAGCAAGGAAAGATATTATTAATAAAAAGAGAAAGAGGAGACTTCATAGGGCTATGGGCAATTCCTGGTGGCAAAGTGGAAGAATGTGAACATATAGATGAAGCTGTAAAAAGAGAAATGAAAGAAGAAATAGGAATAGACATGGAGTTTAAAGGGGTATTAGGTATTTCAACAGAAATAATGCATGACAAAAATTGTACAAGCTTGCTTTATATATGTCACTTAGCTATTAATAATAAAGATGAAATAAAAAATACAGAGTTCAAGTATAAATGGTTTTCAAAAGACGAAATAATAAATTCTACTAATATAGTAGAAAGCGATAAAATGTTTATTGAGGAATTTTATATTAAAAAATCTAAGAATTATTTGAAACTAGATTGCTATAGGGATAATAATGGAGAGTACTATTGGAAATAAAAATAACAGCACTTTTCTTTGTATAGAAGAAATGTGCTGTTATTTTTATTCACTATTAACTATTAATTGCAATGTGTAAACATCGCACAGTTGGAGGCGTTGGGCGGATTCGAACCGCCGAATCAGAGTTTTGCAGACTCGTGCCTTACCACTTGGCTACAACGCCGTATAATTAAGTATATGTATATATATGAAAAAAAGTACTATGAATAGTGAAAAATGAAAAATTAATAGTGAATAGTACCAAAATTTCGCTAAGCAAAATTTTTGGAGCGAAAGACGGGGCTCGAACCCGCTACCTTCGCCTTGGCAAGGCGACGCTCTACCAGATGAGCTACTTTCGCATTTTCATATACAGTAGTAATATAATAGCAAAAAAATATAAAGAAGTCAAGTATAGATTTGAAAGATTTTTTATTACGCCTTAAACTTGCTACATGTTGGTGATGTGCTTTTATTTTTAAACCTAAAAGGAAAATGCCCATTGTCCAGCAAGATGGAGCAGTTTTATAATTAAATATCTTATCATTTAATTATATTATGATTATCAAATAATATTCCAAAAATAAAAAAAGCTTACGCACACAAAGAAAATTTGCTTTATTTTACATAATTTATTGATAATATTACGAAAATGTTATATAATTGTAATATGAGCTTGTTTTTTAAAGTAGTACTTAAAAAACAAGCTTCCGTAAAGCAATATGAAGACGTTTTAAAAGTAAATAAAAAAACTGGAAAAACCTAGTATTGACAACAAAATTAAACGAAAGTAGAATATAAATAGTATTATTATATTTTTAAAAAGGAAGGAAAAAATATGAGAACAAAAAAAGTTATTGGAATGTTAATAGTAATTTTTATGCTAGCTACAATAATTGGTGTACTTGTACAAACAACGACATATGCTGCTCAGTCTAGCTATGTATTAGGAATTACAAATGTAAGAGAAGCACAAAATGGAAAGCAGGGTGGTGCATATGGTATAGGAGGACTAAAATCAGATGGAACACCAACTAAAAAAGTATGGAAAATAGTATCATATGAAACAGGAACAATAAATTATGATAATGCATTTTATTGTATTAAAGCTGAACATGGTTTTGGAGGTTTTACAACATCTACTAATGTTTCAGATAGAAAAACTTATGATACAAGTTTTGATATGAAAACACAAAGTGATGAAGTAATTACAAGATTAAATGCAATTAATAGAAGCATAAAAAAAGCAGAAATATCACAAGAAACATACAATAAAATGATGTGGATTATAGATAATATGTATTTACCAAAAGCAGAAGGTTCTTTAGAGACAAAACAAGCATTAATGCAAGCTGCTGGTATTACAGAATATGGATATGGTGTATTATTGACGGATGATGATATAGAAGTAATACAACAATTAGCTTTATGGTATTTTACAAACGCAGATGACGCAATTTATCATAAAGATAATACAGATAAAACACCAAAACTATCAGAAATATTATTTAATAATTGGTCAGGAGAAGATAAAACATATAAAACGTTTGCAGATTGGTATGATGATCCTGTTGAAAACACTAGAGAAGGAATAACACGTCAATATCAAGCAGAAGATTTATATAAATATTTTATAACAAATGCTAATTTAAATGCAAATTATACTGGAGAGGCAACAACATCACCAATAACATTAAATAAAGAGAATGTAACAGCAACTAAAAATGGAAATAGCCATATTGTTGGTCCATTTGAAATAAATGCAGAGCAAAATAGAAGTTATACTATAAGCAAGTTAGAATTTGTAGATCAAAATAGAAATAAAATTGATTTAACTGGAGAGAACAAATTATTAGATGAAAATAAACAAGTAGTTGAAAGTGGAAATATAGAAGATGTACTTGGACAAAAATTTTATATATCTTTACCAACAAATACTAAAATTACAAATATAACATTTAATATAAAAGCAACTTATAATGTGACAGATGCAACATATTATACAACAAAGGATTCAACATATTTAAATGAACAACCAGTTGTATTAGTAGAAAAACATCCAGCAAACTATGAAGATACAGTAACAGTAGAATTACCAAAACCAGGTACATTTGACTTATCTTTAAGAAAATTTATTACAAAAATTGGTACAACACCAATTACAAATAGAGTACCAGATCCAGATTTAACAGATTTAAAAACAGGGGCAGATGAAACAGCAGACTATAATCATACAAAAACACCTATGTCTGTTAAAATAGGAGATATAGTAACATATACAATTAGAGTATATAATGAAGGCCAAGTAGATGGCTATGTAGAAGAAATAACAGATAAGTTACCACCTGAATTAGAATTCTTACCAGATGATGAAGAAAATCTTACTAATGGATGGTATTTGGATGAAAATGACAGTTCTTTAAGAACAATTAAAACAAATCACTTATCAAGAGAAATGGGTGAAGAAAATTTAATTAAAGCGTTTGATGGAACTACTTTATCATTTAAAGAAGTAACAGTAAGATGTAAAGTAAAAGATACAGCAGTATCAGGACAAAAAATAACAAATATAGCATATATTTCAGCATTCGTAAATGGAGATGGTGAAGCTGTAACGGATAGAGATTCACAAGCTACAACTTTCCCACAAATATCAGATGAAGAATTGCCAACATATAAAGATGATTTAATTAATAGCAAAGTACCATATATACCAGGACAACAAGATGATGACGATTTTGAAAAAATACAAATACAAGTATTTGATTTGGCATTAAGAAAATTCATTACAGCAGTAGATAGTGAAAGCATTACAAATAGAATACCAGTCCCTACAATGGGAGTAGATGGAAATATTAAATATACTCATACAAAAGTACCAGTAGAAGTACAAACAAATAATATAGTTACATATACATTAAGAATATTTAATGAGGGTGATATCTCAGGATATGCAAGTGAAATAACAGATAACTTACCAGAAGGATTACTATTCTTACCAGATAATGACTTGAATAAAATTTATCGTTGGAAAATGATAGATAAAGATGGAAATGAAACAGGGGATGTAACAAAAGCTGTAAAGGTAACAACAGACTATTTATCAAAAGCACAAGAAAAGACCGAAGGTTCAAATTTGATTAATGCATTTAATAAACAATTAGGAATTACAAATTCTAATCCAGATTATAAAGATATTAAAATAGCATTCAAAGTAATAGAACCAAACACATCAAATAGAATTTTAACAAATATTGCACAAATATCAGATGATAGTGATGAATATGGAAATCCAGTGGATGATGTAGATTCAACACCAGGAAATAATGTTCTAACAGAAGATGATATTGATATTGAACATGTAAAATTAGCATATTTCGATTTAGCATTAAGAAAGTTTATTACAGCAGTAAACAATGATGCTGTAACAACTAGAATACCAGTTGTTACAATGGGAGAAGATGGAAACCTTAAATATACACATACAAAAGAACCAGTTCCAGTAGCAAATTCAGATATAGTTACATATACATTAAGAATATTTAATGAAGGAACAATGGATGGATATGCTGCCCAAATAACAGATAATTTACCAGAAGGTTTATTATTCTTACCAGATAATGAATTAAATAAAGAATACCGTTGGAAAATGATAGATGAAAGTGGAAATGAAACTACAGATGTAACAAAAGCTGTAAAAATAACAACAGACTATTTATCAAAACAACAAGAAAAATCAGAAGGATTAAATTTAATTAAAGCATTTGATAAAGATGCAAGTATTAGTGATTCAAATCCAGACCATAGAGATGTAAAAGTTGCATTTAAAGTAATAGAACCAAATGGTTCAAAGAGAATATTAATAAATACTGCAGAAATATCAGATGATACAAATAAAACTGGAAATCCAGTGGATGATATAGATTCAACACCAGGAAATAATAAAGATGGTGAAGATGATATAGATATCGAAAAAGTAAAATTAAAATACTTTGACTTAGCTTTAAGAAAATTTATTACAGCAGTAGATAATGATGCTGTAACAAATAGAATACCAGTTGTTACAAAAGGTGAAGATGGAAACCTTAAATATACACATACAAAAGAACCAGTTCCAGTAGAAAATGGAAATATAGTAACATATACATTAAGAATATTTAATGAAGGAGAAGTATCAGGTTACGCAAAAGAAATAACAGATAACTTACCAGAAGGCTTACTATTCCTACCAGAAAATCAATTAAATAAAGATTACCGTTGGAAGATGATAGATAGTGAAGGAAAAGAAACACAGGATGTAACAAAAGCTGTAAAAATAACAACAGATTATCTATCAAAAGAACAAGAAAAAGCACCAGAAGGAAATCTAATTAAAGCATTTAATAAAAATGTAAATATTAGTGATTCAAATCCAGACTATAAAGATGTAAAGGTTGCATTTAAAGTAATAGAACCAAACGGATCAAAGAGAATATTAATAAATACAGCAGAAATTTCAGACGATTCAGGTAAAGACGGAAATCCTACAGATGATATAGATTCAACACCAGGAAATAATAAAGATGGTGAAGATGATATAGACATTGAAAAAGTAAAATTAAAATATTTTGATTTAGCATTAAGAAAGTTCATTACAAAAGTTGATAATTTGGATATAAACAACAGAATACCAGTTGTTACAATGGGAGAAGACGGAAACCTTAAATATACACATACAAAAGAGCCAGTAGAAGTAGAAAATGGAAATATAGTAATATATACATTAAGAGTGTATAATGAAGGAGAAGTAGCAGGATATGCTAAAGAGGTAACAGATAATCTACCACAAGGACTATTATTTGTTCCAGAAAATGATTTAAATAAAGAATATCGTTGGAAAATGATAGATAAAGATGGAAAAGAAACAAATGAAGTAACAGAAGCTGTAAAAATTACAACAGACTATCTATCAAAAGAACAAGAAAAAAACGAAGGTTCAAACTTAATTAATGCATTTGATAAAAAGGCAGATATTAATGAAACAAATCCAGATTATAGAGATGTAAAAGTTGCATTTAAAGTAACAGAGCCAAATACATCTGATAGAATATTAATAAATACTGCAGAAATTTCAGAAGACACAGATAAAAATGGAAATCCAACAGATGATATAGATTCAACACCAGGAAATAATAAAGATGGTGAAGATGATATTGATATTGAAAAAGTAAAAGTAAAATACTTTGACTTAGCACTTAAAAAATGGGTATCACAAGTTATTATAATTGAAAATGGAAAACAAACAGTAACTCCTACAGGACATACTGGAAATGAAAATCCAGAACCAGTTGTAAAAGTAGATTTAAAAGATAAGAAACTAAACAGTGTTACAGTTAAATTTGCTTATAAAGTAAAAGTTACAAATGAAGGTCAAATAGCAGGATATGTAAAAGAATTAAAAGATTATATACCAGCAGGACTAAGATTCGTAGCAGCAGATAACCCAGATTGGAAACAAGTATCAGATAATGTAGTAGCAACTACTAAATTAGAAAATACATTATTAAAACCAGGAGAAAGTGCTAGTGTAGATATTATTTTAACTTGGATTAATGGAGATAACAATTTAGGAAAGAAAGTAAACATAGCAGAAATCAGTAAAGATTATAATGACAGTCATACACCAGATATAGATTCAACACCAGATAACTTTAAAGATGGTGAAGATGATATTGATGATGCACCAGTAATACTATCAATTAAAACTGGAGAAGCTACAATATACTTTACTTTAGGAATAATAATGTTAGTTACAGTAGCAGGTGGAATAATTTTAATTAAAAAATATGTATTATAATAAGTACTAAAAAGTGGGAATAGATTTATCTATTCCTTCTTTTGCTTATTAATAGTGTATATAAATTAAATATAAAGAGATAAATTAAGATTAATAGTCAAAATAATTATTAGCCAATATAATAAAAATGTAAAGAAATTGTAATAAAAGACATTCTAAAGCACCTGCATCTACATGCTGTAAGCAAATTTGTAAGTATTTTTGTAATATTTAGTAAATTTAGTAAAAACTGATATTGAAATATTCTAGTAAATATATTAAAGTATAATTAGATTATTATAATATAAAGGGGATAATCATATGCAAAAAAACGTAAGAAGAATTGAATTTAGATTAACAAGTTTAGTGTTAGTTATAATACTATTAGGTTTAATAATATTTTCAACAATATTACCAACAAACAATATAACTAAACTTAGTAAGGAGCAAGAAACGGGTGAAGTAAAAGCTCTAGAAAAGCAAGAAATTGGGCGTACTATATCAGTAAATGAGTTAAGAGAAGGAGATTATATAAAATATGATACAGGAGTTACATCTGTTGGAGAAAATGGTGTGATTAAATGTATAGTATTATATGATTCTACTTCAGAATATGGGGTACAGATTATTCCTGAAGGAATAATAGATAGAGTTAAGCTAGGAGATAGTAAAAACTTTAGTAATTCGGCAAATTCTTATAATAATGCGATTACAACATTAAATAAAGAAGCAAATAAATATTTAAATACTAAATATGCAACTAGTGCTAGATGTGTAGGAAGTGTACCTAACAATCCATATAGCGAAACAAAAACATATTATAAAACAAACCAAAGTTGGGCCAAAGCAATAAGTGGATTTCTAAAAGATAGCGATAACAACTATATAACAGATGATAATCAAATAAGAAAATTGGGAATAAAATACATAGGAGAATCATATTGGTTTGCTTCAAGACAGGTACGATCAGGAGCAGATAATTTAGAAGATGTTTCAGTGAGATGGAGCCAAGCAGTAGAAAATGTATATACTCATAATGGCGCTGGCTGTGGTGTTTGGGCTCCTATTTCAATACATGGTAATGAAAAGTATAGTATGGAAGCTAGTCACGGATTCAGACCTTGCTTTACTTTGAAATCAGACCTTGTCTTTAGTATGAATGGAGATGGAACCCAAGATAATGCATATACAGTACAAACAAGTTATGATGTAACAATAGGAAGATATGATACAGAAGCAGATAAAAATGGGTTAGCTGGATCAGTGATAGAAATGTACGATAGTCAAGGAAATGTAATATTAGATAAAAATGGTAATCCAGTTAGATTAACAACAAATGAAAATGGAACAATTGATTTTAAAGCAACACCAGGAACATATTATTATAAAGAAGTAGTAGCACCAGTTGGACATCCAATAAATGATACTAAATATACATTTACAGTAGGAGAAGATGGAATAGTAACATTTGGAAATGGTACAGGGAATATTTACGATAAAGAAGGAGGAAACCAAGGTGGAAACCAAGGCGGAGACCAAGGAGGAAATCAAGGCGGAAATCAAGGCGGAAACCAAGGTGGAAACCAAGGTGGAAACCAAGGTGGAAACCAAGGCGGAGACCAAGGCGGAGACCAAGGCGGAAACCAAGGTGGAAACCAAGGAGGAAATCAAGGCGGAGACCAAGGTGGAAATCAAGGCGGAAACCAAGGCGGAAACCAAGGAGGAAACCAAGGAGGAAACCAAGGTGGAGACCAAGGCGGAGACCAAGGTGGAAATCAAGGCGGAAACCAAGGAGGAAACCAAGGCGGAGACCAAGGTGGAAATCAAGGCGGAGACCAAGGTGGAAATCAAGGCGGAAACCAAGGAGGAAACCAAGGTGGAAATCAAGGAGGAAATCAAGGCGGAAACCAAGGCGGAAACCAAGGAGGAAATCAAGGCGGAAATCAAGGCGGAAATCAAGGAGGAAACCAAGGTGGAAACCAAGGTGGAAGCCAAGGCGGAAATCAAGGCGGAGACCAAGGTGGAAATCAAGGCGGAAACCAAGGTGGAAACCAAGGCGGAAACCAAGGTGGAAAACCAGATGAAACCCAAACAGGTACAAGACTTCCACAAACAGGAGAAAATAAAAATATAATTATAGCAACGATTGCAATTGCAATTGTAGGAGCATATTTTGGAATTAAAGGAATTAAAATGAGAAATATATAAAAAAACTCCCTAAAAGGGAGTTTTTTTATAGTATATTAGGAAAGTATGCTATTTTAAATTAAATGTAGGGGCGAGCATTGCTCGTCTGATAGGCGAAGCTTTTTGTTCTATAAAAATTAAATAATATTATTTACAACTAAAAATGCATATGATATAATTTTTTTGATACTAACGAAGGAGAGGAAATAACTTATGAATCAAATCCTGCAAACAGAAAACAATAAAAGTAAAGGGCCAATAGAAATAAGTAAGATAGTTAAATTTTTTGCAATAGCAATACTAATATTTGGACTTATACTAATAGGATTAGGTTTATATTCGTATATAAGTAATAATGCAAAAGAGAAAACAACTGCGCAAAAGAACCTAAAACCAGATGTAAACGTTACAAAACAAGAGGACGATATATTAATTCAAGTAACACATAATGTTGCTATTTCACAAATTATATATAAATGGAATACAGAAGCTGAACAAGTAATTGAAGGAGAAAACAAGACAAGCATATCAGAGACAATAGATTTACCATTTGGAACAAATACTTTATACATAAGAGTAGTCGATATAAATGGAGAAGAAACAGTATTCCAAAAAGAATATGTGGTAGATGGAGACGGAAAACCTGTTATAGAATTAACTTTAACAAAAGATTACAAAATCAAAATAACAGTACAAGACGCAGTAGGATTAAAATATATTAATTATACATGGAATAATGGTGAAAAAACAAAAGTTGAAGCAAATATGGAAAATTTAAAAGTAATAGAAGAAACAGTAGAAATACCATTAGGACAAAACACATTAACTGTTGATGCAGTTAATACAAGTGATGTTATAACAACAAAAGAACTAGAAGTAAAAGGAGTGAAAAGACCAGTAGTAACATTTGCAAAAGATGGAGACTATTTAATAATAAGAGTTGAAGACGAAGATGCAATGAAAGTTGTAACATATACTTTAAATGGACAAAGATATCAAATAAATGGAAGAGATAGAAAAGTAATTGAATATAGACAATCAATTCCAAAAGGAGAAAGTACATTAGAATTAACAGCGGAAAATAATGATGGAGGAATTACAGAGAAAAAAGCAAGAATTATTAACTAAAAGAGAAGGAAAGCTCTCCTTCTCTTATTATGCATAAGGTAAAGGAAGAATAAAAGTGGAAAATTATTTATATGTAGTAAAAATATTAATGTATTTTATAATATATTCATTTTTTGGATGGGTTATGGAATCAGTTTTAAAAACATGGCTTCAAAAAAAGCCAGTTAATAGTGGATTTTTATATGGACCATTTTGCCCTATATATGGCTTTGGTGCAATTATAATGTTTCTATTTTTACAAGGTTTCAAGGAAAAACCTATACTATTATTTGTAATTGCATTCTTTATACTATCATTCTGGGAGTATATTGTTGGTTGGGCATTAGAAAAAATATTTCATACAAAATACTGGGATTATGCGGAGAATAAATTTAATATACATGGTAGAGTTTGTTTGATGAATTCACTGTTTTGGGGGTTTTTAGGAGTAGTATTTATTAGATATATACATCCATATATTATAGAAAGAGTTGAAGCTATAAATCAAACAGAATTAGTAATATTAACTGTTATATTGATGATAATTATGTTGGTAGATGCAATTATAAGTGCAATAAAAGTAAATGATATTAGTATTAGTTTAGAAAAATTGAAAGAAATTACAGCCTCAATTAAAGAGAAAATAGAAGAACTAAATAAAAAACAAATTGATAAAGAAAGTTTACAAAAAGCTATAGAAGATTTAAAATATAAGCAAACCAAAATCAAGAGGAGATTATTAAGAAGAACAAATAGATTAAAGAAGGCATTCCCTACAATGAAATCAGATGCAATTGAAAAAATAAACGAGTTTTTAAAAGAAAAGAAGGAAAATATTAGAGGGAAGAACAATGGAATTAAATAAATATAACCTAAAGTTAAAAGTACAAATCTCTTAAAGATTTGAAAGGAGAAGCATATGGTACAAGATATTTATATTATAGATGATAATATAGAACTAATTAATACATTAAAAAAAGCATTTAAAAATGAAAATGAATATAGTTTTAAAGGTGTAAAAACAGATGATATAGAAACAGCATTAAAAAACATACCATCTCTAATAATTATAAATGAAGACAGTATAGATAAAGATATAATTGAGTTATGCAGAAAAATAAGAGAAGATGATGATAACAGCATTACTCCCATTGTTGTTCTAGGTGATTCTAGAGATAAAGACCATAGAGTTTCTATTTTAAAAATAGGTGTTGAATACTATATTGTAAAACCGATGGATACAGATTACTTGTATTACACAATTAAAAACATTGTAAGATTAATGTATACAAATAGAAGAGTAAGCCCACTAACAGGACTTCCTGGTAATGTACAAATACAAACAGAAATAAAAAAAAGATTACTAAAAAAAGAGGAATTTGCTATATTATATTTTGATTTAGATAACTTTAAATCATATAATGACTTATATGGATTTGCAAAAGGTGATGAGATAATTAAATTTACAGCAAAAACTATTACAAGAAATGTACATAGTAGTAATTCTGAAAGTTGTTTTGTAGGACATATAGGAGGAGACGATTTTATAGCAATTGTAGAAAATGCAAACTATGAAGAAATCTGCAAAAATGTTATTAAAGAATTTGATGAAAATGTATTACAATATTTTACTTTAGAAGATGCCGAAAGAGGTTATGTAGAAGTTGCAAACAGAAGAGGAATAATAGAGCAATTTCCATTAACTTCGATTTCTATTGGAGTAGTAGATGTAGATAAAGGAAGATTTAAAAATGCATTAGAAATAGGAGAAGTAGGAGCACAAGTTAAACATGTATCTAAAACTATAGTAGGAAGTTCGTATGCAATAGATAGAAGAAATAAGTAATAAAATAAAAAGACTCCCATAAAATAGTAATGGCTATATTATTATTTTATGGGAGTTTTTATTATGATATTATTAGAAAAAAGAAGAATATTATTTGTTGTGAGCATGGTGTTTGTATCATTGTTTTCATATTTGTCAGCAGTAACTTACAATAAAGAAACGATACAAACTATGGGCTCTCCTGTTTCAGGTAAAGTTGTAGTAGTAGATGCGGGACATGGTGGTGAAGATGGTGGAGCAAGTTCTGGAAATGGTACTACAGAAGCAGATATTAATTTGAGTATTGCATTAAAGGTACAAAACTTATTAGAGCAAAGCGGATGTACAGTTATACTAACTAGATCAGATGAGAAAGCAATTTATGATTTGGATAGTAAAACTTTAAGGCAAAAGAAAGTATCAGATATTAAAAATAGAGTAAAAATAGGAAATGAAGCTAGTGCAGATATATTTGTAAGTGTTCATTTAAATAAAATACCACAAAGTCAGTATTATGGTTGGCAAACATTTTATAAACAGTCTGATGAACAGAGTAAAAAATTAGCTACTTGTATACAAAGTAGCTTAAATGAGGCAATTCAAAAAGAGAATAAAAGAGTTCCTTTAAAGATTGATAATATTTATATAATTGATAATGTAGAGGTTCCAACAAGTATTGTTGAATGTGGATTTTTGTCAAATCCCGAGGAAGAAAAGCAGTTATTAAATGATGAATATCAAGGAAGACTTGCTTGGGGAATTTATACGGGAATTATGGACTATTTCTATCAGTAGTATATTGCTTTTTGTATTATAGAAATAAAATGTAGGGGCGATTTTAATCGCCCAAACTTCTGTGAAACTGCTTAAATGAATATTATTTAGTATGCCTCCCTGAAGTTTTTCGGGCGTTCAAGAACGCCCCTACATATCTTTGTTTTCAATTATTATTCCTTAAGTTGTGAACATTGTTCAAAGGTCCCCACAAAAGGCTCGCATCTGCGAAACATAAAACATTACTTATTCCTCTTTACTGTAATACAATATTTGTAAAATTTTATTTAAAAGAGTTTTATTATATTTACTTTAAAAATTTTTAAACGTACATTTTTGCATAAAAATAACACATTTGGAAAAGCTAATTTTAAAAAATACATAACTAACAAGGAGTGGAGTTTTTTGAAATTAGCTAAAATTTTAAATATAAAAGGAGCATTATTAGATAAAGAACAATTAGAAAGTTATTTGGAAAAAATAGCATCAGATCATGTCTTACAAGAAAGATCAAATCCAGATACATTTCCTATACCAAGACTGCAAGAAAATTTTAAATTCATAACAAAAACATATGAAATACTAAATGATCATCTTAAAATAGGAATAAATATTCATCCAGCAGGTGAATGGCTATTAGATAATTATTATATTATTGAAGAAACTGTAAAAACAATACAAAAAGAATTAACGATGAAGAAATATAAAAATCTTATAGGGATTTCAAATGGAGCATATGCAGGTTTTGCAAGAATATATGTACTCGCAACCGAGATAGTAGCATATACAGAGGCAAGAATTAATGCGCATACATTAGAAGAATTATTAAACGCATATCAAAATAAAAAAACATTAAACATGGAAGAAATATGGAATATAAGTACATTTTTGCAAATTGCAATTATAGAAATGATAAGAGGGATATGTGAAAAAATATATTCTGTACAAATACAAAAATATAAAGTAGAAGATATAATCGAAAGATTAGTAGAATATAAAACTATAAACAATCAAAAATTTAACAATAAATCTAACTATAAGTCAAAAATAATAGAAACTGGACAAATTAAATATCCATTTATTGAGTATATGTCATATAGATTAAAAAAATATGGCAAAAAAGCATATAGTTATCTAGAAATATTAGAAGAACAAGTCATGAAAATGGGGACAACAGTATCAGATGTTATAAAAAAAGAACATTTTGATATAGCAGTTAGAAAAGTTCTAATTGGCAATTGTATAAAAAGCATTAAAGAAATAGGAAGAATAAATTTTTTAGAAATTTTTGAAAACATAAATGGTGTAGAAGAACTATTAAAGCAAGATCCAGCAGGTGTATATGAAAAAATGGATTATAAGACAAAAACATACTATAGAAACAAAATAAAAGAAATATCAAAAAGAACAAAAATATCAGAATTATATATTACTAAAAAAGCACTAGAATTAGCAAAGAGCAAAGAGCAAGAAAACACAAACGAATCAAAATTTGCGCATATTGGATATTATTTAATTTCAGATGGAGTAAAGGAATTATATAAAACATTACAAACAAACAAAAAACCAAAAAGAATTACAGGCAGTGTTTTGTTATATATAGCTACAATTACATTATTATCATTTGTTATTTCTATATTATTATCGTGGTATATATATGTAAGAACAAACTTATTGCTAGGAATTATAAGTTTTATCTTGCTATTTATTCCAGTATCACAAGTGGTTACACAAACTGTACAATTTATATTAGGAAAACTAAAAAAACCCACATTAATACCCAAAATGGATTATGCAGAAGGAATACCTAAAGAAGAAACTACAATGGTAATTATACCAACTATAGTAAAAAGCCCTAAAAAAGTAAAAGATTTAATTTCAAAGTTAGAGGTATTTTATTTAGCTAATAAATCTGAAAATTTGTATTTTACATTACTTGCAGATACAAACCCATCTTCTAAAGAAAAAGAAGAATATGATAGAGACATAATAGAAAAAGGACAAGAAGAGATACAAAAGTTAAATAGAAAATATCCATCAAATAATACAAATAAATTTCATTTTGTTTATAGAAAAAGAGTATGGAACAAAAGTGAAAAATGCTATTTAGGATGGGAAAGAAAAAGAGGATTAATTAATCAATTTAACGAATATTTATTAGGAAATATTAAAAATCCATTTATAGCAAACACAATAGAAAATGAAGATGACCTACCAAATATAAAATATATAATAACATTAGATTCTGACACAAATTTAGTATTAAATTCTGCACAAGAATTAGTAGGAGCAGCATCTCACATATTAAATAAACCAGAATTAAATAATACAAAAGATGCAGTAATAAATGGACATGCATTAATACAACCACGAGTGGGAGTGGATCTTGAAATTGCAAGAAAAAGTATATTTACTAAAATATTTGCAGGAGCAGGTGGTATAGATTCATATGCAAATGCTATTTCAGACACTTATCAAGATAATTTTTCAGAAGGAATATTTACAGGTAAAGGAATTTATGATTTAAAAGTCTTTTCAGAGGTCCTAAAAGATCAAATCCCAGAAAATACAGTTTTAAGTCATGATTTATTAGAGGGAAGTTATTTGAGATGTGGTCTTGCAACAGATATTTTGCTAATGGATGGATACCCATATAAATATAATGCATTTATTTCAAGACTTAGTAGATGGATTAGAGGAGATTGGCAAATTGTTAGATGGCTGATGCCAACTATAAAAACAAAAATAGGAGAAAAAAGGAATCCATTAAATGCATTATCAAAATTTAAAATATTAGATAACTTGCGAAGAAGTCTTGTAGAAATACAAGTAATGCTAATGATAGTGATGTTATTAACATTTAAGATAACATTGGGGATAAATATAGCACTTCCTTTAAGTGTAATGTTAATAACTATAATTTTCCCAAGCATATTAGAATTTTTAAGTTATATATGTAATAAAAATTATAAACAAATCCATAATAAGTATTTTGTAAAAACAATTAGTGTAATAAAGGGAAGTATGTTAAGAGCCATATTAAATATTGCGTTTTTACCTCATAAAGCATATATATCGTTAGAGGCTATTATAAAAACTTTATATAGAATGATAGTTTCAAAACAAAATTTATTACAATGGACAACTTCAGAAGAAGCAGAAGAAAGTGCGAAAACAAGTGCTTTATCATATTTTAAATTAATGTTTATAAACCTAATTCTAGGTGGAATAGGTTTAGTTATTCTTCCATTTTTAGAGATAAATATAGGAAGTATCATATTATATGTTATCTTTATACTATGGATTATAGCACCAGTTATTGCTTACTATATTAGTAAAGAAGAAGTAAAACCTTCAAAAATTAAAGAATTAACAAATGAAGAAATAAATTATGTAGTAGAAATAGGAAAGAAAACTTGGGATTATTTTGAAACTTATATAAATAAACAAAATAATTTTTTACCACCAGATAATTATCAAGAAGATAGAAACAAAAAAATAGTAAATAGAACATCATCTACAAATATCGGATTAGGTTTAATAAGTGTTATATCTGCGTATGATTTAGGTTATATAAATATAGAAAAAACCATAAATATGCTAGAAAACATGTTACAAACAATAGAAAAGCTTTCAAAATGGAATGGACATTTATATAATTGGTATAATATAGAAACTTTAGAACCACTAATTCCAAAATATATTTCAACAGTAGATAGCGGAAATTTTGTGGGATATTTGTATATAGTTAAAGAATTCTTAAATAATAATGAAAAGAATATAAATAAAGATACAATAGGTTTGCTTATACAAATAGTTACAAATTTAATTAAAAAAACGGACTTTAAACCGTTATATGACTATGAAAAAAGATTGTTTTCTATAGGATTTAATGTAGAAGAAAACAAGCTTACAGATTCATATTATGATTTGCTTGCATCTGAAGCAAGACAAGCAAGTTTAATTGCAATTGCGAAACATGATATACCTTCAAAACATTGGCAAAATTTAAGTAGAACATTAACAGTATTAAATGGCTATAAAGGACTTGTTTCGTGGTCTGGTACAGCCTTTGAATATTTAATGCCAAATATAAATATTAGAAAATATGAAGGAAGTCTACTTGATGAATCTTGTAAATTTATGCTAATGAGTCAAATAGAATATGCTAAAAAACTAGGAATTCCATGGGGAATATCAGAATCTGCATTTAATTTAAAAGACTTAAATTCTAATTATCAATATAAAGCCTTTGGAATTCCTTGGTTAGGACTAAAAAGGGGACTTGCAGATGAAATGGTAGTATCTTCATATGGGAGTATTTTAGCAATTACAGATATGCCAAAAGAAGTAATTAAAAATATAAAAGAGTTAGAAAGCAAAGGAATGTATGGAAAATATGGATTTTATGAAGCAATAGACTATACACCTGCAAGATTAAGAAATAAACAGAAATACGGAGTAGTTAAAACTTACATGGCTCATCATCAAGGTTTAATACTACTATCAATAAATAACTTAATAAATAATAATATATTGCAAGAAAGATTTATGGAAAATCCAGAAATAAAAGCAGTAGATATATTATTACAAGAGAGAATGCCAGAAGATGTTATTATAACAAAAGAGAAAAAAGAAAAGATTGAAAAACTAAAAAATATAGACTATGAAAACTATAGTGTCAAAACATTTACAAAATTAAACCATAATTTAAATAACTATAACGTGATTTCAAACGATAATTATACAATATGTATAAATGAAAGAGGAGAAGGATTTAGTAAATATAAAAATATATTAGTAAATAGATATAAACAGACGAATGATTATCCAGAGGGAATTGTTTTTTATATTAAAAATATAAGAACCAAAAGAATATGGAACTCTTTATATTCAAATAGTACAGCCAAACCAGATAAATATGAAGTGAGCTTTATGCCAGATATGGACAAATTTGTAAGAGCAGATGAAAATATAAATACTACATTAAAAATCAGTACAGCATCTGATGATTCAGTAGAAATACGAACTTTAGAACTAGAAAATACAGGAACTATGGAAGAAATTTTAGAAGTATCAAGTGTATTTGAACCAGTATTATCTACAAAAGAACAAGATTATTCTCATATGGCATTTAACAACTTGTTTTTAAAATATGAATATTTGGAAGATACAAGTACAATTTTGGTAAAAAGAAATAAAAGAGGAAACGAAAAATCAGTATATCTAGGTGCAAACTTATATACACAAGATGAAACTATAGGAGATTTAGAATATGAAATAGATGCAGAAAAATTAAATGGTGGAACACATGAAATTCCAAAAATGATTGAAAACTCTATTCCATTTTCTAAAAGCTTGGGATTAACAGTAGCACCAGTAATAGCATTAAAAAGAACAATAAAGGTAAAACCAGGGGAAAAAGTAATTTTAAATTTGATAATAACAGTATCAGAAAAGAAATCAGATGTAGAAGAAAATATTTCAAAGTATATGAGTTCTGAAAATATAAAAAGAGCTTTTGAATTATCAAAGGTAAGAGTTGAAGAAGAGGCAAGATATTTAGGCATTAAAGGTAGCGACATAGAAATCTATCAAAAAATTTTATCATATTTAATTGCACAAAATCCAATGAAAACAGTATATTTACAAAATAATGAAAAAGTATATAAAGTGCAAGATTTATGGAAGTATGGAATATCTGGAAATTTGCCTATTTTACTTGTAAAAATAAAAGATGTAAATGATAGTTATGTCATAAAAGAAATATTAAAAGCATACGAATTTTTTAAAGTAAAAAATATTGATATAGATTTAGTAATATTAAATGAAGAAGAAAATGTATATGAAAGATATGTAAAAGAAGCTATTGAAACAGAAATATTAAATAGGCACTTGATGTATTTATTAGGAAAAGATGGCGGGATATTTTTATTAAATGCAAATGAAATAGAAGATAAAGATTTGCTAGAATTTAGAGCAAATGTGACTATAGATACGCATTCACGGAAACATTAAAACACTTATAAAAGAACTCGAAGAAGAATATATAGAAACAATAAGAAATATAAATGAAACACAAAAAGACTATAAACCAGAAAAAAATTATGAAAAAAGAGGTAATCTAATTAATATAGAAGAACTGAAATATTATAATGAATATGGAGGTTTTTCAGAAGATGGAAAAGAATATATAATTAAAATGTCAAAAGATAAAAAGCCTCCTGTTATATGGAGCCATGTACTGGCAAATCCTGAGTTTGGTACAGTAATTACCAATAATAATTCTGGTTATACATGGTATAAAAATAGTAGAATAAATAGAATTAGTAGATGGAATAATAATCAGGTTTTAGACACGCCATCAGAAATAATATATATAAAAGATGAAGATTATGGACAGGTTTGGTCATTATGTCCAAACCTAAATCAAGACGATGAAGAATATTATATGACTTATGGATTTGGTTATTCAAAGTTTACAAATATTAGAATGGGTTTATTACAAGAACAAGAAACTTTTGTACCTATAAACGACAATATAAAGGTAAATATTATAAGACTAAAAAATACAACTCCAGAGAAAAAAGAATTGAAACTATTTTACTATGTAAAACCAGTTTTAGGTGAAGATGAAATAAAGACAGATGGATATATAAACATAAACTATGATGAAAATTCAAATATAATTTATGCAAAAAGTTTATATTTACAAGACCTAGAAGAATCAAAATGTTATATATCAAGCTCTGAAAAAATAAAGAGTTATACGGGAAGTAAAAAAGAATTTATAGGTATTGGAACATTAAAATTACCAGATGGAGTAAAATTTGGAAAGCTACAAAATGAAAATGCATTAGGAAAATCCTCATGTATAGCAATAGAAATTACAGTAGAGCTAAAAGCATTCGAAAATAAAAATATTATATTGGTATTAGGAGTAGACGAAAAACAAACTCAAGAGGTAGCATACAAATATACTATACCAGAAAAAGCAGAAATAGAATTAGAAAAAACAAAAAAATATTGGAATGAATTGTTACGAAAAGTACAAGTAAAAACACCAGTAGAATCTATGAATATTATTCTAAATGGATGGCTTAGTTATCAAACAATTGCAAGTAGATTATGGGCAAGAAGTGGATTCTATCAGTCTGGTGGAGCGTATGGGTTTAGAGATCAATTACAAGATACAATGGGAATTAAATATATAGAAGCAAAATTTATGAAAGAACAAATACTAAAGCATGCAGCACATCAATTTATAGAAGGAGATGTAGAACATTGGTGGCATACAGAAACAAAAAGAGGAATACGTACAAAATTTTCAGATGACTTATTATGGCTTCCATATGTTACAGCGGAATATGTTAGATTTACAGGTGATTACAATATATTAGATCAAAAGGTTCTATATGTGGATGGGAAAAATTTAGAAGATGGACAAGATGAATGCTATGATTTGCATTTACCAACAAGTCATGAGGAAGAAATATATAAGCACTGTATACGAGCAATAGATAGAGGAATTAATTTAGGAGAACATGGAATACCAAAAATTGGCTCAGGAGATTGGAATGATGGATTTAGTACAGTAGGAAACAAAGGAAAAGGAGAAAGTATATGGCTTGGTTTTTTCCTTTATGAAGTATTAAATAGATTTATACCAATATGTGAATCAAGAAACGATTTAGAAAAAGTAGAACAATATAAGAAAATTCAAAATGATTTAAGAAGGGCAATTAATCAAGCAGGATGGGATGGAAGATGGTTTAGAAGAGCATTTACAGATGATGGAGATATTTTAGGAAGTATAGAAAATGAAGAATGTAAAATAGATAGTATTGCACAAAGTTGGTCTGTAATATCTGGAGCAGGAGATAATGACAAAAAATATATTTCTATGGAAAGTTTAGAAAAACATTTGGTAGATAAAGAAAATGGAGTTATAAAGTTATTGGATCCAGCATTTAGTAAAAGTAAGTTAGAACCAGGATATATTAAAGCATATTTGCCAGGAGTAAGAGAAAATGGAGGACAATATACACATGCAGCAGTATGGGCGATTATTGCTTGGAGTATTTTAGGATATGGTGATAAATCTACAGAGTATTTTAAAATTATAAATCCAATAGAACATGCAAGAACAAAAGAAGCGGTAAATAGGTATAAAGTAGAGCCATATGTAGTGGCAGCAGACGTGTATGGAGTAGGGAATCTTTTGGGAAGAGGAGGCTGGACTTGGTATACAGGATCTAGTAGTTGGTTGTATAAAGCAGGTATTGAGTATATTCTAGGACTTAAAGTATGTGATGGAACTTTACGAATTGTTCCAACAATTTCATCAGAATGGAGAGAGTATAGTATAAGATACGAATATAAAAGCAGTGTTTATAATATAAAAATAAAAAATCCAAATGGAAAATGTACAGGAGTAGAAAAATTTATATTTAATGGAGAGGAAATTACAGAAAAACAAATTAAATTAATAGATAATGGAAAGATTAATGAAATAGAAGTAATAATGTAAAAAAATAGTCGCAAATAGCGACTATTTTTTATATAATAGGAAAGTTTTCCGAATTTCCTATTATATAAAAATACATATTGCACAGAAAAATTGCTATGCAATTTTTCGCGACAACAAATCTTTACGCTTCGATTTCGTCCCTAAATATAATAGTATAAATTTGAAATGTAAAGAAAAGGTCTCAAGAAGCGAGATTTGTTCCACGTTGGAAAAGTACATGTTACATTTTTGGTTCCAAAAACCAACTAAAAATAAACTTAAAAAATTTTTAAACTTTTTTCAAAAAATACTTGCAAATTCCCAAAACTTATATTAAAATTTAAGTGAAGTGGTGAAAAGTGGTGGAAAGTGGTTTGAAGAGGAAGTGAGGTGAGCCCAAGTGTTTATAGGTGAATATGAGCATAACGTAGATGTTAAAGGTAGAGTAATAATGCCAGCAAAACTTAGAGAAGACATCGGAGACAAGTTTATAATAACAAAAGGACTTGACGGATGCTTATTTGCGTATTCACAATCAGAATGGGCAAACTTTGAAGAGAAACTTAAAAGCTTACCACTAGCACAAAAAAATGCTAGAAACTTCGTAAGATTCTTCTTATCTGGGGCAGTAGAATGCGAAATAGATAAACAAGGAAGGTTTTTAATACCTTCAAATCTAAGAGAACATGCAAGCCTAGATAAAGAAATAGTCATTATTGGAGTAGGGACAAGACTAGAAATTTGGAATAGAGAACTATGGACGACTTACAGTAGTGATGAAAATATATCAGCAGATGAAATTGCTGAAAATATGACAATGTTAGGTATATAACCTTTTTAAAAGTTTATATAAAATACAAAAGAAAAATTTTAAAGGTACAAAAGATAAAATCTTAAGTCACAAAAGAAACAAATTAACAAAAGAAAAAGTGTAGGGGCAAAACGTACCCACATCAATCCAAAAACAAACGGCAAATTTTACAAAAGATGAACACTAATTTTATGTATTCAAAAGAAAAAAATATATGTAACAAAAGATAAACTAATATACAAAAGATGGTAATAAACAAAAGATTAGTTAAAATACAAAAGAACAAATAGTGTAAAAAAGCAACAGTTGGTATTTTTCTATATACCAACTTTTGCTTTAATAATAAGAGGTGCAAAATATTGGAATTTAATCATACCCCTGTATTATTAGAAGAATGTATACAAGGACTTAATATAAATCCAGATGGTATCTATGTTGATGGAACAATGGGTGGAGCAGGACATAGCAAAGAAATAGTAAAAAGACTATCTAAAAAAGGAATGCTAATTGGAATCGATAGAGATGAAACAGCATTAAGTGCTGCCAAGGAAAGATTAAAAGAATATGAAAATGTAAAATATGTACATGGAAATCATGATGAAATAAAAGAAATATTAGAAGAACTAGAAATAGATAAAGTAGATGGAATCCTATTAGATTTAGGCGTTTCTTCGTATCAAATAGATACTAAACAAAGAGGCTTTAGCTATATGTTAGATTCTAGTTTAGATATGAGGATGGACCAAAGTCAAGAATTGACTGCAAAAGAAGTAGTAAATACATATTCAGAAGAAAATTTATCAAAAATTATATATGAATATGGAGAAGAAAAATTTTCAAGACAAATTGCAAGAAAGATAATAGATGTAAGGAATAAAAAAGAAATAGAAACAACATTAGAACTTGTAGAAATTATAAAATCAGCAATTCCTCATTATGATCCAAATGCAGGACATCCCGCAAAACGCACATTTCAAGCAATTAGAATAGAAGTAAATAATGAAATAAAACCATTATTTAATACTGTAAATAATGCAATAAATTGTTTGAAATCTGGCGGAAGGTTATGCATAATAACTTTTCATTCATTAGAAGATAGAGCAGTTAAAAATGCATATAAAGATACAGTTCGGCAAATGTAGTTGTCCAAAAGATTTGCCATATTGTATATGTGGTGCTAAAAAAATCGGAAAAATAATTAATAAAAAACCAATAGAAGCAAGTATTAAGGAACAACAAGAAAATTCAAGAGCAAGAAGTGCAAAACTAAGAATATTAGAAAAAATATAAAAAATGTAGGGAGGTAGGCCTTGTGTCTGCCAAAGTGAAGAGTACAAAAGCTTTGCTTTTGAAGGAGGTGAAATAACGTATGGCATATAATAGTAGATACCAATATGAAACGAGTCCTAGAAAATTACAGCCTGAATATAGACCAGAAAGAAAAAAATATCCTAAAAAAAGTACAGCAAGAAAAACAGCTAAACCTAAAAAGGTAACAGCAAAACAAACAAATGGCCAAATAAAAATGATGGCTTATGTTGCTATAGGATTTATGATATTATTTGCTATAAGTTATAGAAACTCTATCATAAATGAGAAATTCTCTGAAATTAAAACACTAAAAAGTGATTTGTCAGCAATACAAAAAGAAAATGAACAATTAGAAGTAAATATAGAAAACGGGTTAAATTTACAAACAGTAGAACAATCTGCAAAAGAGATGTTA
Source organism: Clostridia bacterium (assembly GCA_022799315.1). Classification (GTDB taxonomy): domain Bacteria; phylum Bacillota; class Clostridia; order TANB77; family CAG-508; genus RGIG8482. Next base: position 91,541 of record JAAWOE010000003.1, on the reverse strand, counting down.
GGAATGCAAAAATTAGATAAGGCACAAACTGTGTATATTAACCTTCCAAAACAAGATTACGTAGAGCCAGCTACAGAAGAAATTTTAAAAGAAGAAAACATAAATATATGGGAGAAAATCATCAATTTTATAACAGGTAAATAAAAGTCACTTTTTTATATAATTAAAAAGGTGATTTTTATTAGTAAATCAACAAAAAAGAATAGTAGAAAAATTGACTTTTTTGGAATTTTATGTTATATTTTAAGTGTTATGCATATTAATTGTTTAAAAATAAAAAAGGGGGAAATTAATTTATGAAAATAAGAAAAATGATTATTGGAATACTATTAATTGCGATTTTTATTACACAAATTAATATTGTTCCATTTAACAATTTTGTATATGCAAAAGAAACAAAAAATGTAAACAGTACAAAATTTCATTATCAACAACTAAATGAAGTTTCAAAAAAAGTTTATGATGGAATATACGAAATGTATGTTCAAGGGGTTCTAAAAACTGGGACAGAAAGTTTTGATCTTGCAAAAGATGACAAATATGTAACACAAGAACAACTTGAAAACTACATGAAAGGAAATCAAGAATTAAAACAAGCAATGAATGCAGCAAGATATGCATTTTATGCAGATTATCCTGAGGTTTTTTATGTAAATTTTCAAATTCTTACACTTCGTGTAACAAAAGATTCTGAAAATAGATATCATGCTAATATCGGTTCGGGAAATCAAAAAAGCTATTATATAGATGGGTTTACTAGTAAAGAACAAGTAGAAAAAGAAATACAAGCATTTGATGCTAGAGTAAATGAAATTGTAGAGGGTACAAAAAATCTTGAAGTTGCAGAAGGACAAAATCGTGTAATAGAACAAATAAAATATGTACATAATCAAATTATTAATAATACATCATATAGACTAGAAAGTGATTGTACAGAAGGGAACGAAGGATTTCTTGGAACACCTTACGGCGCACTTGTAAAAAAACAAGCTGTATGTGAAGGATATGCAAGATCATTCAAAACAATATTAGATAAAGTAGGAATTAATTGTATTTTAGTACAAGGAATTCACCAATCAGAGGGTTCAGCAGCAGTTCCTCATATGTGGAATTATGTTGAAATCGAAAAAGAAACCAATACTAGAGCAGCAGGAAAAGTTTGGTATGCAGTTGATTGTACATTAGACGATCCATTTTTACGTAATACTAAGATAGATACTACAGATCCAGATTTTATACCAGGAAGCGATATAACAGAAGGTTTCGAAAACACAAGATGGTGTATGTTAGGAAAAGAAAGCATGAACATAGAACACGTTGCTTTAGAAAATGTTGAAGCAGCAGGAAATTATAAATTTAGTTATCCAGAATTAGAAGAAGAAGACTATGGTATTGATTATGTAACAAATGTTAATGGACTATTAGTAAAATTTAAACAAGATGGAACAGAAACAGAAGAATATAAAGCTGGAGACTTTTATATAAGTTATAATGGAAAAGGATATGCTGAAGCCAAAAAACAAGGAAAATACATATTAATGAAATATCATGAATATAGACCAGGTGATGACATATGGCGTGAAGGTAAGTGGGGTTATATGAACCCAGAATTATATGCACCAGGAGCATTTAGAGATAATGGAGATTATATTTATATAACAGTTCCAAATTCAGAATATGTTGAATTTGCAGTAACAACATTAGCTCCAAGTGAAGGATTAGCAGGTTATACTTATCAAGGAAATGAATCTGATTTTGTAGCTCAATCTGGAAAATTATATAACCCAAATGGAACTTATAAAGCAAGACCATATATCAAAAAACAAACACCAGCCCCAACATCTATGCTTAGTGTTGGACCAACATATCATGTTGATGTTACTTATTATGATGATTTAGTATTAAAAGAAGGAGCAACACAAGTAGGATATAAAATAGAATCAACAGGGCCAACAGGTGCTGTTGAAGCCCAAATTACAAACTTTAATTTTGATGAAAAACGTAGAGTAACCTTTGATCTTAAATTTAGCAAAATGTGGGCTGATGATGGAGCATCTTATTCTATATATTTAACAGGAGTAGTTGGTAAAAATAGCGGAAAAGAGCCAATGGAAATAACATATGGGGCAGCAAATGATATTAAATGTTCTTCTCGTATGAATCAAGCTAAAAATTGGGAAGTATTTGCAAGACCACAACTTCTTGAAGATGAAGACCTTTCTATGAATGACTGGCAAACCAAAGATGGTAAACACATTTCAGATAAATTAAAAAATAGAATTGCACTTGTAACTACTAGAACAACAACATCACAAACAGAGCAGATGAATGATTTATTAGAAACAACATATCCAAATGAAGAAATTATCACAAGTCAAACTTATAATATAACTTTAAATGTTTGTAAGGCATATGTTGTAAAAACAGGACATAGATTAAGATTATCTTTAGGATTTCCAGCAGGATATGGACCAGATGATGCAGGAACAACTTTTAAAGCATATCATTTTATCAAAAAAGATGATGGAACAATGGAAGTTGAAGAAATTCCTTGTGTTGTAACACAATATGGTTTAATTGTAACATGTGATTCTTTTAGCCCATTTGCTATTGCACAAGTTAAAGCAGATGGAGAAAAACAAAATACAGATAAAACTGTTATCGCATCTAGCTCGGAAGGTGGTATTATTGAGGGTGCAAATAGAGAAGAGGGAAATATATTTACTCTTAAAGAAAATGAAACAAGAACTCTTACAATTACACCACAAGACGGATACGAAATTGAAACAGTAACAGTTGGCGGACAAATGAAAGAAATAACAAACAAAGAAAAAATGGAAGTAGTTGTAAGTTATAATGATATAATAGATGGAAATAATATTGTTAATGCAAACTTTGTTGCAAAAACAGTTGTACAACAAGAAGAAGCAAAAGGAGAAACAGTTGTAGAACCAGTTATAATACCTGCAATTATTGATGCAATGCCAGAAAATGTTACAGCAGTAGAAACAGGAGATTTAACAATTGCTCCAATAGTAACAACTTATGAAGGTACTCATAGTTACCAATGGTATAAAGATGGTAAACCATTAAATGGTCAAACACAATCTTCATTAGTAATTAAAAATGTTACAAAAGATGATATAGGAGAATACAGTGTAAAAGTAACAACAACAATAGATACATTAAGTAAATCAGTAACAAGTAATGTTTGTAAAGTAACAGTAGATACAGCAAGTTTTAAAACAACAATGTCTAGAACATCAGAAGAAGAATTAATTCCAGGAAGTGAATTTGAAGTAAGTATTAATGTAAGTGACTTCCAAAATGTAGAAAAAGGAATTAATACAATATTAGGACAATTAAATTATGATAAAACAGTTTTAGATATGATAGGAATTAAGACACAAGAACATGGATGGATTTTTGATGAAAATTCATTAAATGATGAAAATCTTAAATTTGCAACTGTTAATGATACATTTATTAATCAAGATAACAATGTGTTTACAGTAAAATTTAAAGTAAAAGAAACAATTACACAAGACCAATCTACAATAGTAGGAATAAAAAATATTTTAGCAAGTAATGGTATGATTGATATTGCTTCTAGTGATGCACAATTAAAAATTAATGTAAAAGTCCCAAAAGAACCAGAACAGCCAGATGAAATTACTTCAGAGTTATATACAATAGAAGAAGGATTTGTTTCTAGAATAGTGCCAAATACAACTGTAAATGATTTTAAAACAAATGTTGAAGCACAACCAAAAGAAATTGTTATAAAAGATAAAGAAGGAAATACTCTAGGTAATGATGATATTATTGCAACAGGTATGAGCTTAGAAGTGGGCAAACTAAAATTTACACTAATTGTAACAGGTGATATTGATGGAAATGGAAAATTAGGAGCAACAGATCTTGCTAAAATTAAATTACATCTTATTGAAACAGAAGAATTATCAGGAATACTATTAAAAGCGGCAGATATGAATGGAGATGGAAAAATAAGTGCAACAGATCTTGCTAAAATAAAATTAGCTTTAATTAATTAAGATAAAAACTCTAAAAAGGAGAAGTAAGAAATATGAAAAAGATAATAAAAATAAGTGCTATTTTGTTAATGATGCTTAGTATAATAACAAACGTATATGCTGCTAGTTATGACATAACACTAAAACCATTAAATAGCAAAGTTGAAATTAATAAAGAAGTTACAGTGGATGTTGTTTTATCAAATATTAAAGATGAAAAAGGAATGATTACATTTACAGCAAGGTTAGAATATGATAGTAAAAACTTAACATTCAAAAGTATAGAAGGACAAAACGGATGGAATCCTAGTTTTAATAAAGAAAATGGAAAAATAGCAGCAGAAAGAGCAGGAGGCTATACAAAAGCTGATGAAACTGTATTTAGAGTTACATTTTTAGCAACTGGAACAATTAATGCAACTCCAAAAATCACATTAACAGATATTGAATTTTCAAATGGAAAAGAAGATATTGGTGTAATAGCAGCTCCTATTACAGTAACAATTATAGATAGCGAAAACCAAGGTGGAAATCAAGGTGGAAATCAAGGAGGAAACCAAGGTGGAAACCAAGGTGGAAACCAAGGTGGAAACCAAGGTGGAAACCAAAGTGGAAACCAAGGTGGAAATCAAGGTGGAAATCAAGGTGGAAACCAAGGAGGAAATCAAGGTGGAAATCAAGGTGGAAACCAAGGAGGAAACCAAGGTACTAATACTAACAAAGTAGACACATCTATTAAAGATGGAAAACTACCTCAAACAGGAGAGAGGAATATCCTTGTAATAGCGATATCCGTAGGAATTATTTTAGTAGTAGGAATCTTCATAAAAATAAAATTAATAGATAATAAAGTGAACAAAAATTAGCTAAATTGTTTACTTGTTGAATGAGATATAGGGACGTCTAATAGATGTCCCTATGAGCTATTTTAATTGATAGTAAGGAACACAAAACTAAGAACATAATTTACATAATTTATAAATTATGTTATAATAATGAAAGAGTATATAAAATGGAGGATTTTGTAATGAAAGAAAATGGTAAAAGTAAAATTAACGTTTTATTTAAAATAATTTTTTGTTTTGCTTTATTAATAATTGCATTTTTAATTACAAACATTTCTAATAAATGTTTTGCAGCAAATGAACAAACCGATATAGGATTTTGTTATCTTTCTGATATACCATATGATGCATCAAAGTCAAAATCTGGATGGAAAGAATTAAAAATGGATAAAGCAGAAGATGATTCATTAATTTCTGTAAAAATAGAAGGGGCATACTATTCATTTGAAAAAGGAATATGGGCTCATGCTTCATCAGTAGTAGTATATGATCTAAGAAATTATGATTATGATTATTTTACAGCATATATGGGATTAAATAAAACAGCATCAAGTTCTAGTAATGGTGTAATTTTTAGAATTTACACATCAGCAGATGGAACAAACTGGAATATAAAACATAATGCAGAATCAGCAGTATGTAAACCAGGTGACAATGCTACACATGTTAAAATAGATATTAGAACTGAAAAATTTTTAAAACTAGAAGCTGATGCTAATGGTGGTAACGGAAGTGACCACTCTGTTTATGCAGATGCAAAATTAATTAAACAAGGTTACAATGAACCAGGAGAAGAATTAGTACCTTCAATAGAAGAATTAGACACAAAAATTAAGGAATTTGTAGATTCTAATGCGAACATAGAAACTAATTCAGAATATAAATTAACACTTTTAAAAAGAGAACTTATAAGTAGAGTTGGACCATATGCTCTAAGAAGATTTTATACTACAAGTGATGTAAATAAAGAAACATATGAATGGCTTATAGGAGATGTGAAAGTTTTAGAATATTTTATATTAGGTGGACAGCCAGAAGGCGGATATTATAACACATTAATGCAGCTTACAAGACTACATAACGCTTATAAAGAAGATTTTAACATAACGCAAACAACAAAATATGGTACAGTATTAGGAGATTTATATACAAGAATGGCAATTGCAATAGCATTAACACATTCTCAAAATATTGGACTATGGTTACAATCAGGTGGAGAAAACAAATCAGATGCACTTATACGTTATCAAATATATAAAAATATGCATAAGAACGGAAATTTTGTAATTCTAAGAAATACAGATGGAACACCACAATTAAACCAAGATGGACTACCAAAATTAGATGTTACACAGTGGTTTGAAAACTATAACATAGAAGAAATGCGTTACATATTTAACAACCTTTCAGATGATGAAGAAACATTATGGCTAAATGAATATACACAATCATTTGTAGATCAAAATCAAAATAATTATGGAAGATATATATCACCTCACCCTTATATGGATTATAGATGGGAAAACCTTGGACAACGTGAATTTTATGATCCAAATAGGAAAGATGAATGGGATGCTCATTTTAAAGGCATATTTTCTAAATATAATGTAACTTATAGAACAGGATTAAAGAAAATATGGATGCTTTTTAGAAATCCAATAGTACAAACAGGAGCAGTGTGTGGAGGTATATCAAAAGTAGGTACGAGTGTTCGTACATCTCATGGAATACCTTGTGTAGTTGTTGGTCAGCCAGGGCATGCTGCTATGATTTATTATTGGCAAGATGCAGCTGGAAGAGGATATTGGAATCTAGATAATGATGTATCTGGATGGCAATTATCAGAAAAAGGAGAAAGATTACCATTAGGTTGGGGAAATGCTAATTCATCTTATGCTAGTGGTTCATATCAAGTAGTATATGTGCAATTAGCACAAGAAGCATTAAACGATTATGAAAATTTGGTAAAATGCGAAGAAAAAGTTATGCTTGCAAAAGTATATGCAGGAAATCTAGAAGAACAAGAACGTATATATAGAGAAGCATTAGCAATACAACCTATAAATGTTGACGCATGGCTTGGGTTAATTAGTGTATATAATTCAAATACAAATAAAACAGAAAATGACTACTATGATTTAGCAGAAGAATTAGCAGAAAATTTAAAATATTTCCCATTACCAATGCAACAATTAACTAATTTAATAAAACCAAAATTAACAAGCATACAAAATTTATATAGATTTACACTTTTACAAACAAGAATTTTAACTGAAGGAAGTAACACACCAAATAATACAGCTGATAATTACTATGTATATCAACCATCACTTACAAGATTAGAAGCAAATTATTTATTAGGAAAATTAGACAAAACAATTGCAACATTTTCATTTGATGGTGAAGATGCAGGAAAAATTGTATTATCAAGCCGTTTTGATGGAAGTGGTGTTCGTTGGGATTATTGTATAGATGGAAACCCAACAGGTGGATTATCACACTGGAATGAAGTTTCGTTTACAACCGACGAAGAACATAAATTACAATTAACAGAAGAACAAATAGCAAGTATTACAGCAGAAAATGACATCTATGTTCATATTGTTGGAGTAAATTATGATGAAAACAACTTATATAAAATAGATATAACAACATCAAATTTACCAACATTATATAATAATGACTTAGAAAATAGAATGATAGGTGCGACAAATATAATGCAATGGCGCTTAAATGATAATGATACATGGACTTCATATGCTAATGGAACACCAGATTTAACAGGGGATAAAACTGTAGAAATAAGAGTAGGAGCAACAGGAACAACTTTACCAAGTGCTTCTAGAAAATATCCTTTTACAGAAGACAATCAACCGGATACAAGAAAATATATTCCTCTATCAAGAATAAGTTTACATTCATTTTCAAGTGAAGCCACAGGAGGTGGTCATTATGGAAATGTTGCGAATGCATTAGATGGAAATATAAATACTAGATGGCATTCAGATTGGAATGGAAATGATAGACAAAGATTTATAACAATAGAGTTAGATAAACCAACATTTATATCAGCAGTTGAATATGTTCCATCAGGAGCTGGAAATGGATGTGTAAGTGCTGGTAAAGTGTATATAAGTATGGATGGAACAGAATGGACAGAGGTTGCATCATTTAGTGGATGGGGAAATAATGGTAATACTAAAGCTATCGATTTACCAAAATCAAAAGAAGCTAAATTTGTAAAATTCCAAGCAACAGCAAACTATGGAGATGGAAGAAATTTCATAGCTGCAAAAATGTTTAACTACTATGAAGATAAAACCAAGGTATGTGTTGCTGACTTTAGATTAGATGGAGAAGAGGCAGGACTAATTAAAATAAGAAATGAATATAAAGCTAAAAATTGGCAATATAGCATTGATGGTGGAAATACTTGGGTAAACAAAACAGGGACAGAAGAAACCTATCAATTAACTCAAGAAGAATTAGATGCATTAACAGAAGAAAATGATATTAAAATTAAATTTGAAGGAAATAGTATAGAATACTATATTGACTTAGATAAAAAAGTATATAATGAAACACCATATGCAAATGATTTAGAAAATAGATTAATTGGAATAAGAAATGCTAGTGAACTTGAATGGAAAATTGATGGGGGTAATTGGAAATCATATTCAGAAGAAGAACCAATTGTAACAGGTAATAGAATACTTTATGTTAGAAAAAAAGCAGCAGAAGAATATTTAGCAAGTGATGTAGCTCAATATCAATTTACAGAGGATAATCAATCAAACAATAAAAAATATATACCAATAAAACATTTATCAGTACATACGTATTCATCTCAATCAATAGATAGTACTAGACCATATTATGCACCAAATGCAATTGATGGAAATATTAATACTATATGGCATACAGATTTTAGGTATTCAATAGAAGGTTCTAGAGCATTTATTACTATAAAACTTGATAACCCAAAATATGTATCAGCATTAGAGTTTATTCAGAAAAAATATAGACAAGATGACCCTTCTTTAATAAGAAATGCTATTGTATATGTAAGTGAAAATGGTGTGGATTGGATAGAAGCAGGAAGAAAAGAAAACTGTGAGCAAAATGAAGAACTTAAAGAAATTTTATTTAATGAAAGTATATATGGACAATATGTAAAAATAGAAGCAGAAGGTTATGGAATATTTGCTTCACTTGCAATGGTAAACTTATATGAAAATACAGAAGTAAAAAGAGTAGCAAACTTCTCATTTGATGGAGAAAATGCTAAAAAAATAGTTTTAGAAGATGAATATAAAACTCTAAATTGGGAATATAGCTTAAATTCAGGAGAAACATGGAAATCTGTTAATGGAGCAGAATATTTACTATCAGAAGAAGAAATAAATGCAATTAATAGTGATGATAAAATAAAAATTCGTTTTGAAAATGACGAAGAAGAATACATCATAAATATCCAAAAATTAAGTACACCTAACATTACACCATATTTAAACGATTTAGAAAACAGATTAATAGGAATGACTAATATAGATAATCTTGAATGGAAAATTGAAGGTGAAGATAATTGGAAATCTTATGTAGAAGAAGAACCAGTAGTACAAGGAGATAACAAACTTTTAGTAAGAGAAAGAGCAAAAGGTTTCTTTATAGCAAGTGATATTATTGAATATAACTTTACAGAAGATAACCAAGAAGATACAAGAAAATATGTAACAATATCAAATTTAACAATAGCTGGCTTTTCAGCAGAAGATAAACCACAAAATGGAGCAGCTGTAAATGTAATAGATGGAAACTATAATACAAGATGGTTAAATTCATCAGCTGGTACAGACAATGAAAGATATATAGTAATAAAATTTGATTCAGCAGTTCATTTAAGTGCAATGGATTATGTACCACATAGTGAAAATGGAAAAATACTTAGTGGAAAAATTCTAGGTAGTATGGATGGAGAAAACTTTACAGAAATTGCACAAATAACAAATTGGGCAAACAACCAAAATACAAAAACAATTGATTTTGATGAATCAGTTAAAGTTAGATATGTAAAAATTATTGGAGAAGAAACATCTTATACAAGTGCTAAAAGGCATGTTGGAGCTAGAATGTTTAACTTCTATGAAGATATAACAAAAAAACAAGTAGTTATACCAACAGCACAAGTACAATACAGTACAACAAATAAAACAAATCAAGATGTAGTAGTAACATTAGTAAATCCAAGTACAGAAATAACAGTATTAAATAATAATGGAAGTACAACATATACATTTACCGAAAATGGAACATTTACATTTGAATTTGAAGATGGTGAAGGAAATAAAGGAAAAGCAATAGCGGAAGTAGATTGGATTTGTAAAACATTACCAGAAGCAATATTTGAATATGATATATCAGATCCAACAAATAGGGATGTAACAGTAACAGTAAAATTTAAGGTAAATGGAGAAGTTAATGATGAGGTAGAAATACTAAATAATGATGGAAGTAACAAGTACACATTTACTGAAAATGGAGAATTTACATTTGAATTTAGAGGACCATATGGAAATGAAGGAACAGCAATAGCAGAAGTAGACTGGATATGTAAAACATTGCCAAATGCAAGTTTTACATATGATATAACAGAAGAAACAAATGAAGATGTAACAGTAACAATAACATTTGATAGAGAAGGTACAGTTGTTACAAACAATGATGGAAAAACCACATATACATTTACTGAAAATGGAGAATTCACATTTGAATTTGTTGGACCATATGGAAATGTAGGAGTGGCAACAGCAAGAGTAGATTGGATAAACAAAGATATTCCATCAGCAGACATAACATATAATTATACTGAACTAACAAATCAGGATGTAATAGCAACTTTAAGTTCAGATGACAACATAACAATAAAAAACAATGATGGAAATAACACGTATACATTTACTGAAAACGGAACATTTACATTTGAATTTGTAAATGATTTAGGAAATACAGGAACTGCTACAGCAACAGTAGATTGGATAGATAAAACAGCACCAGTTCCAACAATTTCATATAACATTATGGAAGCAACAAATGGGGAAGTAATAGCAACAATAAGCTTTAACAAAGAAAATGTAACAGTACAAGAAGGAAATACACATACATTTACTGAAAATGGAGAATATACATTTGAATATGTGGATAAAGCAGGAAATACAGGAACAGCGGTAGCAAAAGTTACATGGATTGATAAAACATTACCAGTAGCTACAATAACATATAGTACAACAAATCTAACAAATACAGATGTAATAGCAACAATAAGTTTTGACCAAGAAAATGTAACAGTAGCAGGAGGAAATACACATACATTTACTGAAAATGGAGAATATACATTTACATTTACAACTTCTACAGGAAATACAGGTGTTGCAAAAGCAGAAGTTACATGGATTGATAAACAAATGCCACAACCAATAATGGTATATAGCACAATAGAACCAACAAGAGACAATGTACTAGCAGCAATAACATTTGATAAAGAAAATGTTACAATAACAAATAATAACGGAAATACAACATACTTATTTACAGACAATGGAACATTTACATTTGAATATGCAGATGCAGCAGGAAATAGAGGAAGTGTAAATGCAGTAGTAACTTGTATAGATAGAATAGCTCCAACAGCAACAATAGAATATAGTACTACTAATAAAACAAATGGAAATGTAATAGCAACTTTAGTAAATCCTAGTGAAGAAATAACAATAACAAACAATAAAGGAAGTAATACTCGTACATTTACTGGGAATGGAACATTTACATTTGAATTTATAGATGCAGCGGGAAATACAGGGTCAGCTACAGCAACAGTAAGAAACATAGATAAAAATCTACCAAAAGCAACAATAACATATAGTACAACAAATTTAACAAATAGGGATGTAATAGCAACAATAAGTTTTGACAAAGAAAATGTAACAGTAGAAGGTGGAAATACACATACATTTACTGAGAATGGAGAATATGTATTTGAATATGTAGATGAATCTGGAAATATATCAATGACAACAGCAACAGTAACTTGGATAGACAAAATCAATCCAACAGCACAAATTAATTACAGCACTGAAGCTCTAACAAATAAAGATGTAATAGTAACATTAGTAAATGCAAGTGAAGAAATAACAATAACAAACAATAATGGAAATAATTCTTATACATTTACAGACAATGGAACATTTACATTTGAATTTGTAGATAAGGCAGGAAATACAGGGTCAGCTACAGCAACAGTAAATAACATAGATAAAGTAGTACCAGTAGCAACAATTACTTATAGTACAGAAGAACCAACAACAGAAAATGTAATAGCAACAATAACATTTGATAAAGAAAATGTAACAGTAATAGGTGGAAATACACATACATTTACAGACAATGGAACATTTACATTTGAATTTGTAGATAAGGCAGGAAATACAGGAACAGCTATTGCAGAAGTAACTTGGATAGATAAAACAGCACCAACAGCAGAAATTGTCTACAATATAACAACTCAAACAAGTGAACCTGTAACAGCTACTCTAACAAATGAAAGTGAAGAAATTGTTGTTACAAATAATAACGGAAGTAGAACATATACATTTACTGAAAATGGAGACTTTACTTTTGAATTTGTAGATAAAGTAGGAAACAAAGGAACTGTTATAGCTAGTGTTAATTGGATTGGAGGAGAACAACCAAATCCTGATAATCCAGAAGAAACCATTAAAAAAGGCGATATTGATGGAAATGGAAAACTAGGACCAACAGACCTTTCAAAAATAAAATTATATTTAATTGATAAAGAAGAACTAAGCGAAAAACAGCAAAAGGCAGCAGACATTAATGGAGATGGAAGAATAACAGCTACAGACTTATCACAATTAAAATTAGCATTAATAGGATTATTAGAAATCTAATAAAAAAGTAAAAGTCTAAAAGGCATAAAATCACCCTTTTTATATATAATTATAATAAATAATTATATATAAAGGGTGATTTTTGTATGCTTTTAAACGCTAACATAAGTAGGAAAAGAAGAATAACATATTCATTATTTGTAAGTTTTATAATACTTGCATTACTCCTTGTAAGAATTGGATTCATTCAATTCTTACAAGGAGAAGAATTAAGAACAATGGCGTATAAACAGCAATCATTAGATAGAGTTATTAATCCCAAAAGAGGAACAATATATGATGCAACTGGAAAAAATATATTAGCTATTAGTGCAACTGTAGAAACAGTTACTATAAATCCACTAAATATAAAAGAAGAAGATAAAGAGAAAACAGCAAAATTTTTAAGTGATTTATTTGAATTAGACTATGAAAAAACATTAAAAAAAGTTAAAAAAAGAAGCTCCATAGAAACAATTGCAAAAAAGATAGATAAAGAGAAAACAGATGAGCTAAGAATATGGATGAAAAATAATAATATAACAACTGGAATTAACATAGATGAAGATACAAAAAGGTATTATCCAAATAATGAGTTAGCTTCCCACTTTATAGGTTTTTGTGGAAGTGATAATCAAGGTTTAGATGGAATAGAAGCAAAATATGAAGAAGTATTAAAAGGGAGTAAAGGAAGAATTATAAAAGTAACAGATGCAAAAGGAGGAGAAATAGGAAAAGAAGGAGAAAATTATGTATCTGCTATAGATGGAAAAGATTTAGTTGTATCAGTAGATATGACTATACAATCAATCTGCGAAAAATACTTAAAACAAGCATGCATAGATAATATTTGTACAGATGGAGGAAATGTAGTAGCAATGAACCCAAAAACAGGAGATATACTAGCTATGGTAACATATCCATCGTACAACTTGAATTCTCCATATGAAATAACAAATGAAGAAATAAAAGCTAATTGGGAAAGTTTAACTGCTACAGAAAGATCGGAAAATCTTCAAGCAATGTGGAGAAATAAAGCAATAGCAGATACATATGAACCGGGTTCTACCTTTAAAACAGTTACTTCGTCAGCTGCACTACAAGAAGGAATTACTCAAACTGATAAAGAAGGAGAATTTTGTTGTACAGGTGGAATTGAAATTGCCGGAGTACGTATAAAATGTTGGAGATATTACCGTCCGCATGGATCTGAATCTTTAAGGCAAGCATTAATGAATTCTTGTAACCCAGTATTTATTGGACTAGGTCAAAAAATAGGCGTTAGTAAATATTATGAATATTTAAATAAATTTGGATTTTTAAGTAAAACGGGAATAGAACTACCAGGAGAAGCAAAGGGAATATTTTTAAAAGAGGGAAAAGTAGGACCTGTAGAACTTGCAACTATTAGTTTCGGTCAAAGGTTTGAGGTAACACCACTTCAAATGGTAACAGCAGTATCTACAATTGCAAATAAGGGTGTACGTATGAAGCCAAGAGTAATTAAAAAAATTATAGATTCTAAAACGGGAGAAGTAGAAGAAATTGCACCACAAGAAGTAGAACGTGTAATAGATGAAAAAACAGCAAATGAGGTATTAAGCATGATGGAAAGTGTTGTTGCAGAAGGTACTGGAAAGAATGCACAGGTTAAAGGTTTTAGAGTAGGAGGAAAAACAGGAACCTCTGAAGATGGTGTAAATACAAATAAGTATGTAACATCATTTATAGGAGTAGCACCAATATCGGATCCACAGGTAGTATTACTTGTAACTTTATATAATCCAACAGGAGAAGGTGGACACCAAGGAGGAGCTGTTGCAGCACCAGTAGGTGGTCAAATTTTAGGGGATGTATTGCCATATTTACAGTTACAACAAGATAATGAAAACAAAGAAATAATAGAAGAAGTAGAAGTGCCAGAGCTTAGAAATAGGAATGTGAAAGAGGCAAAAAAAGTCTTAAAAGAGGTAGGATTAGAGATAGAAACTAATATAGAAATTACTAAAGAAATGAAAGAAGAAGAACTAATCATTAAGGAACAATTACCAAAACCGGGAATTAAGGTAAAAAAGGGAAGTAAAATTAGTGTAGAAATTTAAATCAAAAGCTATACAAATTTTGAATTTAGTTATATAATAAAAACGAAAAATTATAAATATGGGAGGAAACACCATGAATTTAAAAGAAATATTATTAGGAATAGAAGGAATTAAAGCTAGAGGAAACTTAGAATTAGATATTACAAATGTAGATTCAGATTCTAGAAATATAAAAGAAAACGGAATGTTTATTGCAATACAAGGATATGAAGTAGATGGAATAGATTATGTTGAAAGTGCAATAGAAAATGGAGCAAAAGCTATCATGGTACAAGAAAATGTAGATTTAGCAAAACTTAAAATTTCGCAAGATATAACATTATTAGTAGTACCAGACACAAGAGTAGCACTTGCAATATGCGCATGTAACTTCTATGATAATCCATCAAGAAAGTTTAAATTAGTTGGTGTTACAGGAACAAAAGGAAAAACAACTACAACATTTATGATTAAAAAAATTTTAGAAAAACAAGGCAAAAAAGTCGGGCTTGTTGGAACTATTGCAACATATATAGGAGATAAAAAAATAGAAGATAGTTCAAGAACAACACCAGAAAGTATTAAACTACAACAAATATTTGCTAAGATGGTAGAAGAAAAAGTGGATGTTGTTGTAATGGAAGTTTCGTCTCAAAGCTTAAAATTAAATAGAGTATTAGGCTGCGATTTTGATATAGGAGTATTTACAAACTTTGCACACGAACATATAAGCAAAAATGAACACCCAGATATGGAAGATTACTTTAATTCTAAATTAAAATTATTTGATATGTGTAAAGTAGCATTTACAAATGCAGATGATATATATGGAGCAAAAGTTGCAAGAGTCGCAAAAACTCCAGAAATAACAACATATGGAATAGACAATTTCTGCCATATACTTGCAAAAGATATTACAATTACAAATTCTTATGTTGATTTTAAAGTTAAAATAGAAAATAAAAACGAAAGAGTAAAAACATGTATACCAGGTAGGTTTAGCGTGTACAACTCGCTTGCAGCAATTTGTGTAGCAATGAAACTAGGAGCAAATGCAGAGCAAATAAAAGAAGCTTTAGTAGAAGTAAGAGTTCCAGGAAGAAGTGAACTTGTAGACAATAAGCAAGATTTAACAATCATGATAGATTATGCACACACACCAGAAAGTTTGGAAAGTATATTACAAGCAGTAAAATCTTATACAAAAGGAAGAGTAATATCAGTATTTGGTTGTGGTGGAGATAGAGATAGTATAAAACGTCCACTAATGGGAGAAGTATCTGGAAGAGTAGCAGATTATACAATTATTACAAGTGATAATCCAAGAACAGAGGAGCCAAATGCTATAATATCAGATATAGAAGTAGGAATAAAAAAGACAAAAGGTCAATATACTTGTATAGTAGATAGAAAAGAGGCAATAAAAAAAGCTATCGAGATGGCTAATAAAATGGATATTATAGTTCTTGCGGGAAAAGGACATGAGCCATATCAAGAGATAAATCATGAAAAGTTTCCATTTGATGAAAGAATAATTGTAAAAGAAATTACAGACAACATGAAAGCTAAAAAATAATGAAGAAACCGACGATTATATCGATTTATCAAATAAACAGAAGCTAACATATAAAATAAAGGGTGAGAAAATTGAATTATTTTCAGATTAAAATACTATTACTATCCTTTGTAGCAACAGTTGCTTTAGGGATACTAGTAATACCTATTTTAAAAAGACTAAAAGTAGGGCAAATTGAAAGAGAAGATGGACCACAGTCACATTTATCAAAACAAGGTACACCAACAATGGGAGGGGTAATCTTAGCAGGAGCCATTACTGCATTAATAATATTTGTATTTTTAAGTTATGCAAAAACAGAAATAGAACTTGCAAAAAAACTAATTCCACTAGCACTTATATCCTTAGGATTTGGGCTAGTTGGATTTATAGATGATATAAAAAAATTAGTATTTAAAAACACAAAGGGATTAAAACCAGCATATAAAATGATTGGGCTACTTGCAATTGCTGTATTATATGTTGTGTATTTAATAAAAATTATAGATTTAGGAACAGATACATATATACCAATTTTTAAGGTAACTATACCATTACCAATATGGTTATATATGCCATTTGCAATATTTGTTATACTTGGAACAACAAATGCTATCAACTTAACAGATGGTGTAGATGGATTATGTCCAACAATATCAGCAATAATTATTACATGCTTAACAGTAATAGGAATAATATATGATGTAAAAGAAGTAGTAATATTTGGAACAATAGTAATAGGTGCATGTCTTGGATTTTTACTATTTAATATGCATCCAGCAAAAGTATTTATGGGTGATACGGGATCACTTCTTTTAGGAGGAGTAATAGTTGCACTTGCACTATACTTAAAAATGCCTTTTATACTTATAATTATAGCATTAATACCAGTATTAGAAACTGTTTCAGTTATTATGCAGGTATTGTATTTTAAAAGGACAGGAAATAGATTCTTTAAAATGGCACCATTACATCACCATTTTGAATTATCAGGATGGGGAGAAAATAAAGTTGTTTCTATATTTAGTATACTTACATTAATACTTTGTATTATTGGATTATTAGTAATATAAAGATAAAGAAGGGAGAACAAAATGAAAAAACAAAATATTAATGCACAAGTACAATCTAAACCATTTGATTTTGTTTTATTTATAACAGTACTAGTATTACTTGCAATGGGTATTATAATGGTATTATCTGCAAGTTCTCCACAAGCATTATCTGAAAGTGGAAATAGTTATTCTTATGTAACAAGGCAAGCAATATTTGCTGTTCTACGGAATAGGATTAATGCTATTTATTTCAAAAATAGATTATCATACATATTCAAAATTTGCTCGTATTGCATACATTGGCTCTATTATTGTATTAGCACTTGTTCCTATACTTGGGTCATCTGCAAAAGGAGCAACAAGATGGTTACAAATTGGATCAATTCGTTTTCAGCCATCAGAAGTTGCAAAAATCGCATTAATTATATTTTATGCATCTTGGCTTACAAAAAATAAAGATAATTTAAAAGATTTATTTACAGGATTTATTAAACCATTTTTACTTCTAGCACCAATTGCTATTACTTTAGTTATTTTCCAAGATCATTTAAGTGCCACAATTATAATTATACTTGTTGTATCTATTATGATGCTAATGGCAGGAAGTAAAATGAGGTATTTTGTAACCTTAGGAAGTATTGGAGCAATAGGTGGAGCAGGAGCTTTATTTGCACTTGCAAAATTTACAGAAAAACGGAGCTTATCGTATTTCCAGAATTACAACATTTCTTAATCCTTGGAACGACTTAAGAGGCGACGGATGGCAAGTAGTACAAAGTTTATATGCAATAGGTTCAGGAGGGTTATTTGGTGCAGGTTTAGGTGAAAGTAAACAAAAGTATTTATATATACCAGAACCGCATAATGATTTTATTTTTTCGGTACTTGCAGAAGAACTTGGATTTATTGGATGTGCAGTTGTAATTATATTATTTGCAATTTTTATATGGAGAGGTTTATTAATTGCAATGAAAGCACCAGATATGTTTGGTAGTTTAGTTGCAGTGGGTATTACATCATTAATAGGACTTCAAGCAATAATGAATATAGCAGTTGTTACATCATCAATGCCAGCAACAGGAATATCACTTCCCTTCTTTAGTTACGGTGGAACATCACTAGTTATTTTACTATGCACAGTTCGGAATACTGTTAAATATATCAAGGTCATCAAAAAAAGTATAAATAAGGATTTATTATAGATTACATGTGAATCTGCTTCATCTTGCTGGCGGTTGGGCATTTTCTTTTTAGGCTTAAAAAGAAAAGCACAACCGCCACGTGAAGCTACTTTATTTTTGAAAATGAACAATGCAACAATTAAAAAAGAAAGGAGAAAGTTATGAGAGTAATTGTAGCAGCGGCGGGAACAGCAGGACATATTAATCCAGCACTTGCTATTGCAAATAAAATAAAGAAAGAAAGTCCAAGTTCAGAAATTATGTTTTTAGGAACAGACAGGGGACTAGAGAATGATTTAGTTCCAAGAGCAGGATATGAGCTAAAGACGATAGAAGCATATGGATTAAGTAAGAAGATAAGTATACAAAGTATAAAAAATAATATAAAAACTCTAAAAGGAGTAAATCAAGCAAAAAAAATTGTAAAGGAATTTTCTCCAGATATTGTAATAGGAACAGGTGGATATATTTGTGGAGCAGCAATTCTTGCAGCAAAAAAATATAACATACCAACAATGCTCCACGAAAGTAATGCTTTCCCGGGAAAAGCAGTAAAGATGCTATCAAAAAAAGTAGATACAATATTAGTTAGTTTTGAAGATGCAAAAAATAGACTACCAAATGCTAAAAATGTAGTATTAACTGGTACTCCTACAAAAACAAAAGATTTAAATTTAACAAAGGAACAAAAAAGTGAAGTATTGAAACAACTAGAGTTAGCTAGCGATAAACCAGTAGTATTAATCTTTGGAGGAAGTCAAGGAGCTAAAGCAATCAATGAAGCAGTAGTAAAATTAATAAACAAAAAAATGAATCAAAATTACCAGATAATATGGGCTGCAGGGCCAGTACAATACGATATAATTAAAAAAGAAATTAAAGACATAAACAAATTAAAAAATATAAAAATAGTTCCATATATTTATAATATGGAAGAAGTAATGAATGCATGTGATTTGGTTATTTCAAGAAGCGGAGCAATGACAATAACAGAAATATCAATTGTAGGAAAACCTGCAATATTTATACCATTGCCAAATGTGAGCAATAATCACCAAGAGTATAATGCAAAAGTTTTAGCAAATGTTGATGCTGCTAAAATTATTTCAAATAATGAATTAAATGCAAAAATACTAAATAATAATATAGAATCAATTATATGTGATGAAAAAATAATGTTGGAAATGGGACAAAATGCAAAGAAAATTGCTGTTAATAATGTTGAAGATAAGATATATGAAGAGATTAAAAAAATAGTAAAATAAAAGAGTGTTCCGAATGTAAAAAATACATTTGGAACACTCTTTTATTATTTAAGAAAAGTGAATAAAATGTATGGGCGATTTTTATTGCTCGAGTTAGTAAATTACTTTATTATTCTAAATATATTTATAGTAATTTACAAAGATTAATAATCAAAATATTATTTTTTTATACCTTGGTGTCGCAACCTACGTTTTCCATTTTTATATGTAGGCTGCTCCAAATCGCACTCGTACTTCGTACTCGTTTGGTCGCTTACGCGGTATTTCAAAAATAATATTTATGATTTATTAATCTTTGTAAAATAAGAGCACCTAAATATATACACTAAGTAGCTTCACGTGGATGATGGGCATTTTCTTTTTAAGTTTAAAAAGAAAATGCCCATCATCCAGCAAGATGAAGCGGATTTTTAAAGATTCTTTATTTCAAAGATATTTCCGAAATTTAGATTTTTCATTACAAACATTTCAAAGTAAAGCCATATTTTGTAGAAAAATATCACCTTGTGTCACCATATGTAAAACTAAGTAGAAAAGAGTAGAAACATGCGAAATAAAAAGCTTGATATATTATAATAAGCGTTGTATATTAATTGGGTTGAAAAATTTTAAGGGGAAGGAGAATGCATGAGAAGTTTTTACGGAGGAACATATATTGGAAAAGAAAGATTAGCAAGTAGTAATATCTATCATCCAGTAAGACTAGAATATTATAAAACAGAAGAAACTAAAAACTTTAAAACTGCTTATGGCATAGAAGTAATAAAAACAGAATATAAAGATACACAAGTAAATGTAGAAAACAAAATAATAAACCAAATAACATATGAAGAAAACGTAATAGAAGAAATATTAAAACAATTTAAAATTGGTGAAATAACACCAGCTGTAACAGAAGAGATGTTAGAAGAAATATTGAAAATTTGCTAGAAAAGTCCAAAAATGAATTTTGGGCTTTTCTATTTTGTATTTGTTATACAACAAGAATTTTAAAATGTTACAAATTTTAGAACAGTGTAATTCATGAAATTTCAGAATATGTTGACAATAAAAAAAGGGTTTTATAAAATATGTTTGAAGATAAACCATACATAAACATAAGATAAATGGAGTGAGTTTTATGAAAAGAAGAAATGAAAAAGGCATTACTTTAATAGCGCTAATAATAACAATAATTATAATGTTGATTTTAGCTGGAGTAGTTAGGTTTAGTGCTTGGAAATAATGGATTAATAGGAAAAACAAAAGAAGCAAAAGAAACAACAAATAAACAATCAGCAATAGAACAAATAAACCTTAAAATAACTAACTCAATAATGAAAAAATATGGAGAAGAACAAGGCGATTTTACATTAAAAGAAATAGCAAATGATTTTTATAAAGATAATGAAATAGAATATATAAAAATAAAAGATAAAAAAATTGAAGATATAGAAGAGATAGAAGTAGGCGAGTACAAATCATTTTTTACAAAGCTAAGGGAATATCCATATGAATTTGAGATAAATAGCTCATTAGAACTATCAAGTATTGATGGAATAAAAATTCAATCAACTAATACTAATAATAACCTTGATTTTAAATTAGAGTATATGGGATTAAATATAGCAAAAGACAAATCAGGAAACAAAACATATGAATATGATAACAAAGAAATATATCCATTATATTGGTACGGATATAAAGAAAATATAATAACAGCTAAGTATAAGTCTGCACCAGCAAGTGCGGGATTATATGAAAGAACTGATATTACAAAAGAAACAACATCTTATTTAAGATTTTCAGAAACAGGTCAATATGGATACACCTACTGGGTATTTAATGAAAATGTAGACTATTCACAATATAAAAAAATGAAAATAAAAATTAAAGACTATAATTTTAACGGAAGTGCTGTACTTGGTTTCGGAATGTTTGATGGAAATAATAATGGATATATAAAATATGATTCTTTAACAGGTGTAAATTCGTCTTATGCACTGACAAAAATTCAAAAAGGAGAATTTGAATTAGATATCTCAGATATTGATTATTCGCTATATGATGAAGTTTATTCATTTATTAGACTATATAGAGAAAATGATACATCATTATATTTAGATATAGAAGCTGTATGGTTAGAAAAATAAAAAAATTACATGCTAAAGAAAAATCTTATATTAAATGGAAATAAAGATATATAAATTTGTAAAAACTAAATATGTATAGATATTCATTTATACTTATTTAGTTTTTTTTATAAATTACTTGCAAAATAAAGTAATATGTTCTAGAATAGTTTAATATAAAAGTAAAAAGGAGATACAAATGGCAAATCAGTTAATTATAGTAGAATCACCTGCAAAGGCAAATACTATTAAAAAGTTCTTAGGTGGTAGTACAAAAGTTGTTGCATCTATGGGACATATTAGAGACCTTCCTAAATCTAAATTAGGGGTAGATGTTAATAATAACTTTGAGCCAGAATATATAAATATTAGAGGAAAAGGCGATTTGATAAAATCATTAAAAAAAGAGGCATCATCTGCAAAAAAAGTTTACCTTGCAACTGACCCTGACCGTGAAGGAGAAGCAATTGCATGGCACTTAGCTCATATTTTAGGAATAGATGAAACACAAGACGTAAGAGTAACATTTAATGAAATTACAAAAGGCGCTGTACAAGAAGCAATAAAAAAACCAAGAAAAATTGATATGAATTTAACAGATGCACAACAAGCAAGGCGTGTGCTAGATAGAATTGTGGGTTACAAAATTAGCCCAGTATTATGGAAAAAAGTAAGACGTGGTTTATCAGCAGGTAGAGTTCAATCTGTTGCTGTAAAATTAATTGTAGATAGAGAAGAAGAAATAGAAAACTTTATACCAGAAGAATATTGGAATATATATGCGACAATGTTAGATGAAAAATCAAAGAAAACATTTGAAGCAAAATTCTATGGTAAAAACAATAAAAAATTAGAACTTCATAAAAAAGAAGAAGTAGATGAAATATTAGAAAAAATAAATGAAGCAACATATACAGTAGAAGAAGTAAAAAGAGGAGAGAAGAAGAGAACTCCTGCTCCGCCATTTACAACAAGTACAATGCAACAAGAAGCATCAAGAAAACTAGGATTTACATTAAAGAAAACAATGAGTGTAGCGCAAGGATTATATGAGGGCGTAAAAATACCAGAAAAAGGAACTGTAGGTCTTATAACATACATGAGAACAGACTCTACAAGAATTTCAGAAGTTGCAAGAGCAGCAGCAAAAAAAGAAATCTTAAAAACGTATGGTGAAGAATATTACGATAATAGATATTATAAAACGAAACAAGATGCACAAGATGCGCATGAAGCAATTAGACCAACATATATAGATATTAATCCTGAAGATATTAAAGCATCATTAACAAATGATCAATATAAATTATACAAATTAATATATAATAGATTTATTGCAAGCCAAATGTCACAAGCTGTATATGATACATTATCTGTAACAATTGATGCAAATACTTATACATTTAAGGCAAATGGTCAAAACTTAAAATTTAAAGGCTTCATGGTATTATATATAGAAGGTCAAGATGAAAAAGAAGAAGAGGAAAATACAAAAATACCAGATTTACAAGAAAAGCAAACTGTAATAAAACAAAAGCTAGATGCAAAACAAAGCTTTACAGAGCCACCAGCACGTTATACAGAAGCAAGTTTAGTAAAAGCTTTAGAAGAAAAAGGTATTGGTAGACCAAGTACTTATTCTCCAACAATTACTACAATACTTGAAAGAAGATATATAGAAAAAATTCAAAAACAATTAGCTCCAACAGAATTAGGTAGAATTGTAAATAAACTATTAATAGAAAATTTTGCAGATGTAATTAATGTAGAATTTACAGCTAATATGGAAGATGAATTTGACAAAATTGCAGAGGGAAAAGAAGAATGGAAAAAAGTAATAGGTGAATTTTACGCTCCTTTTGCAAAAGTGGTAGAAAAAGTAGAAAAAGAATTAGAGCATGTAGAACTAGTAGAAGAAGTATCGGATGTGCCATGTGAAAAATGTGGTAGAATGATGGTAATAAAATATGGTAAATATGGAAAGTTCTTAGCATGCCCTGGTTATCCAGAATGTAAAAATGCAAAACCATTAGTTGAGACAATAGATGTGCCATGTCCAAAATGTGGAGCTAAAGTTCAAGTCAGAAAAACAAAAAGAAAGAGAAATTACTATATTTGTGAAAATAATCCTAAATCATGTGATTACATTTCTTGGAACAAACCAAAGCCAGGAGAAAAATGGAATCCAGAAGAAAAGGTAGAACTAGAAGAAAAACCAAAAACAACTACTAAAAAGAAAACAAGTACAACAAAAAAGAAAGTATAAACATATTGACAAAATTAAAAAGCTAAAGTATAATATAAATATAAAAAAGAGAAAAAGGCTATGCCCTCTTCTCATTGCTGTTAGAATTGAAGTTTGTTTTTGAAGGGTAAACTTCAATTCTTTTTCTATGTACACATATACTATAACCGAACAAGTCCAATTAAAAATACTGTAATACCTATAGAAAGAACAACTAATGCTATTCCAACACAAATCTCCAAATGCCTCACCTCCTTAAAATAGCATACTTAGCATTACAACTTGGTAATACTAATGGATACCATCATAAAGTCACAGTGAGGTTTCTAACAGCGAAACAAATGTATCACATTACCTACAAAAAGTCAACAATATTTTACAAAAAAACAAACAAAAATCTTTCAAAAAATTCTTTTAAAATCCTAAAAAATATGATATAATAAAAAATCATATTTTTAAAAGGAGAAGACATGTCAACTAATCAAATAACACCAAAAGAATCATATAATGAAGAACCGAAAAAAGAGAAATATACAGACTTTACAGATTTAATTAATACATTCTATAATGAAGAAATGAAATTGATAAATAATGAAGAAGAGCAAGAAGTAGGTAAGCTTGATAAGAATGTAAATATAGTACCCAAGATTATATATGATAAGTATTCTAGCGAAATGAAAATGGAGTTTAAAATTGGAACTAAAAAACAGTTATATAGATTAAGAGATTTAGTAGAATTTTACGATAATATGCTAAATAAAACACATTACAAATATGGTGCGAAATTAGAAATTATACATGAAGAAGAAACTTTTGCAAAAGAAGATTTACCACTTTTAGATTTTATATTAAAACATGCAGAAACAATAAAATACATAAATAATAGTTCGAATAGTATTTATAGGTATTATGGAAAAGTTATGAATACAGGAAGTATAGTTTTAAGTAATACTATACTTGACGAGATATTTGAAATATTAAAAAATAGAAGGGTAGCTTTAGAAAAAGATTATACAACTCAAGAGATAGAGTTAATAGAAAAGTCACCAGACATAAAATTTGAATTAGAAAAAATAGATGAAAAAGAATATAAATTGATATGTGACATAGATACATATAACACCTATGAAATAATAGAAGGAAAAGAATATACATATTTTTTAATGGATAATAAATTATATAGATGTAGTAAGAAATACAAAAACACTACATTGAAATTATTAGATGTATTTAAAAGAAACTTTACAAGAGAAATTAGATTTAATAAAGACCAAATTTCGAATTTCTTTTCTATAGTATTACCTAAAGTTGAAGACACTGTATTGCTAAATACAATAGATCCAGAAGAAATTGAAAGGTATATGCCACAAAAACTTGGAGTAAAGGTATATTTAGAATTTAACGAAAAGAATTATATTATAGCAAAAGTTGGATTTTGTTATGGTAATAAAGGGTTTAATCCATTACAAGAAAATCCTGATATTCCAAGAAGCGTATTAGAAGAAGCAAAGAGCCTTAATATGTTTAGGAAAACAGGATTTATGCTAGATAAAAGAAATGCAAGATTTGTTTTAGCACATGATGATAAAATATATGAATTCTTATCTAGTGATATTAATGAATATATGCAAAAATTTGAAGTACTTGTAACAGAAGACTTTAAACAAAAACAAATAAAAAAGCCTAAGATGACATCTATAGGTGTAAAAATAGAAAACAATTTATTAAGCATCAACTTAGAAAATTTAAATTTTGATAAGAGCGAGTTAAAGGATATTCTTGAAAAATATAGACTAAAAAAGAAGTATTATAGATTAAAAAATGGAGATTTCTTATCATTAGAAGAAAATGAAGATATGAACTTTTTAGATAGTTTAATTTCTGGAACAGAAATTAGTTATAAAGAACTAGAAAGTGGAAATATAAAATTACCAATATATCGTTCATTGTATTTAGACAGGATAATGAATAGGTTTGAAAATACTACAATAAAAAAAGATGAAACTTATAGAAAACTTATAGGAAATGTACAGGATAAAACTAATACTAGTGATTTAGAAATACCAAAGGATTTAGAAAATATATTAAGACAATACCAAAAAATAGGTTTCAAATGGTTAAAAACGTTAGATGAGTATCAATTTGGAGGAATTCTTGCAGATGATATGGGACTTGGTAAAACAATACAAATAATATCTGTTATTCTTTCATATATAGAAAATTGCAAAGAAAATAGAAAGCCAATTATGGTAGTGTGCCCAAGTTCACTTTCTCTAAATTGGAAGGCAGAAATTGAAAAATTTGCAAGTGATATAAATGCGTTAGTTATAAGTGGTAGTGCACAAAAAAGAAAAGAACAAATAAATAGTATTCCAAATTATGATGTAATAATTACATCATATGACTTGATTAAAAGAGATATAGATTCGTATAAAAAGGTAGATTATGAATTTAGATACCTAATAGCAGATGAAGCGCAATATATGAAAAATAGCAATACACAAAATTCAAAATCGATTAAGCAAATAAATGCTAAAACTAGGTTTGCACTAACAGGTACTCCAATAGAAAATTCATTATCTGAGTTATGGTCTATTTTTGACTTTATAATGCCAGGATATCTATTCTCATATAGAAAATTCAAAGAAAATTATGAAATGCCAATAATAAAAGAAGAAAATAGTGAGTTAATGGCTAAATTAAGGATGTTAATTGAACCATTTATCTTAAGAAGAACAAAGAAACAAGTGCTAACAGAGCTACCAGATAAAACAGTAACCATTTTAAATAACGAAATGGAAGAAGAACAAGAAAAAGTATATTTGTCATATTTGGCTGATGCAAAATCTGAATTAAATGAACAAATAAAAATAAATGGAATTGAAAAAAGTAGAATGCAAATATTGTCAGCATTAACAAGACTAAGACAGATATGCTGTCATCCAGGTTTGTTTTTAGATAATTATAAAGGAGAATCTAGCAAACTAAACCAATGTATAGAAATTGTAAAAGATGCTATAGCAAGTGGTCACAAGATATTACTATTTTCTACATATACATCAATGTTTGAAATGATAGAAGAAAAATTAAGAGAAGAGAACATAGAATATTTTAAATTGACAGGGCAAACAAAGGTTGATAAGAGAATAGAGCTTGTAGATGAGTTTAATAGAAATGAAAAAATAAAGGTGTTTCTAATATCTTTAAAAGCAGGAGGAACAGGACTTAATTTGACTGGTGCGGATGTTGTAATTCATTATGACCCATGGTGGAATCTGGCCGCTGAAAATCAAGCAACAGATAGAGCTTACAGGATAGGACAAAAAAATAATGTACAAGTATATAAGTTAATTACTAAGAATTCTATAGAAGAGAAGATTTTCGAATTGCAAGAAAAGAAGGCAAAGTTAATAGATGATGTGCTAGATACTAAGACTTCGTTTATTAGTAAGTTGTCAAAAGAAGATATAATGAAATTATTCTCATGATTTGCAATATGTATTGGAATGCAAGAATTTTGATTTTGTAGGGGCCTTGGCGACCACATCAACAACTTAAGGGATAATAATTGAAAATAAAGATATGTAGGGGCGTTCTTGAACGCCCGAAAAACTTCAAAGGCATACTAAATAATATTCATTTAAGCAGTTTTGCAGAAGTTCGGGCGATTAAAATCGCCCCTACAAGATGATTATTTCTTAAGTTGTGGGCATTGCTCTGCGTAAGCAGGCGGGGGGTTCTAGTACGTATTGAAACATCAAACAATATATGCTATAATATTTCTTAGATTTCGAGCAAGAATGAAATCTGGAACTATATGTCAAACGTTAAAGGAGGAAACAACATGAAACACATCAAAACGTTAGCTACAAGAGATCTTAAGGAGTCCATGAAAAAGGGCGGCTGCGGCGAGTGCCAGACATCCTGCCAGTCGGCGTGTAAGACATCTTGTACGGTCGGCAACCAGTCCTGCGAAAAGGCGAGG
The DNA here is from genome assembly GCA_022799315.1 of Clostridia bacterium. Classification (GTDB taxonomy): domain Bacteria; phylum Bacillota; class Clostridia; order TANB77; family CAG-508; genus RGIG8482. The sequence continues at coordinate 63,241 of JAAWOE010000003.1, read as the reverse complement.
TAGCAGGGCGGAAAGTAGTTCGAACAAGCGGCGTTTTATCGCCGCTTGACTTATATAATTTATGAAATACATTTTTAAAATAGCAAAGTAGTTCCACGTGGATGTTCTGCTTTTCTTTTTAAGCCTAAAAAGAAAACGCCGAACATCCAGCAAGATGGAACGGATTTGATATAAATATAAGAGAAAATAAATAGGAGAACAATTATGGATAAAGAAGTAACTATTATTGGTGGAGGTTTAGCAGGTTGCGAGGCGGCTTACCAAATTGCAAAACAAGGAATTAAAGTAAAATTATATGAAATGAAACCAACTAAATTTTCAGAAGCACATTCTAATAAAGATTTAGCTGAAATTGTTTGTAGCAATTCATTTAAATCTAACTTACATACAAACGCTTGTGGACTTCTAAAAGAAGAACTACGTCTATTAGACTCTTTACTAATTAAATGTGCAGATGAGACGGCAGTACCTGCAGGACAAGCATTGGCAGTAGATAGAGAAAAGTTTTCAAGCTTAGTTACTAAAAAGATAAAAGAAAATCCTAACATAGAAATAATAAATGAAGAATACCTAGGGGAAGAACTTGGCTTCGGCAAGAGTGAAAAGAAAAAAGTGAATAGTGAAGAGTGTAATAAAATAATTGTTATTGCGACAGGTCCACTTACTTCAAGTACTCTTGCTGAAAATATTTCTAAATTAACGGGAGAAGATAGACTATATTTCTATGATGCAGCAGCACCAATTGTGGCAAAAGACAGTATAGATATGAATATTGCTTTCTATCGGAAATCGTTATGACCAAGAAAGAGGAAAAGAAGAAGATATTGAAGACTGGAAAAAGCGTATTAATAATCAAGAGGCAAGTTATATTAATCTTCCGATGAATAAGGATGAATATGATGTTTTCTATAATGCATTGATACAAGCTGAAGTTGTAACATTACATGAATTTGAAAAAAGGGAAATTTTTGAAGGTTGTATGCCAATAGAGATTATGGCAAAAAGAGGAGCAGATACACTTAGGTTTGGACCATTAAAACCAGTAGGGTTCACAGATCCAAGAACAGGAAGAAGGCCGTATGCTGTTGTTCAACTAAGACAAGATGATGCAAATGGAACAATGTACAATTTAGTAGGATTTCAAACAAATCTAAAATTTGGAGAACAAAAAAGAGTACTTTCTATGATACCAGGACTTGCGAATGCTGAATTTGTAAAATATGGTGTAATGCACAGAAACACATATATTAATTCTAGCGAGTTATTAGATAATACATATTGCTTAAAGAAAAATCCTAATATATATTTTGCAGGACAAATAACAGGTGTAGAAGGGTATGTAGAATCTATTTGTTCTGGTATGGTTGTAGGACTTAATGTGGCTAGTAGATTATTAGGAAAAGAAAGAGTAGAATTCCCAGAAGATACAATTATTGGAGCATTAGCAAATTATATTGCAACACCAAACGAAAAATTTCAACCAATGAATGCGAACTTTGGAATTATACCAGAACTAGAAGAAAGAATAAAAGATAAGAAATTAAAATATGGAAAGCTTGCGGATAGGGCAATCTCAAGTATACAGGCATATATAAAACAATAAAAAGCGAAATATTACAATTTTTACCAAATTATTGCAAACATATTAAATTTAAGGAAAAAACTGACAAATTTACATAAAATGCTTGTCAGTTTCTTTTTTGTGTGCTAAAATAAACATAAGTATGATTTTACGAAATTAAGTAAAATTGAAAGGGGAAAAGTATGGAAAAAATATATCAAGAAATATTAGAGGCCATAGAATTAAAGAAAGAAAATGAAACTAAGATAGCAGAATTAGAAAGAAAAATAAGTGAAAACCTAGCTAAGGGACAAGAATTTAATAATAGAGCTGTTTATGCTGATAAGGAAAGTATAGAATATCAAGTTGAACTAAGAGAAAAACAAAAGATGGATATAGAAAGCGGCAAAATGAAAATAGAAAAACAAAGTCTTGAAAACGAAGTTAATGGAAAAATAGATGCAATAAAAGCTAAATTAGGAATTATGATTGCAGAAGAAAGAGTAAAACTTGAGGATAATGAAAAGAAATATAGACAAAACATTTTAAATAATATTGAAAAAAATGATGCTATGGAAAACTGGAACAATTTTTATGAAGAAGAATTATTTAATGATGTGCAAAGCAATGATGAATTAAACATGTATTTAAATAATGTCGAAGATAAAAGTGCTCAATTGGTAGATAATATAAAGAAAATGGAAAGCATATATAATCAATTATCTAGTAAAGATATAGAAAAACTAGCAGAAGAAGCAAGTAAAAATATAGGAAATCTTAAAATAGAAGAACCTACAACAGCTGAACAACAAGAAAATAATCAAAACCAAGGAGAACATATGAAAAAATCACAAGAAGAACATATAAAAGAAACAAGAATGAGAATATGCAAAGATGTATTTGCAAAAAAAGAAAGAGAATTTGAAGATTTATTAATACCAGAGTATAAGGAATTAAAAAATGCTATATTAGATTTAGTAGATAAAGATACAGATTCATTAAGAAAAATCATGTATAGAATATCAGACATGCCTTTAGAAGGAATTTATGAATATATGCTAAAAGGAGCTCAAAAATCTAAAGATAACGACAGAGTAAGAAATATAAAAGCAAGTCTAGGAAAAATAAAAGCAAGAAGAGAAGAATTAAATCCAAAGAAAGACGAACCTAAAAAAGATAATCCTAAAAAAGCTGAACCTAAAAAAGACGACGAAAGAAGGGGACAATTAGAAAGAAGATTAAGGCGAGTGTTTAGAAATAAAGAAGAACGATTTGAAGATCTAATAATAGACGAATATGTATTCTTTAAAGAAGATATGTTTAAATTATTGGATAAAGACCTTGATGGATTAGAAAACGTATTGAACCAAATGAGAAATATGAAATTATCAGATATTTATAGAAGTATGATGGCTAAAGCAAAAGAACAAGGAAAAGAAGATAAATCGCTTTATATATCTAAAATGGTAGATAAGATAACAGAAAGAGAAGCTGAAATAAAAAAAGAAAAAGAAGAAAAACTTAAACAAGAAGAAGAATTAAGAAACTATAAAAATAGAGCTGGCAAAGATGATAGAGCTGGCAAAGATAACAAAGACAATAAAGATAATAAAGATAATAAAGGTAAGCAACCATATGAAAAAACGACAATTGAAATAGATACCCAACATAATAAAATTGTAATATGTGCAAAAGGAAAAACAAGTCCATATAAAGTTTCTGAAAGCGAAAGTATTAAAGGATTTATTAAAAATGGTAAAGAATATAAAAAAGATAAACAATATAAAAAGATTTTTGATAAAAAAGCATTAAAAAAAGTTGACCCAGTAATACTTGGAATATTAATAGATGCAGGAGATATGGATGCAGCAAAAGAATATGTAAATGCATTTAAGAGTGAAAATGCATCAAAGATTGATTTAAAATATACATTTGGTGAACATTACGAAGCAAACGTTCCAATGAAAGCAATTAACAACTATGAAACTTTTGCAAAAAAAGCAGCCAAAAGTGCAGATGCTACTGTAGAAGGACTAAAAAAAGGACCTATCGGAAGATTTATGGATTGGAAAAATGCCCGTAAAGCCAAAAAATTAGAAGCAGCTAAAGAAGGAAAACCAACATTTGGAGAAAAAGTACAAACATATTTATTTGATGAATTTGGTGAAGAACGTGATGAAAAAATTGCAGGATATAAAGGAGCAAAACAAAAATCAAATGTAGAGCATGTTGATCCTGACCACGAAAAAGAACAAGAAAGCAAAGCTGAAAATGATTTCAAAGATGAAATGAGTAAAGGTGCACCAAGCCCTGAAAAACAAGCAGAGAAAGCAAAAGAATTTGGAGAAAAAGAAAAAGCTCAAAAAAGGGAACCAAAAGCAAGAAGAAAGACTCAAGAAGAAGTAAAATAAAATAAACGGAGGATAAGAGTATGTTATTAAAACAAAAAAGATTTGTGAATAGTAAAATAGGTAAACTCGTAGAGCTATACGAGAAAGAGAAAGATAATAAATTAACAGTTGCAGAAGCATCAGTTTTAAAAATAGTAAAAACTAAGGCAAAAATTAGTATAGGTAAGGCTGCTGAAAGATATGCAAAGCATATGGACAAAAAGTATACTAAAGCATATAAAAAATATGATGATAGATTCTCAGAATTAGACAAAATGTTTGACAATAATGAAATTTCAAAAGAACAATATGATAAAGAAATAGAAAAAGCAGAATATAAGCTAGATAAAGTAGAATATGCATTAGATATGGAAGATACTGACAAAAAACCTAAAAATCCAATGTGGAAAAACATTAAGGAGACAATTTCAAAAGGTTTAACTAGCACAAGAGATTTCTTTGTAAGAGCAGGGCAAGGAATAAAAGGAATGTTTAAAAAAGTTCCACTAATGTTAGGAACTGGTGCAAAAGTAGCTTTAAAAACAGGATATAAAGGAGCAAAGCATACAATTAAAGGTGTGAAAAAACTTGGTAATGGATTTAAATTTGTTGGAGCTAAAATATCTGAAGTTACTAAAGATATAAGAGAAGAAGCAGATAGAGAAATGGAAGAGAAGGCAAGTGCAAAACAAGAAAAGGCAATGTTTGATAGAGCAGCAAGACAACAAGTAGATGCAATCAAAAACAAAAATCCAAGAGAAAGTTTAGGAATGCAACATTTTGAAATAAATCATGAAGAAGCAATAAAAAAATCTGAAGAAAAATCAGGTGAAGAAAAAGAACCAGAACAATTAGAAAATAACTAAAAAACGTTGACATTTACAAATAATCATGATAAAATATTAACCGTTATGGTAAAATGCTACAACTAGCATTTCCGTAACGGTTTTATTTGTCACTAAAGTGAAATAAATGTAAAATTTAAGGAGGTGAAATTTAAGTGCCAACAATTAACCAATTAGTAAGAAAAGGAAGAAAAACATCTAGTACAAAATCTACAGCACCAGCATTACAACATGGTTATAATTCAAGAAAAAAAGTTGTAACAGATGCTAGAGCACCACAAAAAAGAGGTGTATGTACAGTTGTAAAAACAGTTACTCCAAAGAAACCAAACTCAGCATTAAGAAAAGTTGCCAGAGTTAGACTTTCTAATGGATACGAAGTTACTTCTTATATTCCAGGTATTGGACATAACTTACAAGAACATAGTGTTGTTCTAATAAGAGGAGGAAGGGTAAAAGATTTACCTGGTGTTCGTTACCACATTATAAGAGGAACATTAGATACAGCTGGGGTAAAAGACAGAATGCAAGCTCGTTCTAAGTATGGAGCAAAACGTCCTAAAAAATAGGATTTAAATGAAAATCAGCATCTTGCGGTGTCAAGCGGTGTAAATATTTTTTCAATATACAAACGTATAGTCTCAAAAATATTTACTTGCTTTCCTAGCAATATACTAATTTTGATTTTATAAGATAGCGACAAGATGTATTAGTGCTTGTAATTCTTACTAAACTTAAGGTACTTAAATTTAGAATAGATTTATAGAGCACTATACGGGAAAGATTACTTTCCAGAGTAACTTAGATATTTAAAATAAATATCAGTAAATTAAGATGTGATGAAGTAGAAAAGAGAAATCAAACCTCTAACATCTAACTTCCAACATCTAGAAAAGGAGTGAAGAATAGTGCCAAGAAAAGGATATATAGCAAAAAGAGAAGTTTTACCAGATCCAATATACAATAGCAAGGTTGTTACAAAATTAGTAAACAACATAATGTTAGATGGTAAAAAATCTGTTGCTCAAAAAATAGTTTATGATGCATTCGATATCATAAAAGAAAAAGAAGAAAAAAATCCATTAGAAGTTTTTGAAGCTGCTTTAGAAAGCATCATGCCAGTTCTTGAAGTAAAAGCAAGAAGAGTTGGTGGTGCAACATACCAAGTACCACTAGAGATTAGACCAGAAAGAAGACAAACTTTAGGTTTAAGATGGCTTGTAACATATGCTAGAAAAAGACATGAAAAGACAATGGCTGAAAAACTTGCAGGAGAAATCATGGACGCAATAAGCGGAAATGGTGGAGCTTTCAAAAAGAAAGAAGAAACACATAGAATGGCAGAAGCAAACAAAGCATTTGCTCATTACAAATGGTAAAAATAGAAGTTAGATGTTAGAAGTGAGAGGTTAGATTTTAAGAAAGTTCTTCGAAGAAATTACTTAAATTCCAACATCCAACCTCAAACATCCAACCTCAAATAAAAAGGAGGAAAAAAAGTTGGGTAAAAGAGAAGTTTCATTAGAGATGACCAGAAATATAGGAATTATGGCTCATATTGATGCTGGTAAAACAACAACAACAGAGAGAATACTTTTCTATACAGGTCGCGTTCACAAAATTGGTGAAACACATGAAGGTGCAGCTACAATGGACTGGATGGCTCAAGAACAAGAAAGAGGTATAACAATTACTTCAGCTGCAACAACAACTCACTGGTTAGACCATAGAATTAATATTATCGATACTCCAGGTCACGTTGACTTTACAGTTGAAGTTCAAAGATCATTAAGAGTATTAGATGGTTCTGTTACAGTATTCTGTGCAAAAGGTGGAGTTCAACCACAATCAGAAACTGTATGGAGACAAGCTGATAAATATCATGTTCCAAGAATGGCATATGTAAATAAAATGGATATTACAGGTGCTAACTTCTTAGGATGTGTTGAACAAATGAAAGATCGTTTAAATGCAAATGCAGTTCCTGTCCAATTACCAATTGGAGCAGAAGATAACTTCCAAGGAATTGTAGATTTAATTAAAATGAGAGCGTTTGTTCATAAAGATGACCTAGGAAAAGAAATTGAAGAACAAGATGTACCAGCAGATATGTTAGAAGAAGCTAAAAAATATAGAGAGCAAATGATAGAAGCAGCTGCTGAACAAGATGATGAATTAATGATGAAATATCTTGATGAAGGTGATTTATCAGAAGCAGAAATCAAAAAAGGATTACGTATAGGAACAATTGCAAATAATATAGTTCCAGTATGTTGTGGTTCTTCATATAAAAACAAAGGTGTACAAGAATTATTAAATGCTATAGTTGATTATATGCCATCTCCATTAGATATACCACATATCAAAGGTGAAGATTTAGATGGAAATGAAATAGAAGCAAAAACAGGTGATAATGAACCATTTGCTGCTTTAGCATTCAAAATTGCTACAGACCCATTTGTTGGAAAACTTTGTTTCTTTAGAGTTTACTCTGGAACTTTACAAGCAGGTTCTACAGTACTAAACTCTACAAAGGACAAAAAAGAAAGAATTGGACGTATCTTACAAATGCATGCAAACCACAGAGAAGATATTGAAGAAGTATTTTCTGGTGATATTGCAGCAGCAGTTGGTTTAAAAGATACAACAACAGGTGATACATTATGCGATCCTGCTCATCCAGTTATTCTAGAATCAATGGAATTCCCAGAACCAGTTATTGATATTGCTATTGAACCTAAAGATAAAGTAGCAAGTGAAAAAATGGGTATTGCTCTTGCAAAACTTGCAGAAGAAGATCCTACTTTCAAAACTTATACAAATCATGAAACAGGTCAAACAATTATCGCTGGAATGGGTGAATTACACTTAGATATTATCGTTGATAGATTAAAAAGAGAATTTAAAGTTGAAGCAAATGTTGGTAAACCACAAGTTGCTTACAAAGAAACAATTAGAGAAGCTGTAAAAGTAGAAGGAAAATTCATTCGTCAATCAGGTGGACGTGGACAATATGGTCACGTATGGTTAGAAATGCAACCATTAGAGCCAGGTAGCGGTGTAGAATTTGAGAGCAAAATCGTTGGTGGTGTTGTTCCAAAAGAATACATTAAACCAATTGAAGAAGGAATTAGAGAAGCAGCTGAAAGCGGTGTTCTTGCTGGTTACCCAGTAATCGACTTCAAAGCAACATTAGTTGATGGTTCTTACCATGAAGTTGACTCATCAGAAATGGCATTCAAAATAGCAGGTTCTATGGCATTTAAAGAAGGATGTAAAAAAGGTAAATCTGTTATATTAGAGCCAATAATGAGAGTTGAAGTAACAGTTCCAGAAGAATACATGGGAGATGTTATTGGGGATATTAACTCAAGACGTGGTAGAATGGAAGGAATGGAAGCAAGAAGTGGAAACCAAATTATTCGTGGATTTATTCCATTATCAGAAATGTTTGGTTATGCAACAGACTTACGTTCTAAAACACAAGGTAGAGGAACATATGCTATGGAACCTTCTCATTACGAAGAAGTTCCAAAATCAGTATTAGATGCAATTGTAGCATCTCGTGCTAAAAAAGAAGAATAGAATGTGTAGGGGCGATTAGAATCGCCTGCGGGAGATCAAAATCTCCCCTACAACATATAAAATTGCAATATAAAATCTATTAAAACTATTGCAAAAGTGGCAAAAGTATTATAAAATATTTTTGCAAATTAATAATATCGTTATTAAATTTTAAAAAATAAAATAAAAATTAAGGAGGAATTCAAAAATGGCAAAAGCTAAATTTGAAAGAACAAAACCACACGTTAACATTGGTACAATCGGACACGTTGACCATGGTAAAACAACAACAACAGCAGCTATTACAAAATACTTAGGATTATTAGGAAAAGCTCAATATGCAGCTTATGATCAAATCGATGGAGCACCAGAAGAAAAAGCAAGAGGAATCACAATTAACACAGCTCACGTAGAATATGAAACAGACAACCGTCACTATGCACACGTTGACTGTCCAGGACACGCTGATTATGTTAAAAACATGATTACAGGTGCTGCTCAAATGGATGGTGCAATCTTAGTTGTATCTGCAGCAGATGGACCAATGCCTCAAACAAGAGAGCATATACTACTTGCAAGACAAGTTGGTGTTAAATATATCGTTGTTTACTTAAATAAATGCGATATGGTTGACGATCCAGAATTATTAGAATTAGTTGAAATGGAAGTTAGAGACTTATTATCAAGCTATGATTTCCCAGGAGATGATATTCCAGTTATAAAAGGATCTTCATTAAAAGTACTAGAATCTACAGCTACAGATCCAAATGCACCAGAATATGCATGTATGAAAGAATTAATGGAAGCTGTTGATAGCTACATCCCAACACCAGAAAGACCAGTAGACCAACCATTCTTAATGCCAGTTGAAGACGTATTCACAATTACAGGACGTGGAACAGTTGCAACAGGTAGAGTAGAAAGAGGTATCATAAAACTTTCTGACGAAGTTGAAATAGTAGGATTATCTGCAGAAAGCAGAAAAACAGTTGTTACAGGTGTAGAAATGTTTAGAAAATTACTAGACCAAGCTGAAGCTGGAGATAACATTGGTGTTCTATTGAGAGGTATTGATAGAAAAGATATCGAAAGAGGTCAAGTTCTAGCAAAACCAGGAACAATCCATCCACATACAAAATTCACATCTGAAGTATACGTTCTAACAAAAGAAGAAGGTGGACGTCATACACCATTCTTCAACGGATACAGACCACAATTCTACTTCAGAACAACAGACGTTACAGGTGTTATTGAATTACCTGCAGGAACAGAAATGGTAATGCCAGGAGATAACATTTCAATGACAATCGAACTTATCACTCCAATCGCTATCGAAAAAGGATTAAGATTCGCTATTCGTGAAGGTGGACGTACAGTAGGTTCAGGTATCGTTGCTGATATCATTGCTTAGTTAATAGCTAAAACATAGAAATAGCAAGGAATTACTTCCTTGCTATTTTTGTATTATCTATATTGGGTGTGTGACATATCTACTGCAACCACATAAATGTTGTTATTCCCAAGGAGAAAAAATAAAATGGATGTACTTTTACATCCATTTTTATACTTCTTTTATTCTATAATATATTAAATCTGTCCAAGATGAAGATGTTTTATACCAATAAATACTAATATCTGTTTCTTTTTCTAAAGTAAATTCAGTAGAATACAAAACATCTGTTGTTGCATTAGCAGTATGATCAGCTATTGTAGTTCCTGTTGAGTCTATTATTTTAAATCCTACTCCATATATTGGGCTTCTACTTGGAACATATGATTCGAATATGTATTTTCCTTTTGGTAAACTTAATTTATTATCTTCTTCTAAGTACAATTTATCAGATAAAAAACCTGCTATAGTTTTTCCACCAGAAATCCTACCTGTATTTTCAGTATTTGGCATCATTACTATTCCATCCGAATTAGTACCAGAATTGTGCAATGCTGCTGATACTTGATATAACACTTTATTTTCTTTATTATTTTGTTCATTATTAATATTTCCATTATATATTTCTTTTAAGCTTATTATATAATTACTATCATTTAATATTATTGTGTCGTTGTCTTCTTGTAGCGTTCCATACTTTGAGATAATATTTTCAATTTGCTCTTGTTCTACTTCTTCATTTTTTTCTATTGCTTTTGCTTGGATTGCTACTATTTCTATTCCTATTTTTTCTTTAGTATCTGCAATTATTTGCATTTTTTTAGATTCTTTTGCTCTTGATATTATTCCATTGTTTCCAAGTGCAAAATTTATTGCTATTGCCGATAATATAATTAGAATTATAATAGTTATTACAAGTGATATTAGTGTAACGGCTTTTTGCTCTTTTGGTTTTAACATTTTTTATTTTCTCCTTCTTTTGTTTTGTGAGTTTTATGTCAATAAGTTATCACATTTATTAAAGTATATCAAGATTCACTTCTAGTGTCAAGATTCACTTCTAGTGTCAAGATTTTTGTGTTTTCTATATTAGGTGTGATATATATAGAATTTGGAGTTTTGAAAAGCATTGCAAAATTCTAGAATCAATAGTAAAATAGATACATATTAAAAAAGGAGATAGCAAGTAATGAAAATATTAATTAAAAATGCAAATCTAATCTCAATGGATAATAAACGTCCACAAATAGAAGAAGGAATAAACATTCTAATAGAAGACACAAAAGTAAAGAGAATAGACAAAACTATAGAAGAGGATGTAGATAAAGTAATTGATGCAACAGGAAAAGTTGTTATGCCAGGACTTATTAACACACATTCTCATATACCAATGAGTATATTCCGTGAAACTGTTGATGGTTATATTACGCAAGATTGGTTAGAACAAAAAATTTGGCCAATGGAAGATAAGTTAACAAATGAAGACATATATTATGCTTCACTTTTATCTTGTATCGAAATGATAAAAACTGGAACTACAACCATTAATGATATGTATTTTATGACTAAAGATATTGTAAAAGCTGCTGTTGATACTGGAGTCCGTATGCAAACAACTAGAACTTTAATGGATTTAATAGGCGATGGAGACATAAGAATACAAGAATTAGAAGAACTTATAAAAGAATATTCTAATAAAAAAGAAACAATTAGTTTTAATATAGGTATTCATGGATTTTATACAACTAATGCACCATATATAAAAAAATGTGTAGAACTTGCAAGAAAGTATAAATTACCTATACATATTCACTTTTGTGAAAATTCTAAGGAAAAAGAAGATATAAAAAATGCATATAATGTGGAAAGTCCAGTAGAATTAATAAAAAAATACTTTAAAGGAATGCATGTTATTTTAGCACATAGTGTAAAACTAGATGAAAAAGAAATCTGTGAACTTGCTAATGAAAAAATATACATATCACATTGTCCAGTAAGTAATTTAAAATTAGGTTGTGGAATTGCAAATATTTCTTATATGAAAGAACAAGGAATCACTGTAACTCTTGGAACAGATGGACAAGGAAGTGGAAGTAATTTAGATTTATTTGAAAGTATGAAATATACAGCATTACTTCAAAAAGGGATAACAGAAAATCCAAAAAAATTGCCAGCTTATGAAGTGTTAAAAATTGCAACAATAAATGGTGCAAAAGCTTTAGGGTTAGAAGAAAAGATAGGAATAATAGAAGAAGGTAAAAATGCAGATATAATAATTATTAACTTAAATGATGTGACGACAAAACCAATTAATAACATATTTGCAGAGATTGTATATAATGTAAAAGGCACTAATGTAGAAACTACAATTGTAAATGGAAAGGTATTAATGGAAAACAAAGAATTGTTATTTATAAATGAAGATGAAGTTTATAAAAAATGTGAAGAAATCATTGAAAGAATAAGTTAATAAAGAATTCATACAACTTAAAATTTTACTAGTTAATAGGTTTTGGCAATATGTTTATTTAACCTACTATTTATTAACCTTAAAACAAGGTAGTCCTAAAAATTGACAATTTTCTATAATTAGTGTATACTAGATAGGTAAATCTAGAAAGGAAGTATAAAAATGACAAACTTAAAAAAGGCTACTATTGCTTCTATAGTTATTTTAGTTTTAATAACAGGAGTAGCTATTGCTAGTTTTGCTATAACTTCAGGAACTGCTAACAAAGATGCGAAACTAAGAAAAACAACATCAAATGATTCTATAGTACTAGAAATCATACCTAAAAAGGATGAAGTAGAAATATTAGAAGATGCAGGAGATTGGTATAAAGTTAACTACAAAAAAATTAAAGGATATGTACAAAAAGAATTTATTGATGTAATAGAAGAAAGCAGCCAAATATACGAGACAGAAGATAAAAAAGATGAAAAAACAGGAGAAAATCAAGTAGATTTAAAAAAAGGTGATACTGCACTTACAAAAACAGAAATTAAATTATATATGAGACCACTAATTAATTCTAAGATTATTACTAAACTATCAAAAGATAAACAAGTAATAATTGAACAAATAAGAAATAATTGGGCATATATAAATGTAGAAGGAATGGTTGGCTGGACTAGATTAGATTCATTAAAAGCAAAAGATCAAGAAAATGTGCCTGCACAAACAGATAACAAAGAAAATACAACATTAAATAAAACAGCATATATTTCATCAACAGGAATTAACTTTAGAGAAGAGCCAAACACAGATTCAAAGGTATTGAAAGTATTTTCACAAAACGCAAAAATAACTATACTAGAAGAACAAGGAACATGGTATAAAATTAAGCATAATGACCAAGAGGGTTATGTATTAAAAGAATATGTTTCAAATAAAAAAGTAGAAATAACTTCAAGAAGTGCTGAAGATAGAACAAAAACTACTACAGAAAACAAAGATACTGAAAGTACTAGTACAAAAAAAGTAGAAGAAAAAACAACAACTAAAACTTCTAGTAAAGGTCAAGATGCAGCAAACTATGTTAAACAATTTGTGGGATGTAAATATGTTTATGGTGGATCAACACCAAAAGGATTTGATTGTTCAGGACTTACAATGTATGTATATAAAAAATATGGGATTAACTTATCACATTCAGCAACAGCACAATCAAAAGTAGGAACAAAAGTAGAAAGAGCAAATCTACAACCAGGGGATTTAGTATTTTTTAGAAACTATAGAACTAACAAGGGAATAGGTCATGTAGGTATATATATTGGAAACAATAAATTTGTTCATGCATCTACAGAAAAAACAGGTGTTATAACATCAACCCTTTCAGGTTCATATTCTACAAGATATGTTACAGCAAGAAGGATATTTTAGAACAAATACTATAATATAAGTAAAATTGGGGGAATAAATAATAAAGGAACGTGTGTACTATATGTTAAAACGACCAATTTTAATTATACTACTAGGTTATATAACAGGAATAATAATAGGGCTATACTGTAAAAACAGTATGGCTCTTTTTGTAGTAATTGCAGTGTTATTATATATTATTCTAAAAGACTATACTTTGAAAGTTAAAAGATACTATAAAGTGTTTTGTTTAAAGAAAGCAGTTATAGTATTTATAATAAGTATGGTTATATCTAATGTAATAACTATTAAACAAAACTATTCTTATGAAAATAAATATAAAAATATAGGTGAAGCAGAATTTATAGCAATTATTGAAAGTGCTCCTAAACTAAAGAAATATTATACACAATATAAAATAAAAATAGAAAGTATAAATAAAGACAAAATCTATAATAATACATCTTTATATCTAAATCTGAAAGGAAATTTAAATATAAAGTATGGAACTATAATATCTTTTAGAGGGGAATTTATAGCACCAGAAGTACAAAGAAATTTTAAAGGATTTAATTATAAAGAATATCTAAAATCAATTGGAATATATGGAACTATAAAAGCAGATAATGTAAAAGAAATAGGAACAAAAGACCTAGGAATTATAAAAAAATTAGCCAATAATGCATCAATTAAAATAAAAGAAACAATAAAAGAACATTTACAAAATGAGGACAATAGAAATTTGTTATTAGGTATACTAATAGGAGATGATAATGAACTATCAAAAAGTGTGAAAGAGGATTTTCAAAATAGTAGTTTATCACATATATTGGCTGTTTCTGGAATGCATGTATCATTTGTAATAATGTTTGTAACAGTTGCTTTATCTAAACTAAATTCACCAAAGAAAATTTCAAGGACTATATGTATAAGCTTTTTAGTGTTTTTTATATTCCTAACAGGGGAAACACCATCTGTAAAAAGAGCATGTATTATGGCAATACTACAACTTGTAGCACAGCTTATATATAGAAAGAGCGATACTATAACGAACTTAAGTGTATCATTATTATTGATACTAATAGCTAATCCTTTTAGTATTATGGATATCAGTTTAATTTTATCGTTTTCTGCAACTTGTGGAATAATATTTTTTTATGATACCATTTTTACATTTGTTAATAGAAAAATAAATAGTAATTCTAATAAGGTTATTACAAAAGTTAATGAAATAGTAAGTATTTCTATTTCAGCGCAAATACTAATATTTCCATTAAGCATGATACTCTTCAACACAATATCATTAACATTTTTATTCTCAAATTTATTAATAAGCACATTCATTGGATTAATCATTATATTAGGTTTTATATCAATAATTATACCGCAAGAGTTTCTATTTAAAATTCTAGAGATTCTATTAAATATATTACTAAAAACAGCTGATATGTTTTCAAAAATATCAATATCACACATTAGTGTAATTACACCAAGTTTATCTACTGTATTTTCATATTATTTAATAATTTTTGTTTTCACATATTTACACTTAACAAGAAAAAAGGCAGTTAAAAGACAAATAGAAAAAAAGATTTTAACAATTGTGGATAAGTTTAAATCACTTATTTGGATATACAAAAAAATGTTAATAATTATACTTATAATTATTTTAAGTCTAATTCAACTAATAAAATTGATACCACATGATTTAAAAATCCATTTTATAGATGTAGGACAAGGGGATGCGTGTTTAATAGTAACTCCAAAGAACAAAACAATACTAATTGATGGAGGAGGTTCTAAAAATAATGAAGAATTTGATGTTGGTAAAAGTACCTTATTTCCATATTTATTAGATAGAAAAATTACTAAAATTGATTATATGATGATATCTCATTTTGACGTTGATCACTGCCAGGCACTTTTATATGTGTTAGAAAGAATGAAAGTAGAAAATATTATAATAGGAAAGCAATTTGAAATTTGTGAAAATTATAAAGAGTTTGTTAGGCTCGCAAAAAACAAGAAAATAACAATACATATGGTAGAAGCTGAACAAAAAATTAATATCGAAAAAGATATATCCTTTAATATTCTATGGCCAAATTCAGAAGAAATAGTTAGAGATAATTCAATAAACAACAATTCTTTAGTATGTAAACTGATTTATAAAAACTTTAGTATGCTATTTACAGGGGATATAGAAGAAATAGCTGAAAAGAAGATTTTACAAGAATACAATAATACAAACATATTAAAGTCTACAATATTAAAAGTTGCACATCACGGTTCTAAATCTTCTTCGCAAGAAGAATTTATAAAAGAGGTACAGCCCCAAATAGCATTAATACGGGGTGGGAAAAAACAATAACTTTGGACATCCAAATCAAGCTGTTATGGAAAGATTAAAACGGATATGGAACAAGAGTATTTAGGACAGACGAAAATGGAGAAATAACAATAAGAGTAAATAGTAGAAGCAAAATTTGGCTAAACAAAATGTTAAATTAAAATAGTAAATGTTATAGAAATAATAATTAAAAAATATCAAAAAAGGAGATAGAAAATATGGATTATAAGATAGTAGAAAATGAATTATTACCAATATATGAAAATGAAAGTAAGGAGAAATTAGTAAATGCTAGAGAACTGCATGAAAAATTGGAAAGTAAGCAAGAATTTGCAAATTGGATAAAAAATAGAATAAGAAAGTATGGATTTGTTGAAAATACGGACTTTCTCAAGCATGATAATTTTATCAAGGTTGGTAATTTAAAAAGACCTCAAATCGATTATTACTTGACAATAGATATGGCAAAAGAATTATCAATGGTAGAAAATAATGAAATAGGAAGGAAAATTAGAAGATATTTTCTTGAAGTAGAAAAGAGATATAGAACAATAGTAGAAACTCCACAAAATATATTTGACTTTATGAGATTGGCGATTGATCAAATCGAAGCAAATGAAAAAGAAATTCAAAATATAAAATTGTTATCAGAAAGAAATTCTACACAAATTAAAGAAATACAATCTAAAATAGATGTCGTAATAAAAAAAGAATATTGCTTAGCTTCAGATATAGCAGAACAATTACAATTGTATTCGGAAAGTGGATTACCACATTCTAATTTAATAGGAGCAATAGCAAGACAATTATGATATAAAACATCCTATAAACATTATTATGAAGATGAATATATAGCAATTGTACCAGATGTAAGTAAGGGCAATGATTTCTGGCAAGTATATTATAAGTCATTTGCAGTAGAACAAATAGTAAAATGGTTTGATGAAAATAAGGGAAAGATGGAATATACAGTTATTTATCAAAAAAACACTAAGAAAGGAATAAAAGGAGAAATTAAAGAAAAGGGCTTTAAAATTGAGGAGGTTTGTTATAAAATGAAAAATTAAATTTGTATAAAAATTACCATTTTTGGAAATGCTATTAAAAACTTTAAAAAGAAAGAGTGAAGCATATGAAAAAGTGGATGGTAATATTGTTTTTAATAATAGTGATTATTGTTGCAGTATTTATTGGTACAAGCATATTTAAATTAGAAAATAATGATAATAATCCAAAACAGCAACAAGAAGAAAATACAAATACAGAAAATAAAATAGAAAATGTTATGAAAAATGATATATCAATAGATATAAATTCAGAAGAAGAAAAAATCTCACCTAATGCAACCCTAATATTGAAAAAGACATATAAGGAATGTGGACATAGTATTAAAGACTATGCAGCAATTCCAGAAGAGCTTGTAAATTTAACAAAAGAAGAATTAGAAGAGCAGTATAAAGATTGGAAAGTAGAGAAGTTTACACCATTAGATATTACTCTAACAAAAGAAATAGAAGGAAAATGCAATGAACATTATATATTAAAATTAAAAGATGGAGTAATTGCAATTTATGAAGAAAAAGAAGATGAAAGTGAAGTACTAAAAGAAATGACAGGTATTTCTACAGAGTATCTAACTGAAAATGATAAAATGGAACTAGAAAAAGGAATTAAAGTTTATGGAAAAGAAGAATTAAATAGCATGATAGAAGATTATGAATAAATAAAAAGAGTTGGACGCTTAGGCGCCCAACTCTTTTTATTTATTCTCTATTTTTAGGTTTTCTTTTTTTAAATATCCTTGTGTATAAAAAGCTTTAAAATACATAGCTAAAGAGAATACTGTAGAAACTAATGCTAAATAATATAAATATTGATCAAATGCAGGAAGAGTATTTGTATTATATTCTGGATGGTTTAGTAATGTAGTATTAAATTGATTAATAAAGAATGAGCTTACAATTGCAACATAGAATAATACAGTTGAAAGCTTTCCATACCACTTACTTGAAACCACGAAATCTTTTCCATATAGGAAAGATGCTCCAGCAATCATTACAAATTCTTTTACGATTACTACTATTAAAATCCAAGAAGGGATAATATTTTGAATTGTAAGTACAGTAAGTACAGAGATTTGAGTTGCTTTATCAGCTAATGGATCAATTAGCTTTCCGAAGTTTGTAATAAAATTGAATTTTCTTGCAATAAAACCATCTAAAACATCAGTTAATCCAGATACTGTTAAGAACACAAAAGATAAAATATAATTACCTTGAAGTAAATAAGAAATGATTACTGGAATTAAAAAAAATCTTATAATAGTTAATATATTTGGTACATATTTAAACATAATAATTCCTCCATTTTTATACATTATATATAATACATTTTTTGATAAATTTCGTCAAGCAATTAATTAAATATTAAGAATAAAACGTTACTATATGTTAAATTCAATAACAACATGGTGGGTCGACGATAACGTCGACCCACGAAATAAAATCTTATTTTATTTCAAATGTTAGTTCATTACCAGAAAAACCAACATTAGTATGATTTCCTTCTAATAATTCTCCTCTTAAAACCATTTCAGACAGAATGTCTTCTA
Organism: Clostridia bacterium; assembly: GCA_022799315.1. GTDB lineage: Bacteria > Bacillota > Clostridia > TANB77 > CAG-508 > RGIG8482. The sequence continues at coordinate 44,668 of JAAWOE010000003.1, read as the reverse complement.
TATATCTTTGAATAGCTCGTCTTAAAGGTCTTGCTCCATATTTATAATCTGTACCTTTTTCTAAAATATATTCCTTAGCTGCACTAGATACTTCTATTGAAATATTTTTATTTTGTAATGCTTTTTTAGTATCTTCTAACATAAGGTCTACAATTTGTAATAATTGCTCTTTATTTAAACTATCAAATATAATAATTTCATCAATTCTATTTAAAAATTCAGGTCTAAATGTTTCTTTTAAGCTATCAAAAGTTTTATTTTTGTCAACTGTTTGTTTTCCAAATCCGATAGAATTATTATTTAAATTAGAACCAGCATTTGATGTCATAATTATTATTGTGTTTTCAAAGCTTACACTGTTTCCTTGTGAGTCTGTTAATTTTCCATCATCTAATACTTGAAGTAAAATATTAAAGACATCTGGATGTGCTTTCTCGATTTCATCAAAAAGTATAATAGAGTATGGGTTTCTTTTTACTTTTTCAGTCAATTGACCAGCATCATCATATCCAACATATCCAGGAGGTGAGCCGATTAATTTAGAGGTAGAATGACTTTCCATATATTCAGACATATCTATTCTAATAATAGCATCTTCTTTGCCAAACATTTCGTAGGCTAAAGATTTTGCAAGCTCCGTTTTACCAACACCTGTAGGACCAACGAAAATAAATGATGGTGGCCTTTTTGTGGTTTTTAACCCTGCTCGGTTTCTTCTAATAGCTTTTGAAACAGCAGCAACTGCGTCGTTTTGTCCAATAACTCTTTTATGAAGATTAGATTCTAAGTTAAGAAGTTTTAAAGTTTCTTCTTCAGTTATTTTCTTTACAGGAATTTTAGTCCAATGCTCAATAACAAGAGCTATGTCCTCTACAGTTAGTTGTGTTGGCTTTAATTTGTCACTTAAAATTTTTATTTCTTCTTGTAATCTGCATTCTTTAGTTTTTAAGTCAGCAGCTTTTTGATAATCTTCTGTAGAATCAGCAGTTGCAGCTTCTTCCTTTTCTTCTTGAACAGTTTTTAATTCGTTTTTTAACACTTCTAATTTATATAAGTTTTTGTTATTTAAATTTATTCTTGAACAAGCTTCATCTAAAATATCAATTGCTTTATCTGGTAAAAAACGATCATGTATATATTTCTCAGACATTTCTACAGTCTGCTTAATTACGTCATTAGAAATTTTTACTTTATGATAGTCTTCATAGTATTTTTTAATACCGCCTAATATTTCGATACTGTCTTCAATAGTTGGTTCTTCTACAATAACAGGCTGAAATCTTCTTTCTAAAGCAGTATCTTTTTCAATATATTTTCTATACTCTTTTAAAGTTGTGGTACCAATTAGTTGTATTTCTCCATTTGCAAGAGAAGGTTTTAGTATATTTGCAGCATTCATAGAATTTTCTGCATCACCTGCACCCATGATATTATGAATTTCATCAATTACTAAAATGATATTTCCACAAGCTTTGCATTCATCAATAATAGATTTCATACGAGCTTCAAATTGACCTCTAAATTGAGTTCCAGCAATAACAGAAGTCATATCTAATAAGTAAACTTCTTTAGTAATAAGCTTTGCAGGTACATTTCCACTTGCAATTTTAATAGCAAGTGCTTTTGCAATAGCTGTTTTTCCAACACCAGGTTCACCAATTAAACAAGGGTTGTTTTTAAGACGTCTATTTAAAACTTGTATAATTCTTTGAAGTTCTTTATCTCTTCCTATAACAGCATCTAATTCATTATTTTTAGCTTTATTAGTTAAATTTGTTCCATAAGTATCTAAGAATTTAGTCTTCTTTTGTTTTACTTTTTTATCTACTTTAACCTTTTTATTTGATGTAGTATTAGAATTAGAGTCTGCATCAGAATTATTATTTACCCCAAATATAGCTCCGAGAGGAATAGCAGAACCAGACATATTCTCAAGGTCTAAATTGTTATTAGATAAACTTTCGGTCAAATCCTTAAAAATTGTTTCAAATTGGCTTGTCATATCCTCTAAATTTACATTGTCACCTTCTAATATAGTAGATTGTTTTGCAAGTACTTCCATAGGGTTAATTCCTTTTTCTTTAGCGCAGTTATAACAAAAACCTTCTAATTTATCCTCTCCGCTATTACTTTTTTGATTAACAAATATAATAGCGGTATTTTTTTTACATACTGAACATAACATATATTAATCTCCTTTAAGCATTTTTTCTATTAGTATATGATACATTAAAAATAGCTAAAAGTCAATAAAACAAAGAAGGGGTTAAGTAAATATTAAGTAAATTTTTTGTGACTAAAATATAGTGAAATGTAGAATATATTTTACATAATTTGACAAATTATGTAAAATATGCTAAAATTAAAGAGTGGTTACTAAAAAACCACGGAAAGGATGTTTAATAAAGTGGAAAATAATAGTAAAAGTGGGCTCAAGATAAATCACATAATTTCAGTGGTACTGGTACTAATTATCTTAAGTAGCAATATACAGTTATTTGGCCTAACAAAACAAGAAATTAATGAAGAAAATAATGAAAATAGCATAAAGGAAGAAACACAAGTTGCAGATACTTATAATAGAACAACAAATGTAACATCAAGATCATCAGTAGATAGAACAAAAAAGGAAGAAAAACAAAAAGAAGAAACTAAATATATTAAAGTAGATGAAATAACAATATCAAAAAGTATGGATTTAACAAAAAGAACAGGAGTATCGAAAGAAGATTTTAAAGAATTAATGAAAAACTTAAAAGTAGATACATCAGGTTTCTTCTACGAAAACAGTGATACAATATATGATTTATGTGAAAAATATGAATTAAATGAAGTATTCTTTTGTGGATTAATAGCAGCAGAATCTGGATGGAACATACAATCTAACCATAGAAGAGCACATAATTATATTAGTATGATGTCAAAAGGAAAATTAATAAAATATGCTTCTGAAGAAGCAGGATTAGAAGCAGCAGCAAAATTATTACATACAAAATATTTAACACCAGGAGGAGCTTACTATAGAGGTAAAACATTAGCTAGTGTACAAAAAATATTCTGTCCAAATTCTTCAACATGGGTAGGGCTAGTGTATGGATGTATGAAACAAGTTGTAAAATAAGAGGAAAAAGTATTGACAATATGTAAACATGATAATATTATGTAAATATAAAAAGAGAATAAGACTAAGCCTTATCCTCGTGGTTGTTGGAATTGAAGTTTGATTTTGAAGGTCTTACTTCAATTCTTTTTCTATGAATACAAATACTATAATTGAACGTATAAACGTTTATATAATTTATTTTTTGTTATATACTAGAATAATTCTTGATAAATATGCTGCTGAGAAACCACCATGTGGATCAAAGCCATATAAGTTAAATTGAAGATAATTTATTTCTTTTAAAGAACTGTTAGTATTTTCTAGTTCTGGATATGCTGTTTTTGTTGAACCATTACCACTGTATCCATTAATTCCATGAGAGACTACAGAGATTTGTGCTCCATCAGTATAATAACCTGATTGCTGATAGTAAGATGAACCATCTGACCATTGAGTTTGTAGTATGGCATTGGTAGATATTAAATCTGGTGTTTTATTTAAATTATTTACATCATTAAATGTTAAAGCGAATGTTGCAGACCAACTTGCATGTTGATAAGTGTGACCACCACCCATACTTCTAGATTGAAAGCTACTGTATTCACAATTACTGTATGAAGCTGTAAAACCATATTCATTTAATGTTTTTCCAGATTCTTCTAAAGAAGTAAATACATCATTTACTGCCTCATATTGTTCAGATACTTCTTTAAGAGGGAAGGTCTTACGAACTATAATTTCATTTCCAAATGAATCTGCTTGCTTTCCATATATAAGTACTGCTGTTCCGTTATTAGTAGTAACATTACTAAATTGCTTATAATTCCATTGTGATAATGACAAATCAGTGCTTTTATCTGCTGTAACCCAGTTTCCATTGTTTCCTAATTTATAATAATTTGTAATATTATCCTTATGATTATTATATGATATATTTATATTTCCCTTATCATTACTAATTTTTATATAATCATCTAAGTAATTTTCTGAAAATGATATTTTCTTTGTATCTTCAATTCCATTAGAGATAATCTTGAAAGTGTATATTTCACCAATTGCAATTTTTAAATCAATACTTACTTTCTTTTTACCATTACAATTAAGTAAAAAGAGATTATCTTCAGAGATTCCATATTGAATACTTTCTATTCCTAATTGCCTTGATATGGTTACCAATGCCATTGGTACAGTTGTATTGTCTACAATCATATATTCAATGTTATCTATTATTGTTTCTTTTTCTTCTTGTTTAGATATTTTAGAAACAATTTGCTTTGCTAAGTTGCTATTTGTAAATTGATATAGTAATAGTGGTAACAAAATTATTGTTAATATAATGATAAATAACATCGTTTTTTTATTAATATATTTCTTCATGTACAATTCTCCTTATATAATAAATATTTTTGGAAACTTTTTCAATTATTTTTATATATAATATTCTAGTTTACTGGTATTTTATTATCAATAAATTAAGAGTAATATTGATATTGTTAATTTACGAAAAGTAGTATTGTTTATTATATAAAATCCTGAGTAAAAATTACAAAAAGTATTGACAAATACAAGCAATAATTGTATAATAATTAAGTTAAAAGAAGAAGTCATCCACTTCTCACCCTATCTAGAGTAAGGAAAAGGGTTATAAACTTAATTGTTTTATAGTACTACAAATACAAGTGGTACGAGTATAGGTGGATTGGCTTATAAAAGTCAATCTTATTTTTTTGGAGGTGTTTTAGATAAAACAAGAATTACCAATTAACGAAAAAATTCGTCAAAGAGAAGTACAACTAATTGATGATCAAGGTCAAAAGTTAGGCGTTATGGACACACAAAAAGCTTTAGAATTAGCATACGAAAAAAATTTAGATTTAGTGCTTGTTGCACCAAATGGAAATCCACCAGTTTGTAAAATAATGAACTATGGAAAATATAAATTTGAACAAGCAAAAAAAGAAAAAGAAGCTAAGAAAAAGCAAAAAACATTTGAATTAAAGGAACTAAGAATTACACCAAATACAGAAGAACATGATTTTAATTTCAAAGTTAAAAATGCTAAAAAATTTATTGAAGATGGTTGCAAAGTTAAAATTACAGTACGTTTTAGAGGAAGAGAATTAAACTACGTAAAACAAGGTGAAACTATATTAAATAAATTTATTGAAGAATTATCTGATGTTGCAACACCAGAAAAGAAACCTATATTAGAAGGTAAAAATATGTTTATTATATTAGCTAAAAAAGCTGAAAAATAATATATAATTACAAAAAAGAAGGGAGTTTGGAGATTATGCCAAAATTAAAAACAAACAGAGCTGCAAAGAAAAGATATAAATATACAGCTACAGGAAAAGTTAAAAGAACAACTGCAAACGGAAGACACAGATTAGCAACAAAAACACCTAGACAAAAAATGTCTAGAAAAGTAAGTACTTATGCTGATAAAACAGTAGAGTCAGGAATCAAAAAATTATTACCATATGGTAACTAGAATTTGGAATAGAAGTAGAAAGGAGAAACAAAAATGGCAAGAGTAAAAAGTGCAATTATAACACGTAAAAAACATAAAAAAATATTAAAACAAGCAAAAGGATATTATGGTGCAAAACGTTACAGATTTAGAATGGCTAAACAAGCTGTTATGAAATCTGGAGTATATTCTTATGTTGGAAGAAAAGATAAAAAAAGTAACTTTAGAAAATTATGGATAACAAGAATTAATGCAGCTGCAAGAATGAATGGTTTAACATATTCTAAATTAATAGCTGGACTAAAAAAAGCTAATGTTACAATCAACAGAAAAATGCTTGCAGAATTAGCTGTAACAGATGCTCAAGCATTTGCAAAAATAGCTGAAATCGCAAAAAATGCATAAGACTAACTAAAACACTTCGGTTGCGAAGTGTTTTTTGTTATATAAAATAAACTGTTACAACGTTTCATTTTAAAAGGAACCTTTGAGAACTTATACTTCTTAGATATTTTAAAACTAAATTTTAACACTTGAATAAAATCTATACTTCATATATAATAAGAACGAATTTAAAAACTCTAATTTATGGAGGAAAAGATGAACTTATTAAAACAAGAAAAAGGCTCAATAACACTATTTGTAGTAATTTCAATGTTATTTTTTGCAATGTTTTTAACAGGAATGTATATGTTAAGTGCAACTGCTGAAAGTGGTGTTATTGAAGAACAAGCAAGAATAAAAGAAATATATGAACAAGGTGTAAATGATATAGATAATGTATATGCCACATTAGATAGAGAAAATTCTGATATATACAATTTAAAAGTAGGAGATTACGTAGTATATGATAGTGGCGAAAATGGTAATATAACTTGTAGAGTGTTATATAAAGCAAATTCACCATATGGATTACAAGTTATATCAGATAAAACTGTAAAAGAAGTTACAATAGGAGTTAATAATGATTTTGAGACATCAAAGGAAGCATATAATAATGTTATAGAAACATTGAATAATGAAGCATTGTTATACAAAAATGAAAAATATGCGCTAGATGCAAGATGTGTTGGAAGTAATCCGAATAATAAAAATGCAGAAGTTCTTGGACCTATAACAATGCAGTTTGAATATAATGGTAGTAATATTATAGATTATAAAAATGAAGATAATAATTATGAAACAGACCAAAAAGCAATGAAAGAAGCAGGTTTGTGGTCAATACAAGAGCCTTATTGGTTAGCATCACGTAGTATCGATTCAGTTGAAACTTATTGTGACTTTTTAGTACATATTGTAAACAAAGAAGGAGAACTTAGTAGAGATTATATGGGTGGAGTAAACTCTAAAGGTGGAAATATGGGTACGAAATGTTATAATGGATTACGCCCATGCATTACTTTAAACTCTTATATCGTAAAAATAATAGATGGAAACGGAACAAGCGAACAACCATATATATTAGGAATATAGACTAACACTTTACAAAAAAAATAGCATATGGTAAAATAGCAAAAGTAGAATATAAGTATATTCTACTTTTTTGATACATACCTATTAGAGGTGATTAATTATGATGAAATTTACAAAAATGCATGGGCTAGGAAATGACTATGTTTATATGGACTGTACAAAAAGTGGAGTACCAGATAATGTGTCAGACTTAGCTCAATTTGTTAGTAACAGACATTTTGGAGTTGGCTCAGATGGACTTATTTTAATTTGTGCAAGCGATACTTGTGATTTTAAAATGAAAATGTATAATGCAGATGGCTCAGAAGCCCAGATGTGTGGTAACGGAATTCGCTGTGTTGGAAAGTTTGTTTATGATAAAGGCTTAACCAACAAAACAAATATTACAGTAGAAACTTTAGCAGGGGTAAAAGTACTACAATTAAATATTAAAAATGGTAAAGTAGAAACAGTAAAAGTAGATATGGGAGAGCCAATACTAGAAGCTATAAAAATACCAGTAATAGCAGATGAAAAAGAAGTAGTAAAAAATTTAAAAATAACAGCATTAGATAAAGAATTCAAATTTACTTGTGTATCTATGGGAAACCCACATGCTATAACAATAGTAGAAGATGTAGATAGTTTTGATGTAGAAAAGTATGGTAGCCTACTAGAAATAGACAAACATTTCCCAGAAAAAGCAAATATAGAATTTATACAAATTATAGATAGAAACACAGTAAAAATGAGAGTATGGGAAAGAGGTTCTGGAGAAACTTTTGCCTGCGGAACAGGTGCATGTGCTACAACTGTTGCATGCATTCTAAATGGATTTATAGAAGATGAAGTAACAGTAAAATTATTAGGTGGAGATTTAAATATTAAGTGGAACAAAGAAGATAATCATATATACATGACAGGACCTGCTACAACTGTATTTGAAGGAGAATTAGAAGAATAAAGCTAATTAGAATAATTTTGCCAAAAAGTATTTACTTTTTAAAATTATATGATATAATAAAAATAGATAGAAGGTTATCCACAAAAGTGTGGTTACCATCGGTGGTTTTATATATACTACATTTCCGACGGTCATCAGAAATGTAGTTTTATTATGCTCTTATTATGAATAACAAGGCAAAGATTATGAACAATAAAAAGATATTTATTATCATAGAAATAATAAAGCATTTTAAAAGTAATTTATTCATAAACATCACCCCTTTCTCTTATGTAGAATGGGATGATAACCACACTTCTGAAGTATAAACCGACTATCTATAAGACTAAAATATCACAACACACACAAAAAGTCAACAATATTTTACAAAAAAGCAAATGTAAAAATTCACATAAAAGTTACAAACAAAGAGCAATAAATTTATTGACATTTATTGCTCTATTTTTATATAATATAAAGTCACAAGGAGAGGAGAAAACAATGTTTAAAGTATTAAAAAATCTAAAAAAGACATGGCTATCAGTTGTTATAATAGTAATACTATTATGTGTTCAAGCATGGGCAGATTTAGAATTACCAAGTTATACTTCAAAAATAGTAAATATTGGAATACAACAAGGTGGTATTGAAAATGTGTCACCAGTTATTATAAGAAAAAGTCAGTTGGAAAACTTGCTAATATTTACGAGTGATGATGAAAAAATTTTAGATAGTTATGAATTAAATACAAAAGACTTATCTTATAAACTAAACAAAAAAATAAATAAATACTTTGGAAAAAACAATAATGTAGAATTAGAAACTGTATATGTTCTAAAAGACTTAAATGAACAAGAACAACAGGATTTAAACGAGATAATGGCAAAACCACTTATGGAAGTATATAGTTTAACGAATGAAACTCTTGCGATGCAAATGAAAGAAAGTATATTACAAAATGTTCCAGAAGAACAAAAAGTAAGCTTAGAAAATATGGATTTAATATCTATTTTAAAATCAATGCCAGAAAAACAACTAAACCAAATGTTAGATGATCTTAGCAATACTATAGATAAAAAAATGGGAACAATGATATCTCAAGTGGCGATAAATGCTACAAAAGAAGAATACATAAAATTAGGTATAAATACAGATAACATACAAAATAATTATATATTTATGGCAGGTCTGCAAATGCTTATAATTGCAGCAATAAGTATGGTAACAGCAGTTAGTATTATGCTATTATCGTCTAGAGTTGCAGCAAACTTAGGAAAAACTTTAAGAGAAAAAGTATTTAAAAAAGTATTAGGATTTAGCACAGAGGAATTTACAAATTTTTCAACAGCATCACTAATTACACGTAGTACAAATGATATTCAACAAATTCAAATGCTTATTAGTATGCTATTTAGAGTAGTAGTATATGCACCAATTATGGGAATTGGTGGATTTTTAAGAGTGCTTACAAATAGTGATACAAGTATGGCGTGGATTATAGGATTTGCAATACTTTGTGTTATAGGAATTGTGCTTACATTATTTATAATAGCAATGCCTAAATTTAAAAAATTACAAGAATTAATAGATAAATTAAACTTAGTGTCTCGTGAAATTTTAACAGGATTGCCAGTAATTAGAGCATTTAATACAGAAAAAAAAGAAGAAGCAAGATTTGAAAATGCAAACACCGACCTAATGCGAGCAAATATATTTGTAAATAGAGCAATGAGTATAATGATGCCAGGATTAATGCTTGTTATGAATGGAGTAATGTTATTAATTATCTGGGTTGGAGGCCATAATATAGACCAAGGAATTATGCAGGTCGGAGATATGATGGCATTTATACAATATACGATGCAAATAATAATGAGTTTCTTAATGATTTCTATGATATCTATAATGCTACCACGTGCTGCAGTATCTGCGAAACGTATTAATGAAGTATTAGAAACAAAAGTAGCGATACAAGATATTAAAAATCCAAAGAAATTTGATGAGGAAAAAAGAGGATTGGTACAATTCAAAAATGTTTCATTTAGATACCCAGATGCTGATCAAGAATTATTAACAGATATAAGCTTTACAGCAGAGCCAGGAAAAACTACTGCAATTATAGGAAGTACAGGCTCACGGAAAATCTACAATAGTAAATCTAATTCCACGTTTTTATGATGTAACAGAAGGAGAATTATTAGTAGATGGTGTAAACATTAAAGAAGCGTCTAGTAAAGAGTTAAGAGCAAAAATAGGATTTGTGCCACAAAAAGGAGTACTATTCTCAGGTACAATAGAATCAAATATAAAATATTCTAATAAAGAAATGTCAGATGAACAAATGGTAAAAGCAGCAAGTATTGCGCAAGCAACAGAATTTATTGATAAAAAAGAAGATAAGTACAATTCTGAAATTGCACAAGGAGGAAACAATGTTTCAGGTGGACAAAAACAACGTTTATCTATAGCAAGAGCAGTAGCAAAAGACCCTGAAATATTTATATTTGATGATAGCTTTTCAGCATTAGACCTAAAAACAGATGCTACACTAAGATCTGCTCTTAGCGAAATCACAAAAAATAAAACAGTTATAATAGTAGCCCAAAGAATTAGTACAATACTAAATGCGGATCAGATAATTGTACTAGATGAAGGAAAAATTGTGGGAAAGGGAACACATAAGGAATTAATGGAAAATTGTGAAGTATATTCACAAATTGCATTATCTCAATTATCAAAAGAAGAACTAGAATAGAAGTTGGAAGTTAGAGGTTAGAAGTTAGAAAAGATATAGATAAAAAGATTAGATTAAAAGAAAATGTAGGGGTCGATGACCACATAGACCCAAAGAGTACAAAATTTGCTATGCAAATTTTGAGAAAGGAGCAAAAATGGCAAACAATAGAAGGATGGGCAGAAGAATGGGACCAGGGTTAGGATCTGTAGAAAAAGCAAATGACTTTAAAGGTACAACGAAAAAACTAATAAAAGATTATCTATCAAAATATAAAACAGCATTAACAGTAGTAATAATATTTGCTATAGCAAGCACAATATTTTCAATAGTGGGACCCAAAATATTAGGTAATGCAACAACAGAAATATTCAATGGAATAGTAAGCAAATTATCTGGTGGAGCAGGGATAGACTTTGCAAAAATTGCTAGTATATTACTAACACTATTAGGATTATATTTACTAAGTGCATTATTTTCTCTAATACAAGGTTTTACAATGACAGGTGTAACACAAAAACTTACATATGAGCTACGTAATGATATTGTAGCTAAAATAAATAAATTACCAATGAAGTACTTCGATAAAAAAACAAATGGAGAGGTATTATCTGTTATAACAAATGATATAGATACACTAAGCCAAAACTTAAACCAAAGCATTACACAAATAATTACATCAATTTGCACATTAATAGGAATATTAATTATGATGTTTTCTATAAGTTGGGAAATGACACTAGTATCACTTGTAATACTACCTATAACAGTACTTATAGTTGGTAAAATTGTAGGAAAATCACAAAAGTACTTTACCAGGCAACAAGATTATCTTGCAAATGTTAATGGCCAAGTAGAAGAAATCTATGGAGGACATACAATTGTAAAAGCATTTAATGGTGAGCAAGATGCAATAGAGGAGTTTAGTAAAGCAAATAATGAATTATATAGATCAGGTTGGAAATCACAATTTCTATCAGGATTAATGCATCCAATTATGAATTTTATAGGAAACATTGGATATGTGTTAGTTGCAATACTTGGTGGATACTTAGCAATCAAAGGAAGAATAACTGTAGGAAACATACAATCATTTATACAATATAATAAACAATTCACTCAGCCAATAAACCAAATTGCACAAGTATCTGGTATGCTTCAATCAATGGTTGCAGCAGCAGAAAGAGTATTTATATTTTTAGAAGAAAAAGAAGAGGAAGAAACATCTGATAGCACAATATCTACTGAAGGGTTAAAAGGAAATGTAACATTTGATCACGTGCATTTTGGATATGATGAAGATAGAATAATAATAAATGACTTTAATGCTAAAATAAAAGATGGACAAAAAATTGCCATAGTTGGACCAACAGGTGCTGGAAAAACTACAATTGTAAAACTATTAATGAGATTTTATGATGTAAACAGTGGGGCTATTTTGGTAGATGGACACAACATAAAAGAGTTCAAACGTGGAGAACTTCGTAAAATGTTTGGAATGGTATTACAAGATACATGGTTATTTGGTGGAACTGTAAAAGATAATATAAAATATAGTAATGAAGATGCAACAGATGACGAAGTAATTGAAGCGGCAAAATCAGCTCATGTTCATCATTTTATAAAAACATTACCAAAAGCATATAATATGGTAATAAATGAAGAATCATCTAATATATCTGCTGGACAAAAGCAACTATTAACAATAGCTCGTGTAATACTTGCAGATCCCAAAATACTTATATTAGATGAAGCAACAAGTTCAATAGATACAAGAACAGAACAACAAATACAATCAGCAATGGATAATTTAATGAAAGGAAGAACAAGTTTTATAATTGCTCATAGATTATCAACAATAAAAAATGCAGATTTAATTTTAGTAATGGATCATGGAGATATAGTAGAACAAGGAACACATGAAGAATTATTAGAAAAAGGTGGATTCTACAGTAACCTATATAATTCACAGTTTGAAGATTGTAATGATGAAGTAGAATAAAGGAAAATGAGAGTATCGCCTGGACATGTTAAAAATAGTAGTAAAAGAGATATATAATTTTTATAAAGCATATAAATTTTCATTAGTAAATATTAATAATGAATATTAAGAATTTTTATGTATGGGGCTTCAAAATGAGGCCCTATTTTTTATGTCTTCAATCATAAATATAAAATAAGTGAGTATAAATTAAAATAAAGGTAAATTAACAAATTTTATTCTGCAATTTTGGTAAAAATATATACTTTTTTCAGTTTTTTTGTTATAATAAAAAAGAAAGAAAAAAGAGAAAGGTAGGTACTGAAAATGAAAAGTCCTGTAAGCCTTGCGGCTCTACACACACACACACACACACACAGATAGTTTTAAAGAAATAATTGCTAGAAATAGCAACGTTTTTAATGTACCTAAAAATAAAAGAATCTATACAAGAACTATAGTTTTATAATAGTTTTTGTATAGATTCTTTTTGTTGTTTTATATACTTTTTAATTGGAGGAATACGAATGTTAATTACTGAGCTAGAAAGTGGAGAATTTAATGGAATACATATTTTAGAAATAACAGAAGTACCTGATATTTCCATATTAGTAAAAGATGGATTAGAAAATAAAGAATTTAGCAAGAAACATAAAAAAGAATTTGAATCACTAATTACAGAATTTTTCTTTGGATGTAAGCAAGATTTTAATACACAATATCAAAACCAAGATTATTCATTATCATTAGTTTTTAAATCTGAAAAGGTAGAAAATCAAACTTATAATGCAAATATAAAAACATATATATTAATTAGAGGAATCAATGAAAACGAAGAATATTTACAATTCAAATTAAGTGAACTAGAAAATTCAATAAAAGCATCATTAAAAGGTAGCAAATATGGTGTTAATGAAATTAGTAATGAAAAAGAAATAATTGAAGAAATAAAGGATAAAGCAAACAAAGAAAAAAGAGTAATAATAAAAGATTATCAAATGAATAATCTTCAAAGTATGTATTTACAAGAATGTTTTACATTTGATAAATTTCCAACTAAAAGTGAAAATTTTACCAAAATAATTACAACTTTAATGCAATATCCAGATTGTGAAATAATAATCGATTTGATTCCAACATTACTTAATCAAAACGAAATTGCTAATATAGAATCATATAGTAATGTATTAGATGTAATATCCAAAGGTGTTGCAGGACCAGAAGGAGCAAGTGCTAACATTTTAGCGGAAAAGCCATCAACAATATATAAATATTATGAAACTAATAAATATGGGGTTTTATTTTCATTTAATATCTTAATATGTGCTGATTATAACTATATAAATACAATAACCAATAGACTTACAGGTGAGTTAAGTTTAGGAATGGACAATGAATATGCCAAATTAAACAGTATGGAAATAAATAATTATGAAATAGATATAAATACATATTTTAATTCATTGCCTTGGGTTATAAATGAAATAGTGATTGATAAAAATATGCAAAATCCAATATGTACTAATTCAGAACTTGGAAGACTTCCTTTCATAATTACAGGAGAAGAAGCAAGTGAATTTTTTAGAATACCATATGGAGATAACGTATTAACAGCGGGGGTAAAAATAAATAAATCAGATATAGCTTCAAAAAGTTATAATAAAAAAGTAATAAATATGGGCGACATTATGGTTGGAACATTAAAAAGTTCTACAAATGATGATAAAATAGGATTTTCGTTAGGTGATTTAACAAAGCACATGCTAGTGGTTGGAACACCTGGATCTGGTAAAACAACATTTTCTGTAAGTTTATTAGATAGATTATGGAAAGAACACAATATTCCATTTTTAGTAATTGAGCCAGCTAAGAATGAATATAGAGCAATGATAGATAGCATACCAGATATACAAGTGTTTACACCAGGAAAGGATTTTATATCACCATATATATTAAATCCGTTTATACCACCTAAGAATGTTAGATTGCAAAGCTATAAAACAGTATTAAAAACAGCTTTTTCAGCTGGAGTGTCAATGGGGACACCATTAGATAAAATTTTTGAAGACACATTAGATGAGTGCTATTCAAAAGCAGGATGGTTGCCACATTACACAATAGATGATGGAGCAGAAATTTTTACAATGGATGACTTTTTGAAAACGTTTATGGAAGTGTTTGAAAGAATAGGATATAGAGGAGATGCTGCTAATATTGGAAAAGCAGGTTATGTAAGATTCAAAAGTTTATTAAGGTTGTTTGGAAATTATAATACAATTCCAATAGAGGATTTATTAAAGAAACCTACAATTATAGAACTTGCTGCAATAGAAAATGAAGACCAAAAATCTTTATTAATAGCATTGTTATTGTTAAACATACAATCATATGTAAATGCAAATTTCTTAGGGACTGGAGAAATGAAGAATGTAATCTTATTAGAAGAAGCACATGTACTTTTAGCAGCAGGAAATGACAAATCAGAAGGTGAAGCTAATCCTAGTGCTGTTGCAAAAAAACTATTAACAAGAATGTTAGCAGAGATAAGATCGTTAGGTGTAGGTATCGTTATAGCAGACCAATCTCCAGAAAAAGTAACCACAGATGTAGTAAAACTAACTAATATAAAACTAGCGTTTAACTTAGTAGAGAAAAATGACAGAACAATATTAGGAGATAGTACGGACATGAAGGATATACAAGTTGAAAGACTTGCAAAGCTACGACCAGGTGAGGCATTTTTCTATATGAATGGACTAGAAGAACCAGAAGAAGTTATAACAGAAGATTACAGAAAGAAAGTTCAAATAAGAACAACAATAAGTGATGGCGAAATAGCAGAAAAGACAACTTATTGGAATGATAAAAAAGATAAATTAAAGCCATTTATACAGTGTGGTTGCACAGATTGCTGTAATGAAGGTTGCAATTATATGTTAAAGGCAGAAGCCGAAGAATATGCAAAGAGAATATTTAATGAAAGTTTTAATGAACAAAGTAAAGACAGAAGTAAATTAGTAGAAGTATATAAAGAAATACCAAATAAGGTACAAGAATATGCAGGAGATAGAACAACAAAACAACTAATATGTTGTACAAAAATACAACTTCTAAGAAAAATTATTTATAATACAAAAATACCATTTTCAAAAGAAGCTAGTAATCAAACTATAAGTAATGAATATAAAAGGAGGTAAAAATGGAAGAAGATTTCATAGAAGTAAATGATGTACCAGAAGGTACATATGATATTGTTGAAACAAATAATGAAATAACAGATGCTGATGAACCATTAGATTTAGGTGAGCCACATGTAATGAATGATGAAGAATTTGAAGATTTACAAAAAAGTCTAAATGATGATAAAGAAGAAAATTCAGATATAGTAGTTGATAAAGAAACAGATGAATTTAAAGATGAAGCTGATGAACCATTAGACTTAGGTGAACCACATATAATGAGTGATGAAGAATTTGAAGATTTACAAAAAAGTCTGAACGACGGCAAAGAAGAAAAGTTAGATATATTAGATGATGAAAATAACGATGCAAAAGGTTACTTAGATGATGAAGATAAATGGCATGGAAATGAAGAAGACGAGCCACTAAGACACAACAGAAGATACCGACAATGAAGATATAGAAACAGAAAGTGAAGACACAACAGAAGATACCGACAATGAAGATATAGAAACAGAAAGTGAAGACACAACGGAAGACACCGACAATGGAGATATAGAAACAGAAAGTGAAGACACAACAGAAGATACCGACAATGAAGATACAGGAATCGAAAGTACAGATACAACTCAAAGCACTAACAATATAGAGATAAAACCAAATAAAACGATAAAGGATGAAATAAAAATTTCTGAAATACCAGAAGAACCTAAAATATTAGAAATACCAAATGAACAATCAGAAGTGTCAGAATTTCCAGGAGATGAAGAAAAAGTATCAGATTTTCCAACAAAAAATAAAAATATTAAAAAAGAAAGAAAAAGTATATTAAATAATATTGTAGATAGATTCAAAGGAAAAAATAAATCTAATAAAGATATAACAGACTCAAATACTAATATTAATGTAAATAATGAAATAGATGATAACTACAGGCGAAATGATTTTATGGCTGGAATACAATCACAAGTTGAAACACGAGAAAATGTATTAAAAAAAGATGTTGAAAAAATAAAAAATGGAAACTGGAATAAAAATCCTCATAAACCAGGTGGAACTGCAAGAACACCAAATGATAAAGGGAAAATTAAAGACGATGAAGATGATCCAATTATATAGTTGAATCAAAAAATATGAAAAGAGGGGAGTAAAAAATGGGTATATTTAATAAAGAGGAAGATGAACAAAAAGGTCTATATAGTGTAATAAAAAATGATAGACCATTTGATGAATTAATATGGAAATCTCCAATAGAAGATTTTAATACAAATACACAATTAATAGTAATGGAATCAGAAGAAGCATTATTTGTAAAAGATGGAATAGTTATAGAAACACTTGAAGGAGGAAGACATACTCTAAATACAGCTAACTATCCATTTATAAATAAATTACAAAAAATGGTTGCTGGAGGAGAAAGCCCATATAGTTGTCAAATATTTTTTGTAGATAAAGCGCATAAATTAGAGTTATTATGGGGAACAGATTCGCCAATTCAAATGAGAGATGCAGAGTTTAGTTTTGCAGTTGGAGTAAGAGCTAGAGGTAGTTATTCTATACAAATTAATGATGCTAAAAAGTTTTTTGTAAAATTAGTAGGAAATACATTCTTTTTTACAAAAGAAGAATTAAATAATATGTTTAGAACAGCTTTCCAAATGAAAATTAAAACAACAGTAGCAACCGTAATGAAAAACAGTAACTTAACAATTTTAGATATGAATACAGAACTAGATACAATAGGGCAAATGGTAGAAGAAAAACTTGCGGAAATTTTAGATGAATATGGTATAAGATTAGTTAATTTTTATATTGCAGATATTTCAATACCAGAAAATGATCCTAATTATGCAATAATAAACTCAGCTTATGCAAATTCACATGCGAAAAATATTGAAGCAAAAGTAGAAGGAGATAATTGGGGAAAATTCACTGCAAAAGAATTATTAAAAGATATAGCCAATAATCCAAATGCAGGAGGAGCAGCAGCTATGGGAGCAGGAATAGGGGTTGGAGCAGCATCGGCAGGAATATTTAATAATTTAGCAGGACAGTTATTTTCACCTATGTCAGGAAATCAAATGCAACAAAATGCTGATAATAATGCTAATCAACCACAACAAAGACCATCAAGATTTGCACCTAAGACTACAATGCCACAAGAAAGCAATAATAAAACAATAAAATGTCCAAAATGTGGCAATGAATTACCAGAAGGTAGCAAATTCTGTATGAATTGTGGAACTAAGATTGAAGAAATTAAATGCAAAAATTGTGGTGCAAAATTAACAGCAAATGCAAAATTTTGTCCAGAATGTGGAACAAGGAGGGAAGAGTAATGAAAAATAATAAAATACTATTTGGAATCATAGGAATTATTGCTTTGATATTAGTTAATGTTGTTGTGTTTGTATCAGTAAAAGATTTTACAACAGCAAGATGGATTAATATAGGATGTTTAAATTTATCAGTAATGGTAACATTATTCTTTTCAATTATGTTTGGAAAAACAGAATATAAATTTATGAACTATTCAAGATTACCAATTGTGGGATCATATTCTACAATAACATTTATAATAAGTACATTATTTATAATTTGTAATTTGAAAAATATAACAATTACAATAGTAACACAAGTTATATTATTAGGACTATTCATAATTATACTTGCTTCAAATACAATAGCGAATAATTCAGCAGAAACGTCATTAAATGAAGATAAAAGAAAGTATAATAAAGTTAATGATATGTGTAGTAGATTAGATATGATACTAAAAACAGTAACAAATAAAGAAGTGTATAAAAAAATAGAAAAAGCATATGATGATGTAAAAAGTAGCAAAGTTAATATAAATGAAGACACAACACAAGTTGATAACGATATTTTACAGGCTATTGCTATTATAGAATATAATATTCAAAATGGAGCATATAACCTATTAGATGAGCAAGTAAATAAAATACATAATTTAGTAATAAAAAGAAATCAAATGAATTAAAACTTAAAAATATGTTATTAAAATTAAAAAAATAAAATAAATAAAGATATTTATAAATATCTTATTAATAGGAGGAGTAAAAATGGTAAAATTAAAAGATGCAAAATGCCCTAATTGTGGTGCAAATATTCAAGTAAATGATAAATTGGAGAATACAATATGTCAATATTGTGGAAGTCAAGTAGTAATAGAAGAAGCAATAGAAAAATACAAATTAGAGATTTCAGGAAAAGTTGAAGTTGATGGAATAAAAGGAAGAAATTCCAAATTAGAACAAGCAAAAAAACATGTAAAACTTGAAGAATATGATACTGCTAAAAAAATTATAAAAGAGATTATTGCTGATGATTCTTTAGATGTTGAAGCCTATATAGAATTAATAAAAATTGACATTGAACTATTTAAACAAAGAGAATTTGATGAAAATACCTCAAATATAACTGATTACACTGGTTGGAGCATGTTTGACGAAATTATAAATAATTATGAGAGAGCCAAAAAGATTGATGATGATAATATCGTTGATATAGGACTTTCTGAATATAAAGAAGATTTAGACAAATATCTAGGATTAAATGAAAAAGTAAAATCAGAAGAAAAAGAACTTGAAGAAATGACAAAAAAATTAAATGAATTTTATGACGAAATAAAATCTATATCTGATACAGTTGCAAAAGCTTGGATACAAGAATTAATTAATAAAAAATTTGATATACCTGGTTTTACAACACAATATGATAGCAATCCATATCAAGGACATTTTTACCCAGATACATATAAATTGGTTGGATTTGAGAGAATTACGCGTGATGGAATTTTAGAGTGCCAATATAGGAGAATAACAAGTAATTATGGTACAAATATATTAAATGCTACCTTACATAAAACAAATGCAATGACAATCGATTCAATAGATGAAATTAAAAATATTGTTTCTGAAATTGAAACGGTAACTCCAGACTTTATCAATACTTCAAGGGAAACTACTAATAAATTCATCAATAAAGAAAATAAGAAAATAGATAGACAAAATACAGTAATAAATGCTAAAAGTAAATTCACACAAATTAGAATTTATATAGATTACGCAATAATTGCAATAGTATTAATTATGACTTTATCAACACTATTTAGCAATGGAATAGGTGGAGCAATAGCTATGGGAATTTTCTTGGACAGTTGGGTAATATATATATGTGTGCAAAAAATTAAAGATCATAGGCTAGACTTACAACTTAATGATATGAATAAAAAAACAAATGATTTGAAAAAGAAAAAGCATGTATAATAAAATAGTATATATCAATTTGAATTGAAGACTGTAATGATGAAATAGAATAAAAGATGTTGATGCATATTGCATCAACATCTTTTTATAATTTATACCATGTTTTTTTCTTAATAAATGTATTAAAATCTTTTGCGTTTCCTATTGTAAAATTATTTTTATCAAGAATGAAAGAATAATTTTTATTAATATATAAATAAAAATATTTTTGGGTACTAAATACTCTATGTAATTTATAATAATTCATTTTAATACAGTCTTTACCATTGTCTACTTTAAAATAGTTATCATAAAAAGAATAGGTATTTTTCATTTGTTTTTTGATTTTATTACTACTTGCTTCTTTCTTAATAAAAAGTAGAGGATGAAAGACCCTATAAAATATGAAAAAAATTAGTACACATGTAAATATAATTCCTAAGCTAATATTTCCATTTGAAAATTGTAAAATCATGCAGAAGATTAAAGCAAATACAAAAAGTAAAGTATAAAGATGGTACTTTAAACTATATTTTTTATTGTGAAATTCTAAAAATTCTTTATATATTCCAGTATTATAAGCTGTAGTATTTTCAAATAACTTTTCCATAAGACAACTCCTAAATAAAATTAAGTATGATATATTTTTATATTCTTTAAAGATTAATAATCAAAATATTATTTTTTTATACCTTGCTGTCGCAACCTCCAATTTTAAATATGGATGATTGCTCCAATTCGCACTCGCTTTGCTCGTTTGATCGCTTACGCGGTATTGCGAAAATAATATTTATGATTTATTAATCTTTTATCATCATAAGTGTAATTTCAAATATTGCAATCAAGTAGCTTCACGTGGATGATGTGCTTTTCTTTTTAAGCCTAAAAAGAAAATGCCCATCATCCAGCAAGATGAAGCGGATTCACAAGATATACATATTACTGAACTAATTATACTAAATAAATCTATATTAAAATCATATGTTACAAAAATGTAATAGAAACTTAATATTACTAATAGTATCTAAATAAACCGCATTATATAGGCAAAAATTGGTTAATAGCCGATAAGATGAGTGACAAGAAGCATTTCCATTTTTTGCAAAATAGTGTATTATATTATCGGAAAAATATGAAAAAATGGGTACAAAGGAGAAAAGCTTTCATGAAAAAAGTTTTAATTAAGATATTAAAAAAATATAGATTTGCCTCTTTTATAGAAGCATTCTTTATTCTATTAAATATTTATTTTTTAACATATCCACCAAAAATAATAGGGCAAATTGTAGATCTTTTATATGATATAGAAGCAAATAAAAGCTTGATAATTACTAAAACATGGTACTTACTAGGGACTTGTGTACTATTGTTAGCAGTTAGAATGCCATGGAGATGGCTTACAGGATATGTTCCAAGAAGCATAGAAAAAGATTTAAAAAACAAATTATTTGAACAATTCATGAAAATAAAGATGACAAATATCCAAAATATTAAAAATGGAGAATTGATGTCATACTTTGTAAAAGATATAACTGAAATAAGACAATTTATATATAAATTAACATCGCATGGCACAAGAATAGTTTTTACAGCTGTAATTGCAACATATACAATGATGTCTGGCGTAAATGTAAAATTAACACTTGCGACATTATGCCCGATTGTAATAACAGTATTTCTAATAGTAAAAATTAAAGAATACTTAGAGAGAAGTTTTAGAAAATCACAAAAATATTTTACAGAGTTATCTGAATATGTACAAGAAAGTACAGATGCAATACGAACAACAAAAGCATATACAGGGGAAACAAATCAATTAAAAGAATTTATTAGAAAAAATAGACGCTTAAGAGAAAGCAATAATTCAGTAGATGTTCATGCAACATTACTTTCTACATGTGTTAATATATGTTTTGGATTATGCTATGGTATTTCATTACTATATGGTTCAAATTTAGTATTAAGTGGACAAATTACAACAGGAGATTTTGTAGCATTCAATGGTTATATTGGATTGTTTGTAGGACCAGTACAATGGTTACCATCTATTATATCAAGATATAAAAGAGCACAAATATCATATAAAAGACTTGATCAAGTGTTTAATTTAGAGAAAGAAAAAATATCGACTAGAAGTGTAAAAGAAGTAGAAGATGCGATAAATGGAAATATAGAAATAAAATCGCTTACGTTCAATTATCCAAATACTATTGAAACAGTTCTAAATGATATAAATATCAATATACAGCAAGGAGAAACTCTAGGTATTATAGGTACAATTGGAAGCGGAAAAACGACTCTTATGAA
Source organism: Clostridia bacterium (assembly GCA_022799315.1). Lineage (GTDB taxonomy): Bacteria > Bacillota > Clostridia > TANB77 > CAG-508 > RGIG8482. The sequence continues at coordinate 22,228 of JAAWOE010000003.1, read as the reverse complement.
CTTATTATTAAGACTATATCAAGTACCAAATGGAAAAATCTATATAGATGGAAAAGATATTAATGAAATTCCACTTAAGAGTTTAAGAGATAATATATGCTATATAACACAAGATAATTTCCTATTTTCGACAACATTAAAAGAAAATGTGAAATTATTCAAAGACGGATTTGATGAAGAGGAAATAAAAGAAAGTACTAAAAATGCAATGATATATGATGATATAGAAAAGATGCAAAATGGAATAGATACAGTAATTGGAGAAAGAGGAACAGACCTTTCTGGAGGACAAAAACAAAGAGTAGTTATATCAAGAGCATTTTTAAATAAAAGTAATATTGTTATATTTGATGATACATTTTCAGCATTAGATAATAAAACAGAACAATTAGTATTAAATAATGTAAAAGAATTAGTAAAAGGAAAAACATGTATTATTATATCAAATAGAATTTCTGACATTAAAGATGCAAATAAGATAATAGTACTAGACGGAGGAAATATTATAGAAAAAGGTACACATGAAAGTTTGATAAACGAACAAGGAAAATACTATGAATTTTATAAGCAACAATCTGCTAAAATCCAAATGGCACTAAATTAGTAAAGGAGATACTTTTAAGATGAAAAATAAAACTTTGCATCGAGTTTTTGAAATGGCAAAGCCACATAGAAAGACAATTATAATTGTTACATTACTTGCATTAGTAATTACTATAATTGAAATGTTTAAGCCATATATAATTAAAATTGCAATTGATGACTATTTAAGTAAAGGCATTTACCAAAAAGGAATTATAACAATAGGAATATTAGGTGCAATATATATTGGAATTGTAATACTAGGTAATATAATCGATTTTATTTCTAGTACAGCTACAAACATGATGGGAGAAAATGTTATTTATTCAATTAGAAATAGACTATTTAAATATACTCAAAATGCAAGTATTCCTTTTCATGATAAAACACCAGCAGGAAAGTTATTTGTAAGAATAACAAATGATGTAGAAGATATTTCAACATTATTTAAAGACGTGCTTACAACATTCTTTAAAGATATAATTTTAATAATAGGAATTGTTGTAGTAATGTTAGTATTAAGTGCAAAATTAAGTATGCTATCATTTATAGTAATACCATTTATAATTATATTTTCAATAACATTAACGAGATTACTAAACAAAATATATAGTAAATCAAAAGTAATAAAAACAGAATTAAACACATTTTTAGCAGAATCAATTTATGGTTCAAAATTAATTAAAATATTCAATATTCAAAAAGAAAAGCAACAAGAATGTGAAAAATATACTACTGATTTTAGAAATTCGAGATTGCCAAGTGGGATAATAGAAGGATTATTACCAGCATTAATGACAATACTAGAAAATTTAGCAATAGCAATTATTGTATGGGCATGTGTAAATCATTGGTTTAATATTGGTTTGGATGTAGGTTTAATATATGTTTTTATTACATATATTAAACAATTATTTGAACCAATTACAAGAACAATAGAAAACATGGAATCTGTGCAAGAAGCTTTTGTATCAATTAATAAAATATATGATATATTAGATAGAAAAGAGTACTTAGAAGATTTAGAAACAGGAACTGAATTAAAGAATGTAAATGGGAAAATAGAATTTAAAAATGTGTGGTTTTCATATGATAACAAAAATTGGGTATTGAAAAATGTAAGCTTTACAATAGAGCCAGGGCAAAGTGTTGCATTAGTTGGAAAAACAGGTTGTGGTAAAACAACAATCACAAACCTAATTAATAGATTTTATGAAATACAACAAGGAGAAATACTTTTAGATGGGGTAAATATAAAAAATATTAATAAAAGAAGTTTAAGAGAGCATATAGGAATAATACTACAAGATCCATTTATATTTGCAAGAAGTATAAAAGAAAATATAAAACTAAATTCAAACATATCAGATGAAGATATAGATGAAGCAATAAGATTGTCTTCAGCAGAAGAGTTTGTAAATTCTCTTCCAAATGGAGTAGAAGAAATAGCCAAAGAAAGAGGAACATCGTTTTCTGCAGGACAAAAACAACTTTTAGCATTTGCGAGAATTTTTGCACACAATCCATCAATATTTATATTAGATGAAGCAACTGCTAATATAGATACATATACTGAACAATTAATTCAAAAATCTATAGATACAATTTCAGCTAAAAAAACATCAATATTTATAGCACATCGTCTTGCTACAATTGTGAATGTAGATAAAATTATAGTGCTAGATGCAGGTGAAATTGTAGAAATGGGTAGCCACAATGAACTGTTGCATACAGGTGGATATTATAGTAAATTATACAATTCTTATTATGCAAGCTTGCAATAAAAGTAGTTAATCTATTATTTTATATAACAACGATAGTTTAGAATAGCAGAGTAAAGGCCCCATTAAGTAAATGGGACTGTATGCGTAGCAGACTGGGGAAGCTAAAACACATTTATATTTAATGTAAGAGAAGTACAGTTTGCAAAATTTTGCAAGTAGTAGTATAATGTAAAAAGAGTTTTATATGGAGGTATAATATGGCAAGAGAATATAGAGAATTTAATTTCAGTGAAGATATTGAATTAATGAACTTAACTTACCAAATGAATACTGGAAATTTTATAAATTATGATAATTATGAAAATGAAAATTTATTAAATAATGAAGAAATTGGAAAGCCAAAAATTGGACTATAAAAATAGCCCAATTTTTTTATAAAACTATTTAAAAAAAGCAAAAGAAATGTTATAATTTATTATGTAGTATGATATAAAGGGAGAATTATATGAATCAAATATTAGTAACACAAAAAATATATGTAACTCCTGAACTGAAGAGAAAAAAGAAGATATATAAGATTAATTTTTTCTTGTCAGTCTTTTTAGTGTGCGTTCTATTTTCATACTACATTTACGCAGAATACGATAGAAACAAAAATGAAGAAATATCAAAAGAGATACTTGCAAATCTTGATTTAACTGGAGAAAATATTACACAAGAATATGACAATACTACTGTTAAAGTAGAAAACAATGTATTAATAGTTATGCTAGATGAAAGAGAAAGCAATAAAGAAGAAATAGATATTACAAAACTTGCAAAAGATGTAAGAAGTTATATTGAACATGCAGGAGAAAATGAAAATAGCACAGGAAATAATCATAATGTTGTAAATCCAGAAGTGTATACAACAGAAAGCGGAGCGAAATATACTACAAATGCAATAGTCACAATACCATCATTAGATATCAGTTATCCAGTATTAACTACTGCACAGGAAAGTATAGATGAAGTATTAAAAATATCACTTGTAAAATTTTGGGGTGGAGATCCAAACGAAGTTGGAAACTATGTTATAGTAGGACACAACTATAAGAATAAAAAAATGTTTGGAAAATTATCGAGTATTAATATAGGGGATGAAATTGAAATAACAGACCTAACAGGAAGAACATTAAAATATCAGGCATATGATAAATATAAGGTGGATCCAAATGATACAAGATGTACATCTCAAAAAACAAATGGTAAAAAAGAAGTTACTTTAATTACATGTACAAATTATGGAACACAAAGATTAGTAGTAAAAGCGAGAGAAATAAAATAATAAAAAACATTTCAAAAAATTGAAATGTTTTTTTATATTGTTTAAGTCCAAACATAGAAGTCTTGTTGACTACATTACTCCATTTTTCTTGTGAATTCGATTCATCTACGTGAAGCTACTTTATGACTCAAATTCATATTTATACCTTTTCTACATAATTTTAATCGCCCGCATTTATACTTCAAGTGCTTTGCTTAATAAAAGAAAAACAAAATAACAACCAAGGAAAAGAGCAATTTGTAAAATGATACAAGAAGTAGTAGGAATAATGTTTGGAACAAGTAATGTGCAAACAAAATAAGAGAACGCTATTCCAATAAAAGGTTTTATAATCCAGTTTTTAAAATCAAATTTAAAGTGAGTTATCTGTTTTAATTGTAATATACTAATTCCAGAGTTTAATATTTCACTAAGAAAAATTATAAATATATATCCATTTACTCCCCAAATAGGTAGTAATATATAGATACAAAAGATACTAACAAATAAATCTAATATATTACACTTCATAACAGATAACTGCTGATTAAGTCCTTTTAAAATATTATCTACAATACTATCTAAATACATAAATAAAAGTAGAGGTGCTAAAATTTTTAGATATAATGCAATATCTAAATTATTATAAATAACTAAACTAATATTATTAGAGTAAAATATAAAAGCACCAATTATACCAATAGAAAATAAAAGCGTAATTCTAAATATTTTAGATATAATTTCACGAATTCTATTAAAATTATTTTTGGTATAATAATAAGTAAATTCTGGAACTAAAAGTCCACTAAATGAATTTATAATAACTTCTGGAAACATTAAAAGAGGCATTGCCATTCCATTAATTAATCCATAAGTAGAAATTGCTATGTTACAATCCATACCAGATTTTTCTAAACGTAAAGGAATCAATAGCTGTTTTAAAGAAGCAAGACCAGAACGTATATAAGAAGTTATAGAAACGGGTAATGTAATTTCAAAGATAGATTTTGTGTAATTAGTTTTTGTATTATCTTTTACAGTATAGTTTTTTCTCTCAATCCTATATAAAGCAAAAACAAATAAGAAAGACATAATTTCAGATATTGCTTCACCAAAAACTAAAGATAAACAAGCGTATTCTAAACCAGAAGGCATAAATAAAGATAATAGGTATGCAGTAGCAGTAATTTTAACAAATTGTTCAAAAATTCTTGCTAGTGCATTTTTTCCATTTTTTCTAAGTGCAGTAAAATATCCATTTAATGCAGAAGACATAGAAATAAATGGTAAGCTAATAGCAATTATATAAAATAAATAACTTTGGACTTTATTATGCAATAAGTAAGTACAAATAATATCGGCAAATAAACTTAATAAGACAGCAGAAAATATTCCAAATAAAAGACTATATGTTAAACATTTTTTCATAGGCTTATTAAGACTAATTTTAGGATTCAAAGTAGTTTGTACCGTTATAATTCTTGTTGCTGCAAGATTTATTCCGGGATGTAGCAAGAGTAATACTAAACATATAGACAGACATAATTAAACTGAAAATACCTAGAGATTCAGAACCTACCTTTTTTGAAATGTAAATATTAAAACACATTCCAACTAGTCTCATAATTATAGAGGTAGCAGTTAATATAATTCCATTTAATATAAAAACTTTTATTCTTCTCAAAAAATTCACCTATATGAATATATGATAAAGAAACAAAACTATGTATATTAACAACTTTAAGAGAAAAATGTTATTAGTTAAGGAAAAATTAATAAATTATACAGTTTTTTCTTAATATTTTTATGTTATATATAATACAAGGTTTAAAAAAAATTAAATAGGTGCTATAATTATAAACGTAGAGTAAAGGCCCCTTTATTCAAGGGGGCTGTCACCGTAGGTGACTGGGGTTATATATAATAAAAAGGGGAGAAAACAATGTACAATATATTAGTATGTGATGATGATAAAGAAATTGTAGAAGCAATTGAAATTTATTTAGCCAAAGAAGGTTACAACATATTAAAAGCATACAATGGGGAAGAAGCGTTAAAAATAATAGATAAGGAAGAATTACATTTAGTAATTTTAGATATAATGATGCCTAAAATAGACGGAATAGAAGTTGCTAAAAAAATAAGAGATAATAAAGCAATTCCAATAATTATGCTTTCCGCAAAATCTGAAGACTATGATAAAATAAAGGGACTAAATACAGGTGCAGATGATTACATGACAAAACCATTTAATCCATTAGAATTAATTGCAAGAGTAAATTCACAAATTAGAAGATATACAAGTCTTGGTTCTATAAAAAGTGAAAATGGAAACATCTACAAAACAGGAAACCTACAAATAAATGATGATACAAAAGAAGTATATGTAGAAGGAAACAAAATTAAATTAACACCTACTGAATATAACATTTTAAAATTCTTAACTAAAAATAAAGGTGTAGTATATTCTATTAACCAAATATATGAAAACGTTTGGGAAGATGAAGCATATGGAGCAGAAAACATTATTGCTGTTCATATAAGACACATAAGAGAAAAGATAGAGATTAATCCTAAAGAACCAAAATATTTAAAAGTAATATGGGGAATTGGTTACAAAATAGAAAATATAAAATAAGGAGGTAGATTATGGAAAAGTTAAAAAACTCTAATATTGTAAAAGCACTTTGCTATTTTCTAGTTCCAATGTTAGTTTTAATTATAATACTAAATGCACTTTCGACTTTGTATTATTTAGACAACGAAAGTGATTTTACAAATTATAAAAGCTATATAGAAACTAAAAGATTTTCAGACAGCTACATGGGAAAAATATTAAGAGCTATTCATATAGCAGAAAACGAAAAAGAATATATACAAGCAAACTCAAAATTAAAGACAGAGTCGGTAAAATATGGAACAGATGAAACGTTAAGCAAAATAGAAACATATGGAGAAAATCCAAATATTCAATACAATTTTTATACTATAAGAAATTATGATGTATTACTAATTTCACCAGATGGAGATATTATTACTAATGTAGAAAGAACGACCAGTACTGATACAAGAGAAAAAATAGAACAATATATTTTATCAAAAAAATATTATTGGAAGTATGATAAAAAACAAGTAAAAACAAATATTAGCAATATGTCATATGAAAATAGTTATTATAATGGAATAGAAGAAATAATAAATAGTGGTTATGAAGTATATACGGCATTAAAAGAAGATGATAACAATGAATTTTATGCATTTAATATGATATATGATTTTGTTGGATCTACATATAAAGATGCACCAAGTGTAATAATAGTATGTAGCATATTATTACTAATAGTATGTACATATATTATAATAAGTATTGGGCATAAAGAAGGACATGAAGGAATTTATACAAATTCTTTAGATAAAATACCATATGAAATTATAGCGTTTGTAGCAATAGCATTACTAACTATAGAAGCAGGTGGGTTAGTAATGTGCTTACAAGCAATTAATGATATCATAAGCAAAATGATTATGAATGCAAGTATTACAGGAGCAATATGTATAGGAGTAGTTATTTATATAACACTTGCAATTATAGGTGTAACAACCATAAGAAGAATAAAAGCACATGTTTTTTGGAAAAATACGATTATTTATAAAATTATAGAATTTGTACTAAATGGATTATTTACAGATTTAAATACAACTGCAAAACTTGTATTACAGTATGGAGGATTTATTTTGACATCTGTAATTATTATACTAATTGTAAGGGATGCACCAATTTTTATACTTTTATTACTTGCGTTTTGGTATTATGTATTTAAAAAATTATTAAACTATAATTTACAAATAGATAAAATAAGAGAACAAATAAAAAATATGTATAATGGAAATAAAGGTGAAAAATTAGATGAAGAAACATTTACAAAAGAACTAAAACAAGTAGCAATAGAGTTAAATGACATATCTGGTGGACTTACAAAGGCAATAGATGAGGCAATGAAAAGTGAAAGATTAAAAACAGAACTAATTACAAATGTATCACACGATATAAAAACGCCTTTAACTTCAATAATTAATTATGTTGATCTTATGAAACAAGAAGAAATTGAAGATGAAAAAGTAAAAGAATATTTACAAGTATTAGATAATAAATCGCAAAGACTAAAGAAACTAACAGAAGACTTAGTAGAGGCTTCAAAAGCATCCTCTGGAAATATTAAATTAACAATGGAAAAACTAAATGTAAAAGAATTAATAAAACAAGTTAGTGGAGAATTCGAAGATAAGTTTGAAAAAAGAGGCTTAGAGATAATTGAAAACTTACCAGAAGAAGATATATTTATTGAAGCAGATAGTAGATATATGTTTAGAGTAATGGAAAATATGTATGTAAATATTTCGAAATATGCATTAGAAAATTCAAGAGTATATATAGATATAGAGAAAAATGGTGACACTGCAAAAATATCATTAAAGAATATATCACAAGACCAATTAAATATTAGTGTTGATGAGTTAATGCAAAGATTTGTAAGAGGAGACTCTTCAAGGACAACAGAGGGTTCAGGACTGGGAATTTCAATTGCAAAATCTTTAACGGAATTACAGAAAGGAAAGTTTAATATATATCTTGATGGAGATTTATTTAAAGTAGAAATAGAATTTAAAGCAATATAAAAGAAAAAAGTAATGAACAACATTATGTTCATTACTTTTTTCTTTTATATTGCTATTATCTATCGTCTCTTTGAAATCTATCAAAATCATGTTCACTCATATTTTGAGGCTTTTGACCAGTCCACTTAGAGGTTTCAAGAGAATCTCTAGTTGAATTTCCTTGTTGTTTTTTTCTATGAAGTTCTGCAAGTCTATTTTGCAAACTTGTATTAATAGTTTGTAATTCATCTAAATTTTTTCTTTCTAATTCATAGCTAGAAATATTTGATAAATTCCAAATACTGCTATCAAAACTATTTATTCTTTTTATTTCATTTACTAAATTAACTATTTTTGTAGCTAATATTGATTTTTCATATTCGTCATTTGCCTGCACTTGTGTAGCATGGCTATTTTTTGAACCTGAAAAAAATTCACGTATATTATTCATTAATCCCATAGCTATTCCTCCTTTATTGAGTATTCTATCATATATAAATTATACTATAAAAGACATAAAAAGTCAAAAAATTAGTTTTTAACTAAACATTGCACCAATAGCTCCAAATACGCCAGCTGATGCTAGCCCCATAATAATACCTGCAAGTATTACTCCTGCCATAACAGCAATTACACTCTTCTTAAAATCCATATCTAAAAAGCTTGCAGCAAGTGTTCCAGTCCATGCACCTGTACCAGGAAGTGGAATTCCAACAAACAAGAATAATGCAACATATAAACCACGTCCTGCAGTTTCTTGCAATTTCTTTCCGCCTTTTTCACCTTTTTCTAAACACCAAGTAAAAAATTTACCAATAAATTTTTTATCTTTTCCCCAAACTAAAACTTTTCTTGCAAAGAAAAATATAAATGGAACAGGAAGCATATTTCCTATTATACAAACAATATAAAGTGGTAGTATTGGAAGTGTATCTCCAAGTAGGTTACTTAAACCAATAGGAACAGATCCTCTTAATTCGATAAGTGGTACCATAGATACCAAAAAAACTAGTAAATATTTTTTTAACATATGTAAAACTCCTATCATATAATTTATCATATACGTAGGGGCGATTTTAATCGCCCGCTTAAAATAAATAATAATACTAGATAGATTATTATCAATTAAGAGCTATTGTACTATACAAGTATAAATATGTCTATAATTCTACGAAAGAATTTTTAATATTAATAAATATGTCTTTATATTTGTCAGCATTATTATTAACTACCTCAAAATTGAACACATAAATATAATTTTGGGTTTCAAGCCATACAACATTACAATAAAAGTCTTTACCGTATTCTTTATCATAGTATACAAGATTATATTCACAAGCTTTGTAATTATTAATTGTGGTTTGTATAATTCCAGAATCCTCTCTAATGTTTTCTTTATCTTTAAAATATTCTGTTTTATCATCTGTTGCTACTTCCAATAAATCTAACTCACGCATTTTTGAAATTGTAGTAGCATACATATACATTTCATCTTGCTTAGAATATAAATCAATAGTAAAATCATTATTTTCCTTAGAATTTATTGTATAGTTTATGCTAGTAGGAATACTAACTTTAAATTTTCCATCAGTAGCTTCTAAATCTTTATATCCATCGGTATGTGTACATACAAAGAAAATGATACAAAAAACTATTATAACAATAACAGCAGTAATTGCACTAATTAAAACATATTTTTTATTCATTATTTATCAAACCTTTCCTATTCAATATTTAAGTGTAGGGGCGATTTTAATCGCCCGAGAGGTAAAGAATAAGCCTTAAATATTAATTCTTTAATGGTACTACTTTTTCTATTTCATCTTTTGCTATTTTACCTTCTCTTATAATAATAACTTTTTCATTATGCACTTCAACAATTGTTGAAGTAGTATCATTATTTACATTTCCACTATCTAATATATAATCTACTTTTTCACCTAACTCATCAACAATGTTTTTAATGTTCGCACCTGTATGACTACCAGAAAGATTAGCACTAGGAGCAACAATAGGTACACTTGCTGCTTTAATAAGCTTATAAGCAACTCCAGATTCCAAAAGCCTAACTCTAACATATTCATCACCTGCTGATACAATATCAGGTAAAGAATTTTCTCTTTTCTTAAATTTTATTGTTAAAGGTCCAGGCCAGAAAGCATCAATTAATTTTTGTTCGGCAGGGCTGATAAAATCTACTAATTCTTTTAACATAGAAATATCTGAAATTAATATGCTTAATGGTTTATACATAGGTCTTCCTTTTATTTCATAAATTCTCTTACAAGCATCTTCATCAAAAGCATTAGTACCAATACCATATACGGTATCTGTTTTAAAAACTACAATTTTTCCGTTTTTTAGTTCTTGTCCAATTTCTGTAAAGATACTTTCATCATATTCGTTTGTTAAATCAATGTATTTTGTATTCATAAATATTCTTCTTTCTTTTTTGTATCTAAGTAGCTTCACGTGGATGATGTGCTTTTCTTTTAAAGCCTTAAAAGAAAATGCCCATCATCCAGCAAGATGAAGCGGATTTATATATGCATAACATTAATATGATATATTATATAACAATATTAAATTATTTACAACAAATCTACAATGTGATATATTAAAATAAGAAAAAAGTAAGGAGAAAATGATGCAAGAATTAATGAAAAAAGAAAATAAAATAGATAATAAAAATATATTTGTTGCAATAGACGTTGAAACAACAGGTCTATCACCAATAACAAATGAATTAATAGAAGTAAGTGCAATAAAATATGATGGAAATAAAAGAATAGATACATTTTCTACACTAATAAAACCAAAAGTAAGAATACCATATTACATTACAAATATTACAGGTATTACAAATGACATGGTAGAAGAAGCGCCAGAGGTAGAAGAGGTAATGCCAGAACTAATAGACTTTGTTGGAGACTTACCAATTGTTGCACATAATGCAAATTTTGATTATAAATTTATACAAAACTATTCTAATAATAGTTTTACAAAAAATAAGGTAATAGATACTGTTCCAATTGGAAGAAGGTTATATCCTGAGCTTCCAAACCATAAATTAGGAACTATTGCAAAACATATAGGAATTACAGAAGACGGATTTCATAGAGCAGAGTTTGACTGTGAATGTTGTGCAAAAATTTATATGGAATATTTAAAAGTAGTATAGGAGGAGTATATATGGAATATAGATATAAACCAAATGGAGTATGTTCATACGAAATGATAATAGAAGTTGAAGAAGATATTGTGAAAAAAGTAACTATAGTAGGCGGATGTGCAGGAAATACAGTAGGGGTAAGTAAGCTAGTAGAAGGTATGAAAATAGATGAGGTAATAAAAAGATTAAAAGGAATACCTTGTGGTTATAAAGGAACATCATGTCCAGACCAACTTGCAAGGGCGTTAGAAGAAATTAAAAATAATATAAAGTAAGCTAAGGAGGGAATATGAAAGCGTTAGTTACAGGAGCATCTTCTGGAATTGGAAGAGACATGGCAAGATATTTAAGTGGTCTTGGTTATGATATTATTGCAGTAGCAAGAGATGGAGTACACTTAAGTAAGCTTAAAGAGGAACTAAAAACGAATGTTGAAACCATTAGTATAGATTTAGCAGATACAGATGCTTGCAAACAATTATACGAATTAGTGAAAAATAAAAATATAGACGTGCTAATAAATAATGCGGGATTTGGCGATTTTGGAGAATTTACGAATACTGATTTAGATAAAGAACTAAACATGATAGATGTAAATATAAAGGCAATGCACATACTTGCAAAATTGTTCCTACAAGATATGGTAAAAAGGAATAATGGATATATTCTGAATGTAGCATCAATTGCGGGTTTCATGCCAGGACCACTTATGGCAACATATTATTCTACTAAAGCGTATATTGTAAGGCTTACACAAAGTTTATATACAGAATTAAAAAAGAAAAAATCAAAAGTAAAAGTAAGTGTATTATGCCCAGGGCCAGTTAATACAAACTTTAATAAAGTTGCAAATGTGCATTTTAATTTAAAAGGACAATCAAGTGAATATGTTGCAAAATATGCCATAGATAAAATGCTAAAAGGAAAGCTAATTATATTACCAGGACTAAAAATAAAGCTGGCAAGATTTTTAGCAAAAATCTCACCAGAAAAAATTGTTGCAAGAGTGTGTATGATGATGCAAGAAAAGAAGAGATAAAAACATATAAAATGAATTCTTTTTAATTATTGACATATACTAATAATTGTAGTATACTATAAATAACTTATAAGTAAATCTGTTATCGTAGCAACGGATTTAGAGTTTGAACACGTGTATCAGCAACACGTGTTTTTTTATTTTATAAAAAAGTAAAAGAGGTGGTCAGCACCCACCTCTTTGATTAGTTCTTGCTACTAATCTTTTTCTGTAACTTGGTCGTTCTTTGAATTTTTATCTCTAAGTAATAAAATTATCAAACGCCAAATTAAATCGTAGCTTGACATAGAGTCTTCCTCCCTTCCTAGATTTCCTCTGGAGAGGATTAGACCTATCATATAACAATATTTACAAAAAAGCAATATTTTCTACTCATTTTTTAAAGTTACTTTTACTACTGTTCCTTGTTCTACAGAAGTACCTGCTGCAGGTTCTTGAACAGAAACTGTTCCAGTTCCCTCTACTGAAATATTTAGGTTTTTAGATTTTAAAGAGTTTGCAGCTTGTGCAGCTGTCATACCACTTAGTTTTGGCACAGTTGTTGAAGTTCTGACATTGTTTTCAGCAGTATATAACATTACTAAAGAATTACTTGGTAATTTTGTTCCGCTCTGCTGGTACTTGATCTGTTACTAAAACTTCATTTTTATTTCCGTTTACAGTGAAACTACTTCTAAAACCAGCATTAGTTAATATTTTCTGTGCTTCTGAAACAGTTTTGTTTTTAATATTAGGAACAGTTTTTAAAGTGTTAGAAGAAGATGTGCCAACATCAATTTTATCTGGTGAAATACCAAGATAAGGCAATACTTCAGATAAGATTTTAGATACTACTGGACCAGAAACCGAACCACCGTGGTAATCTCTAACTTGAGGATTATATATTCCAACAAGAATTACTATTTCTGGGTTTTCAGCAGGAGCAACAGCAACAAAAGAAGCAACATAACCAAACTTATCTTCTTCTTTTTTATTTTTATCGTTTGCTGGAGGTTCGGAAGTACCAGTTTTTCCTCCAATAGAATAACCTTTTACAGCGCCTTTAGAACCAGTTCCATCAGTTACAACAGATTCCATCATATCAAGCATTTTATTTGCTGTTTCTGTTGAAATTACTTGTCTTACTTGGACAGGATCAATATTTGTTACAGCATTTGTATCAGTATTTACAATTTCTTTTACAATGCGAGGCTTCATAAGAACACCATCATTTGCAATTGCGGAAATAGAAGATACTAGTTGCAAAGGTGTTATACTAATACCTTGTCCAAATCCCATAGTTGCAAGTTCTATTGGAAGTATTTTATCAACATCATAAAAACTGCTACCAATTTCTTCTGGAAGATTAACTCCAGTTTTCGAGAACAATCCATATGCAGTATAATATTTATAAAGCGTTTTTGCCCCAACTTTTTTTGCAAGTTGCATCATACCAGGATTACAAGAATTTTCTAGAACTTTTCTTAAAGTTTGTGAGCCGTGAGCAACAGATGACCAGCATTTAACTTTTTGATTTCCAAACATTTCATAACCAGCACAAGAATAATTTCCAGCAACATCTGTATCAGTGATATCCTCTTCTAATGCAATAGAAGCGTTTATAAGTTTAAAAGTAGAACCTGGGTCATAACGGTCAGACACCATAATGTTTTTATACATTGCAGTTTTATCACTAGAAGATAATGAATCCCACTTATTAATCCAATAGTTTGTGGTTGGAGTAAATGGTGTGTTTAAGTTATAATCTGGATATTGAGCCATTGCTAAAATGTCTCCAGTTGATGGCTTCATTATAAGAACATTTCCATTACGAGCATTGTTATTTTCTACTGCTTCTTTTAAATATTTTTCAGCAATTGTTTGAATATTAGCATCAATTGTAAGAACAATGTTGTTTCCATTTTCGGCATCAACATGTTGACCCTCTTGGCCTGCAATTTCGTCTTTATTTACATCAGTTGATGTAACAATTTTTCCGAGGGGTACCAGTTAAATATGAATTATAACTTCTTTCAATTCCATAAATACCTTGATTATCATTATTACAAAAACCAATAACATATGATGCTAAATTATTATATGGGTAATATCTTTTGGTATCTTCATCAATATTAATGCCGGCGGAAATTTTGTTTTCTTCCATCCATGCTTTTAATTTGTCTATTTTATCTTGTTCTACTCGTTTTGCAATTGTTTGAACAGAAGAATCATCATTGTTAACTTTTGCAAGGGTTTCTTCATAATCTAATTCAAAAATTTCTGAAAGTGCTTTTGCAACCTTTTCCTTTTTTATCTTAGTTAATTCAGAAGTTTTATCTTTAATTCTACTAGGATTAATAGAAACAGTATCTACTTTTGCACTAATAGCAAGAGACTTACCAGTGCTATCTAAAATATTTCCTCTTTTTGGATTAATTAATCTACTAACGGTTTGTTGTTTGAATGCTTGTTCTTTTAAAGAAGAACCTTGTACAAATTGTAAAAAACCAATTCTACCAATAAGAAGAAAAAGTATAATAAACATAACAACCATAGCATTACATATTCGTTTTGTAGTTACAGTGTTTGTAGGAGTTTTTTTCTTTTTATTTATTTTTCTAATTTTACTATTTTTATCCATTGTATCACCAAATTTCTTTTTTCATTCTTTTAAAACATTTTATATGAAGGAAACTAAAATTGCAAGAAAATTTTAGATTTAAATATAGTATTTTAGATATTATAAGTTGACAATAAATGGCTTGTGCCATGTATGACTTTAATTTATAATGATGTTACTTATACTAAGGAGGAAACAAATGTCGAATTTATGGAAATATAAGAAATCTATATTTATAATACTCCTATTAGGAATATTATTATTTATGGTATTAATCTCAAAAGATAAAATTGTTAAAATAATAAGCAGTAATATAGAATGGAAGCCTAAATCTGATATAGAAAATACTGTTAAAGAAATACAAACAGAAATTAACTATGAAGTAAAAGAAGTTAATGGAGAGCTACTAAGTATATTAATTCAAATTGAAGATAAAAGAGGAATAGAAACAATACAAACAGAAGATATAATATTAAACTGCAATGGAAGAGAAAAAATCTCATTAGATAGAACTATAAATGAGAATGGAATATATCAATTTAAATATAAAATTTCTGGACTTGAAGAAGAATTATGTACAATAGTAAGACCTGTTCCTAATATTGTAATTACGAATCAAGATACATTTGGAGACAAAACCACTAAAACAATAGAAATAGAACATATTGATGATGAAAAACTTAAAACTTGTTACAGTTTAGATAATGGAAAAACATGGCAAGAATATAAAGAACCGCTAGAAGTAGGAATATATGAAAATAGACAAATAATAGCAAAATATTATGCAAAAGAAGGTTGTACTATTCAAAGTGATAAAATGCAATATATATTAGTTCCAACAGAAAGCTTATTGTATGCTACCAAAAATGTTATTGAAGAATCTGGATATTATAGAATAGCTGTATTAGAAGAAGAGTATTATACACATGTTTACGTAGAAAATGGAGAAAACATATTGTCTAATAATATAGAATATGGAGACGAAAATGATATAGCTACACAAAATACAAATGCAAAAAATATGGTGATAGTAAAAGTAAACGGAGATTTAAAAGTTGAGCCAAATGTTACATTAACGGCATATGGAAACAGTTATGGTGGACCAAAAGGAATGTTATTATATGTAACAGGAAAACTAACCAATAATGGTACAATTAGCATGACTAAAAGAGGTGCAAAAGCAGAAGGAGAAAATATTTATTTGTGGAAAAATAAAATAACAGGAATAAATAATAATGGAACAGGAGGAGAGTATGAATATGTACCAAGTGTAGGAAGCACAGGAGGACTAGGAGGAACAGGAGGAGGATATAGCAGCTATCAAGGAAATGATGGTAATACACCAATTTCAATATATGGAAGAACAACAGGTGGAGGAGGCCGGGGGCGCTGGACAATATAGTGGATATAAAGGCGGAAATGGAGAAACTGGTACATCATATAGTGGAGGTACAGGCCGGCGGTGGAGGCCGGTGGTGAACATGGAAGTAATGGTGCCCAAAATGGTGGAGCTGGTGGAAATGGATATAGCGCAAGGAGAGGATTAGAAGGAAGAGTTGGAGCTGGTGGAGGTGCTGGAAACCCAGGAGGAAGTTCAAGCAGTGAAGGCTATTCAGGTGAAAACGGAACAGGGGGATTATTAATGATATATGCAAATATATTAGAAAATAATTCTGTAATATCATCAAATGGAAGTGCAGGTGGAGCAGGATATAGAGCAGGTGCTGGAGGATCTGGAGGAGGATCAGTTAATGTGTTCTATAATAGTATTATAAACATAGGAACAATAACAGCAACAGGGGGACTAGGTGGAGCAGGATATAGTACTTATTCAGAAGAGAGTGGCTCAGGAGCTAATGGTGGAAATGGAAGTGTATGTGTAGGAAGTATAGAAACAGGAACATATACACAATATCAATAATATACAAATAGTAGACTGTTTATAACAGCCTACTATTTTGATGATGTTGCTTAATAGTGATTTTGTATCAAATTTCAAAAGTAGGAAATATACGAAAAAAGGAAATAAATTTTCCTTGACAAATTAATGAGGTATTATATAATAAGAAAGAAAAAACAAGAGAAAAAGGAGGGCTATTATGGCTACAGAAATTACTGAAGAAGAGAAACAAAGAATAAAAGAAATGATTGACGACCTTGTAGCAAGAGCAAAAGTAGCATCAAGTGAGTATATGAAATTAGACCAAGAAACTATTAATAACATTATTAAAAAGATGTCAATGGCAGGCCTTGAAAATCATATGAAACTTGCAAAAATGGCAGTAGAAGAAACAGGTCGTGGAATTTACGAAGATAAAATTACAAAGAACATGTTTGCAACAGAATACATTTATCATAGTATAAAATATGATAAAACAGTTGGAGTAATAAACCAGAATGAAGAAGAAGGCTATGTAGAGATTGCAGAACCAGTTGGAATTGTTGCGGGTGTTACACCAGTTACTAATCCAACCGCAACAACAATGTTTAAATCAATTATATCAGCAAAAACCAGAAATGTTATTATATTTGGTTTCCACCCATCTGCGCAAAAGTGTAGTAGTGAAGCAGCAAGAATCTTAAGAGATGCTGCAGTGGAAGCAGGAGCACCAAAAGATTGTATATTATGGATAGAAGAACCATCTGTTACAGCAACAAATCTTTTAATGAACCATCCAGATGTAGATTTAATTTTAGCAACTGGTGGAACAGGAATGGTAAAAGCGGCATATTCATGTGGAAAACCGGCACTTGGTGTAGGACCAGGAAATGTGCCTTGTTATATAGATAAGTCAGCAAAATTAAAAACATCAGTAAATGATTTAGTATTATCAAAGTCATTTGATAATGGAATGATTTGTGCATCTGAACAAGCAGCCATTGTGGATAGAGAAATTCATAATGAATTTGAAAGATTAATGAAAGAAGCAGGATGTTATTTTATTAATCCAGAAGAAAAACAAAAATTAAAAGAAGCTATGTTTGTAGCAGAAAAAGGATATACCCTAAATGGTAAAATTCCAGGACAAAGTCCGTATGATATAGCAAAATCAGCAGGAATTGATGTTCCACAAGATACAAAAGTATTAGTAGTATATGAAGAAGGTGTAGGAGTAGACTTTCCATTTTCTAGAGAGAAATTAAGCCCAGTTCTTGCTTATTATATTGTAGATAGCAAGGAAGAAGGAATAAAAAAAGCAGAAGAGCTACTAGAATTTGGTGGACTTGGACATTCTGCAGTTATCCACTCAGAAGATGAACAAACAATATTAGAATTCTCAAATAGAGTAAAAGCTGGAAGAATTATTGTAAATTCTCCATCAACTCATGGTGCAATTGGTGATATTTATAATACCAACATGCCATCACTAACATTAGGTTGTGGTACATTTGGAGGAAATTCAACAACATCTAATGTATCAAGTGTAAACCTAATAAATGTAAAAAGAGTTGCAAAAAGGAGGGTTAATATGCAATGGTTTAAAGTTCCAGAAAAAATATATTTTGAAGCAGGCTCAATAGCATACTTAGAAAAGATGCCAGATATTACAAAGGCATTTATAGTAACAGATGAATCTATGGTAAAACTTGGGTATGTTGATAAAATCTTATATCACTTAAGAAATAGACAGTCTTACGTTCATTCTGAAATATTTGCAGAGGTTGAACCAGACCCATCTTTTGAAACAATTAAAAGAGGAGTAAAAGCGATTGAAAGTTTTGAACCTGACGTTATTATTGCAATAGGTGGAGGAAGTGCAATTGATGCTGCAAAAGGAATGTGGCTATTTTATGAGCATCCAGATGCAGATGTTGAAGGATTAAAACTTAAATTTATGGATATTCGTAAACGTACTTACAAATTTCCTAAATTAGGTGGGAAAGCTAAAATGGTAGCAATACCTACTACTTCTGGAACAGGTTCAGAAGTAACGTCGTTTGCAGTAATTTCTGATAAAGAACAAAACAAAAAATACCCACTTGCAGATTATGAACTAACACCAGATGTTGCAATAATTGACCCAGATTTAGTTATGACATTACCAAAAAGAATTACAGCAGATACAGGAATGGATGTATTAACACATGCATTAGAGGCATATGTTTCAAATATGGCATCAGATTATACAGATGGTCTTGCTGAAAAAGCAGTAGAGTTAGTATTTAATTATTTACTAGAAGCGTATGAACATGGAGATAATAAACTAGCAAGAGAAAAAATGCATAATGCAAGTTGTATTGCAGGTATGGCATTTACAAATGCTTTCTTAGGAATTAACCATTCACTTGCACATAAACTAGGAGCAAAATATCATCTAGCACATGGAAGAGCAAATGCAATTTTACTTCCATATGTAATAAAATATAATGCTACAAAACCAACAAAATTTGTTTCATTCCCTAAATATGAATATTTTATAGCAGATGAGAAATATGCAAATCTTGCAAGAAAAAACGGTTTACCTGCATTTACAAATGAAGAAGCAATAAATTCTTTAATTGCTAAAGTAAGAGAGTTAAATGAAAAATTAGAAATACCAAAATCATTACAAGAAGCGGGAATTGATGAGCAAGATTTCCTAGCTAATGTTGATGAATTAGCAGATAGAGCATTTGAAGATCAATGTACAACAGCAAACCCAAGATTACCACTTGTAACAGAACTAAAACAAATCTTATTAGATGCTTACTACGGAAAATAAAACTATAAAATAAAAATAAGCGCAAGTTGCGCTTATTTTATTCTTTTATATCTAATCTAATGTGCACATCACGAAGTTGAGCATTACTTACTTTTCCAGGTGCTCCCATCATTAAGTCTTGTGCTTTGCTATTTAGTGGGAAAGCAATTACTTCACGAATAGTTTCTTCTCCAGTTAATAGCATAATCATACGGTCAACACCAGGTGCAATTCCTGCATGTGGTGGAGCACCATATTGGAATGCTGTATAAAGTGCACCAAATTTTTCTTGTAATTGTTCTTTGGTATAACCTCCAAGTTCAAAAGCTTTTTCCATAATATTAATATCATGGTTACGAACAGCTCCAGAAGAAAGTTCAATTCCATTACATACAATATCATATTGGTAAGCTAAGATGTCTAAAGGATCTTTTGTCATTAAGCTTTCAAGTCCTCCTTGTGGCATAGAAAATGGGTTGTGGCTAAATTCAAGTTTTCCATCATCTGCTAACTCATACATTGGAAA
Source organism: Clostridia bacterium (assembly GCA_022799315.1). Classification (GTDB taxonomy): domain Bacteria; phylum Bacillota; class Clostridia; order TANB77; family CAG-508; genus RGIG8482. The sequence goes on along the minus strand of JAAWOE010000003.1, from coordinate 1,942 downwards.
GTCGATAATCCAACAAAAACAGAATTTATTTTCTTCTATTAAGTCTAAACGTTTTCCAAGTTCTGTACGAATTTGTCCTGCAAATGAATTTGCTCTTTTTTCACTATCTGCAATAAAGAAAATAGTATCATTTTCTTTTAAATTTGCAAGTTCTAATAACTCTTGTTTCATATCATCTGGAATGAATTTATCAATTGGTCCTTTATAAGATAAATCTTCTTGTACTTCTAAATATCCAAGACCAGGCATACCAATTGAAGTTGCAAATTCAAGCATTTTTTCATGAAATCCATTTGTCATATGTCCCTCTATTTTAATAGCACGTACAGTTTTATTATGAAAAGGTTTAAAACTACATCTTGAAAAGAAATCAGTTACATCTATTATAATAAGAGGGTTTCTTAAATCCGGTTTATCTGTCCCGTATTTTAACATTGCATCCTTATAAGTAATTCTAGGAAATGGATACTCTACAATTTCTTTATTAGAAAATGCTTTAAAAGTATTATACATGACAGGCTCAATTGCATTAAAAACATCTTCTTGTGTTGCAAAGCTCATTTCCATATCTAATTGGTAAAATTCACCTGGTGCACGGTCAGCTCTTGCATCTTCGTCTCTAAAGCATGGAGCAATTTGAAAATATTTATCAATACCTGAAACCATTAACAATTGTTTAAATTGTTGTGGTGCTTGTGGAAGTGCATAGAATTTTCCAGGGTGAACTCTACTTGGAACAAGATAATCCCTTGCACCTTCTGGAGAAGAACTTGTAAGAACTGGAGTTTGAACCTCTAAAAATCCTTGCTCTATCATTTGCAAACGTAGGTATTGTAACACTTTTGCTCTTAACATTAAGTTTTCTTTTAATTTATCTCCTCTTAAATCTAAATAACGATATTGTAATCTTAAATCCTCACGTACATCTTTATTTTGATTAATTTCAAAAGGTAAATACTTTGTTCTTTTACCTAATACTTCAATTTCTTCAATAAAAACTTCTACTTCACCAGTTTCAATATTTGGGTTATAAGTTTCTTCATCTCTTTTTCTAACATTACCTATTAAAGTAACTGTTGATTCTGTTGGGATATGACTTGCAAAATCTACAAGTTCGTCATTTCCTGAAACTACCGCTTGTGTAATTCCATATTGATCTCTTACATCAAGAAAAACTACTCCTCCTAAATCACGAATTGTTCCGAACCCATCCAGCGATACGTACTTTCTTTCCTACATCGCCAATTCTTAGTTCTCCACATGTGTGTGTTCTGTAATCATTCATATAAATATACCTCCTTCTTGCAGAAGATAAACAAAAAAGCTTTCATCCTCTGCTATATGCAGGGACGAAAGCTAACGTTTCCGCGGTACCACCCAGCTTAAAAAACTCTTTTGCTATTTAATAAGAAGTTTTTTCACTTTAAATTTTAGATTGCTCCAATGTGTTATTCCAATAGGCATTTCTAAAAAGGCTCTCAGCTTATTAACCTTTATTCTCTGTTTAGATGTTTCTTTTGGCTCGTCATTTTCATCGCAATATTTTATTTCGTACTATTTTATATACTATATGTAAAAATGTCAATAGTTATGTATAAATAATTAATAAAAATTGTTATATTAGTTCATAAAACTAAAAAGCAATAAATAATTCTTATTATAAAATGTAGATTTATAATAAGAACTGGAAACATATAATTCAAATAAACAAAATTATGTAAAAATGTTATATTTAAAAATCGTTCTTTTTATTGTTATGTATTATACCTAAAGATATAATAAAACAAAAAAGAGAGGGAACCAAAGAAAATGAAAAAACAAAGAGGGATAACACTAATTGCATTAATAATAACAGTAATCTTAATGTTAATCTTAGCAGGAGTTGTAATAAGCCTAACAATAGGAGAAAAAGGATTAATACAAACAGCAAAATATGCAGTGC
>JAAWOE010000015.1 GCA_022799315.1 Clostridia bacterium | reverse complement strand
GCACTGCATATTTTGCTGTTTGTATTAATCCTTTTTCTCCTATTGTTAGGCTTATTACAACTCCTGCTAAGATTAACATTAAGATTACTGTTATTATTAGTGCAATTAATGTAATTGCATTTGAGTTAGACACATAACCTATTCTTACATTATTAATTTCTAATTTTTTTACTATTTGTTTTTTCATTTTCTTTTGTTCCCCTCTTATTGTTCTACTTTAGAACAATTTTATCATTACCTTATAATAAAATCAATAAAAATGTTCTAAAAAAGAACATTTTTGAGCAAGCAAATTTTACTATCAGTAAAAATATGCTTATTATGGAGGTATTTCATGCATAAAATTAATCAATACAATAATAATTTAAATATTATTGGCAGTAAAATAAAGGAACTACGAAGAGAACAGAAATTATCACAGGAATTTTTATGTGCTCGAATGCAAGTAATGGGATATAAAATTAGTCGTTCTGATATTTCTAAGATTGAAACTGGCAAAAAATTTATTTCAGATTTTGAAGTACTAGGCTTTGCAAAAGCTTTAAAAACAACAATTACAAAATTATATGAGGGATTAGAATAATATCTAATCCCTCTTTGTATATTACGTTATATAATTTTTTAAAAATAAAGTAGCTTCACGTGGATGATGTGCTTTTCTTTTAAACTTAAAAAGAAAATGCCCAAACATCTGGGTAAGATGAATCGGATTTATATATAATTATCATTCTTTATTACATTTACAATTTAGCATAATAGCATCATTAAATCCTTGTTTATAAAACTTCTTGTTATAATATGCAACTAAAATATTATAATCTGCTATTAAATCATCTATACCATTTTCTAATTTTTCTTTTAATTCTACATTTTCTTTTGGTATACTGCTTATTATATTTTTTATTTCTTTTTTATCTACACATTTTAATCTATCTTTTAATGATTTTATATCATTATCTATTTCTTCTAAAAATTCCTCTTCTCTATAACTAAAAACTTTGTCTAGTAGACTGTATTCTTTTTCCATAACATCACCTATGTTTATTATTTACATAGAATGAAGACTTTATTCATTATAAAGGTTCCTTTTAAAATAAAAATTACTAAATTTAAAAAGGCGTATTGAAAGTAATTGAGTTAGAAATTATTAGTAAATTTTATGGAAAGAGTTCATTTTTAATAGAAGGGTGCCATAAAATTTACTTAGAATTTCTGCGATAATTAGCTTGAACGAGCTTTTTTATAATTTATAATTTTTATTAAATGGAACCTTGTTATATATAATTAGTATAATATCAAACAATCAGAGCAAATAACAAGCGAATCTCTAGACAGATTCGCTTATTATTTTATTTATACAAATACTTTTGAGGATTCACATACTTCCCATTTTGCCTTATTTCAAAATGTAGATGTGGTCCTGTAGAATTTCCTGTAGATCCTACTTCTGCAATAGTGTCACCTGCAGAAATCTTAGTACCCACTTTTTTATATAACTTATTACAATGTCCATAATAACTAGTAATTCCATTTCCATGGTCTATTATAATTAAGTTCCCATATCCACCCATTGTTCCAGAATGAGTAATAGTTCCATCTGCTACAGCCTTAATAGGCGTCCCTATTTTCGCCGCAATATCTAGCCCTTGATGTGTATGATCACGTATAGATTCTCTCGCTCCATATCTTGATGTTATATGTCCAGAAATTGGATTAACTGCTAGGTATATTCCATTTATTGTAGCTTCTTCTTTTTTCTTTTCTTCTTTTATTTGTGAAACTATTTTTCCTGTTACACTTGCTACTTCTACCCCTTCTTCAATATCTAAATTCTTCGTATATACTTTTGTAACAGAAATATTAGTATCTTCACTAACTTGTTTTTGTAATTCTTCTAGTATTTGATTTGCTTCTTCTTCTGTCTTTACATACTGTTTTTCTTCTCCATTTACATTAATTGCATATTTAAAGTAAGTTATATCTGCATTTTCTTTAATTGCAATTAATACTTGTTCTTCTTCACTTTTTTGAGTTTTATCTATTAGTTTAACTTCATATCTTATTTTTTCATTAATATCTGAAAAGGCTATATTTTCTTCTTTGTTATTATATAAGTCTTTCTCTAATTGGTTTCCAAATTTATTTACGTCTTCTATATAACCTATGTCCTTTTCATCTAAATATACAGTATATGCTAATTTGAATTTTGCAAATATGCATATTGATATAATTAATATTCCAACTGCAATTATATTTGTAAGCTTTATAGTTTCTTTTGTATAGTGTTTAACTTTTGGGCTTAAAATATAAATTCACTCTCCTTTTATGCGAATATTTATATATTATACAATATATTTTCTCCAATTTCAAATTATGTATACTTGATTATGTTAAATTTATTAATTTTTACTAGTTTTTTAGTATTTTATTCCGTTTTTTCATAATATTTCCTTCGTTTTTCTTCTATTTTCTTTAATTTTCTAATAATTTTAGTTAATATATAATACTTCTAAAGATTAATATAGTTTTAAACATATGCACTAAGTAGCTTCACGTGGATGATGTGCTTTTCTTTTAAAGCTTTAAAAGAAAATGCCCATCATCCAGCAAGATGAAGCGGACTGATAAGAAAATTACAATAATAAAAAACATGGATAAATCGACACTTTTCTACATTTGACTATTAACAATAATTGCAAAATCTTAAGATTTATTATATATTATATGGTATAGGAGTTGTCTTTTATGAAAATTTTAATTGTAATAGATCAATATGATAATGGAAATAATGGAACTACAATGTCTGCTAGGAGATTTGTTGAAGCTCTAGAAAAAAGAGGACATGAGGTTTCTATTGTTAGTACTGGAAATGCAAGACCAAATAAATATGTAGTAAAAAAACTTCCTTTAACACCTCTTGTTTCTCACATTGTTTCATCACAAGGAATGTGTTTTGCTATTCCTTCTAAAAAAGTATTATCTAACGCTATGTCTAAATGTGATATAGTTCATTTCTACATGCCTTTTGGACTATCAACTCATGGATTAAAAATTGCAGAAGAATTAAATGTTCCTCATACAGCAGCATTTCATGTACAGCCAGAAAACATTACTTATACAATTGGACTTGGAAAAAGTAAAAAAGTAAACGATAAAATATATGAATTTTATAGAGACCATTTCTTTAATAAATTCAAGCATATACACTGTCCTAGTAATTTTATTGCAAATGAGTTGAAAAAACATGGTTATACTGCTAACCTTCATGTCATTTCTAATGGAATTGACCCTAAATTTCATTATCAAAAACAAGAGAAAAGTGAAGAACTAGAAAATAAGTTTGTAATTACTATGATTGGTAGATATTCAAATGAAAAAAGGCAAGATGTTTTAATAGATGCAATATACCATTCAAAATATTCAGATGACATTCAACTAGTCCTTGCTGGAAAAGGATTAAATGAACAAAAATATAAAGAGCTTGGAAAAGATTTAAAAAATCCTCCAATCTTAAAGTTTTATAATAATGAAGATTTAGTTTCTTTACTTGCTATGAGTGACTTATATGTACATGCTGCTGATGCAGAAATTGAAGCAATTTCTTGTATTGAAGCATTTAGCTGTGGACTTGTTCCTATTATTGCAAATAGCAAAAAATCTGCAACACCACAATTCGCATTACATGAAAATAGCTTATTCGTACCAGGTGATAGCATTGATTTAGCGCACAAAATTGACTATTGGATTGAACATACTTCTGAAAGGCAAGAACAAGAAAAATTGTATGCTGAATCTGGACTAAAATATCATATTGAGAATAGTATAATACAAATAGAAGGGATGTTTGAGGATGCTATCAGAGAATATAATAGATGATTTAGAACAAATAGAAGATGAATCTTCTCATGTGCTTCACTTTTGGAGCCCTTTTGATACAAATGTCACAAAAAATTATAACTTTGTTCCTAATAGCCTTTTATTTAATATACCTTCATACGCTTTGCTAAGTTTTGCTTGCTTTGTTTTAAGTATTTTTAATAAAATAGCTTTTGGTTTTAAAATTATCGAAAAAGAAAATTTAAAATCAATAAAAGGTCGGAAAAATAACAGTATCAAACCATGTTCATCCAATGGATTGTACAATGGTTGGAATCGCTAATTTTCCTAGTATTACATATTATCCAACGTTAGAATCTAATTTTGGAATTCCTGTTGTAAGGCATTTGATTAAACTTTTGCATGCTATTCCTATTCCAAAATCAGTTCGCGCAAAAATTGAGTTTAATCATACCATTAATAACTTATTGCAGAATGGAAAAACTGTACACTTTTATCCAGAAGGCTCTTTATGGCCTTACTATACAAAAATACGTCATTTTAAAGATGGCGCTTTTCGTTTTGCTGTAGAAAATAATGTTCCAGTTATTCCAATGGTATATACATTTAAACAGATTACTGGTATTTTGAAATACATAAAGAAAAAACCAACAATTACATTAACAATTCTAGAGCCAATTTATCCAGATATAAGTTTAGATAAATTTGAACGAATTAAAAAAATGAAAGAAGAAACTTATAATAATATGAACAATGTAAAAAGCAGTTAGCCTCAATACCACTGAGTTTAACTGCTTTTACTGAAATTTAACAAATCTTAATATAACTTTAAATAAAAATTGGTGCTGCCATCATAACAGCAAGGATAACCGTTGCAAGCACTGCCATATCTCTTAGTATTCTTATTTTTTGTGTCATACCTTTTCTCCTTTATCGATTTGTTATCGTTTACATAAATTCTAATTTATATTATAACATATATTGCCAATTTTTTCAAACTAATAATATTTTCAAATTTACAAGTAAAGAGAGGAGAAGACTTTTAAACTTCTCCTCCCTTCGCTTATCTCTGGCAGGCACAATTAATATCCTACTACATTTATTAACTTGCCTCCCCGTACATTAATTATAGAGCCTTTCTGAATCCGCTTGTCAGATGTCCAAATAAAATCAGTTTTAGGAACTCCTCCTAAAATCAACTTCACCTTCATCTTTCCTGCTTCAATTTTTCTTACGGTATATTCGCCGTCTTTCATGTCTTGCTCCTTTCTTGCACCTAAAATTACCTAAGGCACAATTGCTGTTTTTGTTGATAATTTATTTTAACATAATTCTTGCTTTTCGTCAACCAAAATAACTACTTACTTCTTCTAATTCTTGAAAATTACTCTGCCTTAATACTTCGTATACTACAATTGCAACAGAATTTGATAGGTTTAATGATCTTAAGTGTGGTTTCATAGGTATTCTAATTGTTTTTTCTATGTATTTTTTTAATGTATCTTCTGGTAATCCTTTAGTTTCTTTCCCAAATACTACAAATACTTCATCTAAATTTTTATATAAATCATCTGAATATACTTGTTTTCCTTTTGTTGTTACAAAAAACATATTAGTATTTTCAGGCGAATATTTTTCTAAAAACTTCTCAAAGGAATCATGTTCTTCTATTTCCAACTTATCCCAATAATCAAGCCCTGCACGTTTAACATATTTATCTTCTAAACTAAAGCCAAGTGGCCTTACTAAATGTAATTTTCCACCAGTTGCTGCACAAGTTCTTGCAATATTTCCTGTGTTTTGTGGTATTTCTGGTTCTACTAATACAACATTTAATTTCATAAACTCGCTCCTCTTAAAATTCTTCATAAAATACTGTCTTAGATAATTCATATCTTTCATAATGTTTTTCACTTGGCTTACCTTCTTTTTTTGGATATCCTAATGGCAATATATTAATAGGTTCATAATTACTTGGCAAACAAAATTCTTCTTTCACTTTTTGTGGGTCAAAACTACATACCCATGTACTCCCAATTCCTATACTAGCTGCTTCTAACATCATTTGCGCTGTTACGATACTTACATCAATTTCCCCATGATTTTTCTTGTCATATTTTCTAACCCAAGATATATCTTTATCTACGCAAACCAACAATATAACTGGAGCATCAAAAGTAAATGGCGTACACTTCTTCAATTTGTCTATATTCTCCTTTTTACGTATTACTAAAATTCTTTGTGGCTGAAAATTGCAAGCCGTTGGTGCTATCCTACCAGCTTCTAAAATTTTATCTAACTTTTCTTCTTCTATATTTTTAGTATCAAATTTTCTAACTGAATATCTTTGTTGCATTACATCTAGTAATTCCATTCTACTTCCCCCTTTTTTCAATACTATATCATATTATATTGTATTTTTCTATATTAAATTTAATTATATAAAAGAAAATCACATCTCTGCTGACCAGTAGAGATGTGACACTTATATATAACCAATTGGTAACCACATTTTGTGGCTCCTTATTTTCTATTTTTATTATAACATATTTTTATAGTTTATAAATACCTTTTTGCCAAATTTAGCAAATTTCTTCAAATCGTTTATTTACTTCTTTCCAATTAAGTATGTTTTTAAATGCATTAATGTATTCTGCCCTATTTGCTTTATATTGTAAGAAATATGAGTGTTCCCACATATCTAGAACAAGTAGTGGTTTACATCCCCATAATGTTAAATTTTGATGTTTTTCACATTGTAAAATCTCTAACTTTTTAAAGTTTGAAACCCAAACAAGTAAACACCAACCGTGATGCTTCTACTGTTTTTGATGCTTCTATAAATTGATTCATAAATTTGTCAAAACTACCAAAATCTTTTGTAATTTGTTCCATTAGCTTATTACTAGGGCTAGTTGGAACTGGAACTCCCATATTTTCAAAAAACATTTGGTGTAAAATTGCTCCTGAACCATGAAAACTTAAATCTCGTTCTAAGCATTTTATCTGTTCAAAATTATTCTCTTGTCTTGCTATTTCTAATTTCTTTTCTACTTTATTAGTATTATCTACATAGCCCTTATACAAAACATTATAATGAATATCCAAAGTCTCTTTGCTATAATATGGCTCTAATGCATTTAAGTTATATGGCAATTCAATCATTTTAATCATAAAAAAACCTCCTATCATCTTAATAAGTATATGCATTTTACATATATTTATTAAAAATAAGAGATTATTTTTATTTTAAATTTCATATTCTAAAATCGAACAGTTTTCTATTTTGTATTTACCTGTATTTTCTTTAAAAATAGGTAATCCTTCTATATAACAACACATACCTAAAGCTGTACCTTTATGTGTTACTATTAATACGGTTTTATCTTTATACTCTTTTTTTATTCTTTCGAAAAATCTTTTTATTCTTACTAAAAATTCACTATCAGTTTCTACACCAGTTTCTCCGCTTTGTTTAATAGCATCAAAATCATCATGTTTTAGTTGTTGTCCTTCATATCTTCCAAAGCTTCTTTCTATAATATCTTCATCACATATAACCGAAATTCCTCTCCCGCTTGCTATGATCTCAGCAGTTTTTCTTGCTCTTTTTAACGGAGATGATATTATTATGTCTATATTATAATTCTTTATCTTTTCTGCTAACCTCTTTGCTTGTTCAATACCTGTGCTGTTTAACTCAGTATCTGTTCTTCCTTGAGCTTTACCTTGTACATTCCAATCTGTTTGTCCATGTCTTGTTAATAATAATCGCACTTTCAAAACCTCCAATATATGATTTATGTTATTTTATCATATATTGGAAGTTTTTAAAATGCTTTTATGTTATTTCTTAATTACTTTTTCAGCATAAGAATTATTTATGATTTTTTCATATGGTGCTTTTTTACTTAATTCTCCTGCTTCTTCCATAACTGTTTGAAGTCTTTCAAAAGATTCTTTTGTAAGTACAGGATTTTCGTTCCATGCATCTATATCTATATAGCTTTGTAATACATTTGCTAGTAATTCTACATCAGTATCAGGGAAAAAGTCTTTTATTACTTCTGCGATTTCAGCAGCTGAATGCTCTTTTACCCATACTTGACCTTTATAAATAGCATCTGTAAATTTTTCTATAGTATCTGCATTATTTTCTATATAACTTTTCTTTGCAAAATATGCCGTATATGGAATTTCTCCAGCTGCTTCTCCAACAGATGCTATTACATAGCCCTTTCCTGCATTCTCAGTCATTGTTGCTGTTGGCTCAAACAAAGTTACATAGTCAGCATTTCCTCCTGCAAATGCTCCTGCCATAAGGTCAAATTTAATACTATCGTCTAATATTAAGTCTGTTGCTGGATTTAATCCATTCTTACGTAGAACATATTCTAGAGTCATGTATGGTACTCCACCTTTTCTACCAGGAATGACAGTTTTACCTTTTAAATCTGTCCATTTAAAGTTTGTATCATTAGTTCTACTTACTAGAAAAGATCCATCTTTTTTAGTAAGTTGCGCAAAAACTTGGCAATAGTCTTCTTTTCCTTCATTATATACATAAATAGATGCTTCTGGCCCTGCAAATCCTATATCACTTTGACCTGCAAGTACTGCTGTCATAACTTTATCTGCACCTTGCCCTGTTGTTAAATCAATCTTTAATCCAGCTTCTTCAAAATAACCATTTGCTATTGCCACATATTGTGGTGCGTAGAACACTGAACGTGTTACTTCGTTAACACTAATGGTTTTTAATGTACTATCATTTTGTTTTACTCGTAATACTACTGTTGTTATTGCAAGTGCAATTATCACAACACAGATTACTGCTGTAACAAGAATTTTTTTCATAGTTTCCTCCTTATATGTTAAAGTTATTTAAGTCCGCTCCATTTTGCTGGATGATGGGCATTTTCTTTTTAGGCTTAAAAAGAAAAGCACATCATCCACGTGGAGCTACTATAAATTTCATTATAAATTTATTTTCGTTCTATTTTTGAACTAATTTTCCTAATATAACAACACCTTGGTACATTATTGCTGCAACTATACTTAAAATAATTACACTTGTCATAACTAAGTCTAACTGAAATACTTGACCTCCATAAACAATCAAATATCCTAATCCTGCTTTTGATACTAAAAATTCTCCTGAAATAACACCTACTAATGAAAGCCCTATATTTACTTTTAGAGAATTAATAAATGTTGAAATGTTAGCAGGAATTACAATTTTAGTTAACACTTGCATTTTACTAGCATTAAACGTTTTTGCCATTTTTAATAATTCTTTATCTGTATTTAAAAATCCATTTAGAATTTCAAGTACTGTAACTATTAATGAAATTGCAAGTGCCATTACTATAATTGCTCCCATTCCAGCTCCTACCCATATGATGATTACTGGTCCTAATGCAATTTTAGGCAAACTATTTAATACAACCAAAAATGGATCTGCAACTTTAGATAAAAAATTTGACCACCATAAAATTATTGCAATAAAAACTCCTAATACTGCTCCTAATCCAAATCCCACTATTGTCTCAAAGCATGTTACTCCTAAATGTGTTAATAAATCATTATTAGATAAATTCATAAATGTTTTTAAAATACGACTTGGTTGGCTTGCTATAAAGCTATCAATTATACCTAAGTTTGCTAGTATCTCCCATAATGCAATAAATCCTACAACTAATAATATCTGTACTGTAAGTATTGCTACTTTATTCATTTTTTGTTTTCTTAAGTATACTCTCCTATCTTTCGATATGGCTTTTTTATCCATGTACATCAAGCTCCTTCCATAAGCTATCAAAATATTTGCTAAATTTAGGGTCTTTTCTGCAGTTTAGTGGATCTCGATTTTCAATATCAAACTCAATTGTATGAATTTTTTTAACATATGTTGGTCTATTACTTAATACAACTACTTTATCTGCCATACTAATCGCTTCCGAAATATCATGTGTTACCATTAGCATTGTCATGTTTTCGTTTTTCAAGATTTTATAAACATCTTTTGTAACCATTAATCTTGTTTGATAATCTAACGCAGAAAAAGCCTCATCTAGTAGTAATATTTTTGGTTTTATTGCTAATGTTCTAATGAGAGCAACTCTTTGCCTCATTCCTCCGGATAGTTGCGAAGGATACTTATCTTTAAATTCATACAAGTTATATTTCTTTAGTAACATATCAACATAGGCTTTATTTTGTTTATTTTTATTTCCGTCTTATTTCTAATCCAAATAGAACATTATCATAAATTGTTCTCCATTCAAGTAAACTATCTTTTTGTAACATATATCCTATTTTTTCTGATATTCCATTTATTTCCTCTCCTTGTATCCAAATGTTTCCTGATGTTTTTTTCTCTAGCCCTGCTATAATAGATAAAAGTGTAGATTTTCCACATCCACTTGGTCCAATAATACTAATGAATTCTCCTTCTTTTACATCAAAGCTAACATTTTTAATAGCTTCTATTTCTCCATTTTTAGCCTGATATTTCTTTGTTATTTCTTTTATTTTTAATATATCTTCCATATTTCCTCCTTTTACACCTATCTAAAACATTATATTCTAATGTGTAAGAAAAGGTTATATCGGTGATATAAAAAAATCGAAGGTTTCCCTTCGATTTTTTATATTAATATTTACATTTCATTATTGCTCTAGCAAGTCTATCTTCCGCCCATTCCGGCCTCCGCCTCCACCAAAGCCACCGCCTGATGAAAAGCCTCCACCTCCTCCAGAGCCAGATGAATAATTTGTTGCACTATGATATGAAGTAGTAACAGATGTATTTAATGTATTTAAGAATGATGTATTAAAGTTATTAGAATACATTAAATACATATATGTATATCCTGCTAAATCTCCTTCTGTAATTTGTGGATATACTACTTTTAGTTGTTTTAATACTTTATCTGCTATTCCAAACACTGTTGCATATACTAGATATTTTTCCCATAATACAAGTTCTGGGACTGTTTTATCATCTATCATAGAGAACTCTTCCATATATTTCTTTAGCCCTTGTAACTCTTCTTTTCTGTTTACCCCTTTTTGCGTTAGAGTATTATATCTTGATGCAATTTTAAAGCTATATACCGCTGCTACTATTGCTGGTATTATTAGTAACCACATTGAGATTACGCTTAATATTGCTAAGAATACATATCCTACTCCTTTTGTACTCCATGAATTTGATTTTGCCACACTCTCTTTACTGTAATTTCCATTTTCTTCTTGTAAATCTTTTGCAATCTTCTCTATCTTACTAAATGTTCCAAGAACACTACTAGAATGTCTACTTGCATATTTTTCAAAGTCTTTCATTGTAAATGAGTTAGTTTCTTTACTTGCAACTTTTTGTAATAGCTCATAAATTAGTCTTTCATCTCTTGCTAGTCCTTCTGGAAAATCCTTTTTCAATATTACTTTTATTTGATTTTTCTTGTTTGGTACAATTTCAAATTCTATATGCTTTTTCATACATAAATCTAGCATAGTTGCAGATATAACCTTTGACATATTATACTGTATTCCTGTGTTTTTAAAGTAATATATAAATGCCGCCTCTGCAGGTGTCTCATTACCTTCTATATCTCTATAGTATTCAATCTCTTGTTCTGGTTTTATTTTAGGAATTTCTTTTAATTTATTATGATATTTATATATTTTTTTAACTATTATAACTGCTAGAACAAGTCCAATTAAATTAAATACAATACAAGTTGTTATCATTGTTTTTCTCATGTTTTCTTGTCTTAGTCGTATTTCTTCTCTTCTTCTATTTGCTTTGTCTGCCCACTCTTGTTCTTGCTCTAAAATGCTTTGTAATTTGTACTCGTTACTTGTATTATTATTTATTCCAAAAACTAACCTTGGAGTTACAATTCTTGCCTCTAACATAGTATTTTCTTCTAACCCCTCTACTTCAAAGCTTACTGTATCGTTAGAATCTTTTTTTACATTTCCATTTAATGGTCCATGTGCCCACACTCTTAGATCTTCTAAATTTTCTACTATATTAGGTAATTTGATGGTTCCTGTTACTTTATTTGCTGGAATTTCTGAGTCTGTAGAAACAAATTGCCAATAAAATTCTGAACAATCATTATAGTTTTTAACTGCATCTATAATTTTATAACTAATTTTATATGTTCTTGTTACATCTTCTGCATGTACTCCCCATGCAATTTCAAATTTTCCTTTATATACTAAAGCATAATAACAATTTTTATCTACATGATATTTATATTGATTTATTTTTCTAAAATCTACGTTTCCACTAGATTTTACCTCTTGTACTTTTACATCTGTTATTTCTTTATATTTTGAAGAATCTATTTCAAATGTCTTAAACAAAGTGTTTGTATCTTCTATAGATATTCTCCAAGTTTCTACTACATTCGCACTTCCGTCTGAATTTAGTGTTACATCATAATCTAAATTTCTTAGACGTAATCCTCCACTTGCATTTGATATGTTTGATATGATTATAATAGCACAGAATACAAGTATTGCAATAATCATTTTATTAAGAACTTTCTTCATAAATGCTCCCCCTTTTAGATATACCTATTATATTTTAATTTATATCTATTTGCAAGATTTGTTTTACGATTATTTTGCATTATTATAATAAAGTTCCTTTTAATAAAAATCATAAAACTGCCCGTTCCCGATGATTTATGCATTTTGTACTACTCTATAACAAGAGAATAATATATAAACAATATGTTCTCGTTATTATAGGATTCTTTTAAAATAAAAATTACTAAATTTAAAAAGGCATATTGAAAGTAAATTTTATATACGCATGTTTTAATAATCACTTCTTTCTTTATAACCATATACAACTTTTCCAAATTTAAATTCATTAAATTTCTTTTGTAATTCTATTATAATAAGTGGCGCTATAGATATTAATCCAACATATAACCATTGTAATGTGTTTAATGGAACTAGTTTAAATATATCTGCAAGTTTAGGTATAAAAACAACCCCTGTTTGAAGTATTGTACCTAATATTAATGCTCCTACAAGATATTTGTTCTCAAAAAATCCTGTTTTAAAAACTGATTCTTCACTTTTTATATTAAAGCTATGTACAAGTTCTAGTAGACCTAGACATACAAATGCCATTGTTCTTCCTACTTCTAGTCCATATAAATTATTTCCTAAATTAAATGCAAACAATGTAAGCATTCCAAGCATTGTACCTTCTACAAATATTTTTCCCCATAATCCATCTGAAAAAATTCCTTTTTTAGAATCACGTGGTTTTTTATTCATTATATCTTTTTCTGGCGCTTCTAATCCTAGTGCAATTGCTGGGATTGAATCTGTTACTAGATTAATCCATAATAATTGTATTGCAAGAAGTGGGGATTTTAACCCTAATAATAATCCCATAAATATAGTTACAATTTCTCCTATGTTTGTTGCTATTAAAAAATGTATAGCTTTTTTTATATTACTGTATATATTTCTTCCTTGTTTTACTGCTTCTACTATAGTTACAAAATTATCATCTGTTAAAATCATATCTGATGCATTTTTTGCAACATCTGTACCATTTAGTCCCATAGATATTCCTATATCTGCATTTTTAAGTGCTGGTGCATCATTTACTCCATCTCCTGTCATTGCTACTACTGCACCTGTACTTCTAAATGCTTTTACGATTCTTACTTTATGCTCTGGTGAAACTCTAGCAAATACTGAATATTTCATAATGTTTTTTTCTAACTGTTCATCTGAAATCTTATTTAGCTCTGCTCCTGTAATCGCTATATCATTTTTCTTTAATATTCCTAAGTCTTTTGCAATAGCTACTGCTGTTACAATGTGGTCTCCAGTGATCATAACAGTTTTTATTCCTGCCTTTTTACAAGTTGCTATTGCCTCTTTTACTCCTTCTCTTGGTGGATCTACCATACCAATTAATCCCACAAAAGTAAGTCCGTTTTCTATTGTATTTGTATCAATTTTACTTGGTAATGTATCTACATCTTTATAAGCTACTGCAAGTACTCTTAAAGCATTATTTGCCATGTTTTCATTTTTTCTATTTATTACGTTTTTAGTCCTTTCATTTATATTGTTTGTTTCATTATTATAATAATAATTTGTGCATTTATTTAATAATACATCTGGTGCACCTTTTGTAATTATTCTATATCTGTTTCCAAATTTATGTATTGTAGTCATTAACTTTCTTTCTGAATCGAATGGTATATCATTAATTCTCGGATATGTTTTATATAATTCTTCTTTATTTTCTTTCATTCTTAATGCTTCATTCACTATTGCAATTTCTGTTGCTTCTCCGCTTGCTATAAATTCACCTTTTTCTTTTTCGATTGTACTATCGGTACACATGCTAGCAAGTCCTAATATAAATTTATATTCTTTTTCTAAGACTACTTTTCCATGTAAGTCTTGAACTTCTACTACTTTCATTTTATTTTGAGTTAGAGTTCCTGTTTTATCTGAACATATTACACTACTACTTCCCAGTGTTTCTACTGCTGGAAGTTTTCTAATTATTGCATTTTTCTTAGCCATTTTTGTAACACCTATTGATAGCATTATTGTTACAATTGCAGGTAATCCTTCAGGAATTGCTGCAACTGCCAAACCAACTGATGTCATAAACATTTCTACAGGTGCAATTTTCTTAAATATTCCTATTACAAAAATAATTAAACAAATAATTAAGCAAGCTGTTCCTAAAATTTTCCCTACCTCTGCTAGTTTCTTTTGTATAGGTGTTTCTGGCGCTTCATCTGTAATAATCATTTTTGCAATTTTTCCAACACTTGTATTCATTGCAGTATCTGTTACTATTGCTTCGGCATGTCCTCCTACTACCATTGTTGTCGCAAATGCCATATTAATTGTATCTGCAAGTGAAGTATCTTTTTTTAATATTATATTTTCTTGTTTAATTACTGGTATTGTTTCTCCTGTTAAAGCTGATTCTTCTACTTTTAAATTAGATGTTTTTATTAGTCTACAATCTGCTGGCACATAGTTTCCTGCTTCTAGTATTAAAATATCACCTACTACAACTTCTTCACTTTTTATATTAATAATTTTTCCATCTCTTCTAACCTTTGCAACAGGTGCAGACATTTTCTTTAATGCTTCTAAAGATTTTTCTGCTTTTGCTTCTTGAACTAGTCCCATAATAGCATTAAAAATAACAATAGCTATTATAATAATGGAATCTACATAGTCATTTTCCCCTTGCATATATGCCATTACTGCTGAAATTATTGATGCTATAATTAATATGATAATCATAAAATCGTTGAATTGTTTTATAAACCTAATAAATATGCTTTCCTTCTTTTTTGATTCTAGTTTATTTGGTCCATCTTTTTCTAGTCTTCTTTTTGCTTCTTCGCTAGTTAATCCAATATTAATGTTTGTCCTTAAGTTTTTTCTTACTTCATCGACACTTAAAGTATGCCACATAAAATCCTCTCCTTTGTTCGTTTTTATAACTATATGCTTGTACGAAAATTTTATGAATACAATTAATAAAAAACAGTAAATTAGTTGCAAAACTAATCTACTGTTTTTTGAATTCATTTATTGGTACACTATCATGATATAGATGTTCTGGTGCAACATCTTCTCCGTTTGCCCATTCAATTGTACATCCCCTTGTTTTTACGTTTTTAAAGTATTCTTTATCTTTTAGTTTTTTGTAAAATTTATATTCTTCAATCCATTCCTTCATATCATATATTTTTTCTTCTCCTGTTTCAAATTTTAAGTAAAGTTTATATTCATCTAATGCTTTTACTTCCGCTATATCTGGCGTTATATACCAATTATCCATTTTTAATTCCCCCTTATTTTAATGGTTCTATCTTAAAGTATTCTCCTTCATTTTGTACACATTCCCATAATAAATATAATTCTTCTCTGTGTATTGCAATCCATGCCTCTACTAACTTTTTTTGCTTTATTGGTAACTTACCTTCTATTAAGTTTCCATCTAAATCATAGCAAGCCTTATATTCGTTATATCTGACATGTATATGTTTTAGGTTATGCTTTCCTTCTTTTTCAAAAAATATCTGTACTAATATTCCATAAAATTGCGAAATTATTGGCAAATTGTCTCACCTCCTTTATTATAACAGTCATTAGATTTATTTTCAATAATTTGGAAATATTAACTATAGATTTATAGTTAATTTAGAAAAAATATATATTTATAAAATAATACATATACCTACTTAAGTCAAGCTTTTTCGTTCGTCATATTTCGACATTACTCACCTGTTTATTCACCAAAATTATGTCTTCACATATTATGTTAATGAGGTGAAAATTTATGCTACTTACTTACTTGGTTTTAGCTATTTCTGTAAGTATAGATTCATTGGGGATTGGTATTACATATGGCCTTAGAAATACAAAAATAACAAAGCTTGCTAAAATAATTTTATTTATAATTTCTGTTTTAGTTACTGCTTTTTCTGTGTGTATTGGAAATGTTATTAGTAATATATTTCCTAAAATAGTTACTACATTTATTGGAAGTATGTTTCTAATTTTTATGGGACTTTTTGTTATATACCAATCTTTAAAAAATAAAGATGAAATAAAGAAGTCTTGTATAAAAGAAAATGAGCAAAAGGTTTATAAATTCTTTATAGATTTTTTAGGAATTACTGTACAAATTATTAGAAATCCTATTTCTTCAGATTTAGACGGTTCTAAAAAAATTGACTGGAAAGAGGCATTATATCTTGGAATTGCTCTTTCTATTGACTCAATTTGTATTGGGATTTGTAGCAGTGTAATTGGATACAGTTCATTAATATTTCCTATATTAGTTGCTATATTTCAATTATCTTTTTTATCTGTTGGTAGGTTTTTAGGAGAAAAAATTTCTTCTGTTTCAAATATACCAGAAAATATTTGGAATGTACTATCTGGTGTGTTGTTAATTTGTATTAGTATAAGTAGATTTTTTGTGTAAAATCTATTTCAAAAAGAACATCTTAATTTTATATTGCAATCAGAGGTATAAGTAATGTTTTATTTATTCTTGCATGCAGCCTCCTTCCAATGACGCTGTAACAGGCAAAGCCTTAACAGCGTTCATCGGTCCCCACAAGAGGCTCACGACTTCGAAACATAAAACATTAGCTTATACCTCTTTAATTGCATATAGTATTTTCTTGTAAAGGTTCCTTTTAAAATAAAAATTACTAAATTTAAAAAAGCGTATTGAAAGTAAATTTTGTATACGCATGTTTTAAAAATTTGTGGGAGAATCTCACACACTTGTGAGAGGGGCCTGCAAATTTTTATTACATGCTGTGCGAAATTTAGCTTGAACGAGCTTTTTTATAATTTATAATTTTTATTAAAAGGAACCTTATAGAATATACATGTTAAAAGCAGGAACATTATAAATGTTCCTGCTTAATTTCCAAGTTTCATAGAAAGCAATTTCGATATACCGTTTTCTTGCATTGTAATTCCATAAACTGTATCTGCTGCTTCCATAGTTCCTTTTCTATGTGTAATTACTAAAAATTGTGTTGCATTAGAAAATTTCTTTAAATAATCTGCAAATCTATATACATTTACATCATCAAGTGCTGCTTCAATCTCATCTAGTACACAGAATGGTGCTGGATTGATTTTTAGTATTGCAAATAACAATGCAATAGCTGTAAATGCTTTTTCTCCTCCAGAAAGTAATGTCATACTTTGCAATTTCTTTCCAGGTGGTTGTACTTGTATTTCTATTCCGCACTCTAAAATGTTATCCAAATCTGTTAGAATTAATTCTGCTTTTCCTCCACCAAATAACTCTCTAAATACTTCTCCAAAGTTTTGATTAATAATATTAAATTGTTTTTCAAATTGTTCTTTCATAGTAGAAGTCATATCACTAATTACTTTTTTAAGTTTTTCAATAGAATTTTCAAGGTCTAACCTTTGTTCGCACATAAAGTCATATCTTTGTTTTGTTTGTTTATATTCTTCTATTGCGTCTACATTTATACTACCTAAATTTTTAATTTGATTTCTTAAAGAATTTACTCTTTTTGTTGTTTCTGATACATTTGTTGGTTTTTCAAAATCCCCTGCATTGTTAGGTGTAATTTCATATTCTTCCCACATTTTGTTAATTATTTCTTCAATATCTTGTTCTAATTTTGTTTTCTTTACATCTATTTTAACAATTTGTGCTTTTAAATCTTCTATAACATTAAACTGTGCTAAAATTTCTGCTTCTACTTTAGATTGTTTTTCATTCTTTTCTACTCTTGATTTCTTCAATTCTTCAATTTTAGAATCACTGTTTACTACTTCTTGTTTTATTTTTTCTATTTGTTCTTTATATTCTATAAGTAATGCATCAAGATTTAGATTATCATTTGTTATAACCTCTAGTTGTTTTGTTTTATTTTCAATTGCTATATTGCAATTTTCTATATCTAAATTAATTCTTTCTACCATTTCATCAATTGATGTTTGACTTTCGTCAAATGATGATACTGATATTTTTAGATTTGTTATATCAAAATTTAAGTCATCAATATATTTTTGATTATCTTTATTTAGTACAGCATATTGTTCAATTTCTTCATTTAACTTGTTAGTTTCTTCTAAAATTACTTCTATTTCTTTTTGTTTCTCTTCTTTTTCCTTGTTCATATTTTCTTTAGAAATAGCGATTTCAGATTGTTCATTTCTTAACTTCTCTAATCTAGTTTGAAGTTTTTCTACATTTTCTTCTACTGCAACTAATTTTTGTTTGTCTGTAGCATATACAATATCTATTTCTTGTAGGTTTCTTTCTAAACTTTCTACTTCTTCTAATACATTTTCAATGCTCTTTTCATATTCTTCTTTTTCTTCTTTTTCTTTTTCAATTTTTTTAGAAATAGCCTTTAATTCTTTTTCTAAGTCTTCTATCTCTCTTGCTCTTCCCAGAATATTAACAGTTTTTTGAGCAACTGAACCTCCTGTAATTCCTCCTGATGGATTTATTACGTCTCCTTTTAATGTTACAATTTTAAATGAATAATGGTTTTGTTTTGCAAGTTTTATTCCGTTTTCCATATCATCTACAATAACTGTTCTACCTAACAAGTTTAATACAATTTCTTCATATTTTTTATTTATTTTAACTAGGTCTGATGCAATTCCAATTACTCCAGAAATCTCCTTATCATTTAGCTTTTCAAGCTTCTTTCCTTTTACTGAACTAATTGGTAAAAATGTTGCCCTTCCTAAGTTATTTTTTCTTAAATGTTCTACTAGTTTTTTAGCAGCTTGCTCATCATCTGTAACAATATTTTGTAATGCTGCTCCAAGTGCCATTTCAATAGCTGTTTCATATTGCTTTTCAACTTTTATAAGATTACTTAATACTCCATTCATACCTTTTGCAAGGCCTACATTTTTATCGCACTCTAATAATAATGCTTTTACACTTTTTACATATCCTTCTTTTTCTCTTTCAGTTTCTTGTAAAAATTTTAATCTAGAAGTTTTTATTCTTTCTTCTGATTCATATGCATTTATATTATTATCATATTTCTTAATCTTCTCATTTGCAGTGTTTCTCTTCTCATTAATTTCATCTAATGCTTTTACAATTGTATTTCTACTAGCTTCTATCTCATTAAATGTTTTTGCAATATCTTCTTTCGTTATACGAGTACTATCTAATTCTGATATTGTAAGATTAATTTCTGATTTTAATGTTTCTTCTCTTTTTATAGAATTTTCAAGGTTTACTTCTATTGTATTAATTTCAGAGTTTTTCTCATATTTTAAGTCTACATTTTTTTCTACTTGTGATTTTTTGGCTTCTATTTCTAACTCTTTAGATGATAGTTTTTTACTTAATTCTTCTAAAGCTTTTTCTTTTTCTTCTAATTCCTTTTGAAATTTTTCTTTGTTATTATTAAGATTTGTTTTCTTTTCTATTTTTGAAGTTCTCTCTTCTTCCAATTCTTGTACACGGCTCTTTGTTTCTTCTATTTCTTTTTCATATCTTGCAAAATTTTCCTTGTTGTTAGCAATTCTTTCATTTGCTACATTTACATTAGAGTTTATTTGTTCTATTTGTTTACTACTTTCAAATCCAATATTTTGCATAGCTTCAATTTCTTCTGTAATTGCATTGATCTCTGTTTTTAATTTTTCCTTTAGCTCATTTAAAGAAGTCATCTTTTCTTCTGCATCTTTATTGTTAGATACTAATATATCTTCATCAATTTTTATTTGTTCTAACTTTTCTTTATATGTATCAATATTGTGTAAAAATAAGCCTATTTCTATTCCTTTTAACTCTTCACGTAAATCTAAGAACTTTCTAGCTTTTTCAGACTGCATTTTAAGAGGCTCAATTGTCCCCTCAATTTCTGATAAAATATCATTTATTCTTAGTAAGTTTAGTTTTGTGTTTTCTAATTTTTTTTCAGATTCTACTTTTCTTACTCTGTATTTTACTATTCCTGCTGCTTCTTCAAATATATGGCGTCTGTCTTCAGATTTATTACTTAAAATTTCATCTATTTTTCCTTGTCCAATTATACTGTATCCATCTTTTCCAATACCAGTATCCATAAATAATTCTAATACATCTTTTAATCTGCAAGGTGTTTTATTTATAAAATAACCTGATTCACCAGTTCTATAAATTTTTCTTGTTACAGTTACTTCACTATATTCGATAGGAAGTTTTCCATCTGTATTGTCAAACACTATTGATGCCTCTGCAAATCCTAATGATTTTCTATTTTGTGTCCCTGCAAAAATAATATCTTCTGATTTTGAACCCCTTAGAGATTTCATACTTTGTTCTCCAAGTACCCATCTAATTGCATCTGAAATGTTACTTTTTCCAGAACCATTTGGTCCAATTACTGATGTAATTCCTGGCATAAATTCTAATACAGTTTTATCTGCAAATGATTTAAATCCTTGCAATTCTAGTCTTTTTAAGTACATTTGTTACCACCTTTATTTTTTACGTGCTAAATTGTAAAAAGTAAGTTTCAAAACCCACACAATAAAGCCTTTCCTACTACATAAAAAGTGTTCGGGCGTTCTTGAACGCCCCTACACTCTAATTTAAATTAATCTTATTTATTAAAATACTTTTTCAAATTTATCCTTTTGTATCTCATCTGGAACTTCTATTGGATATTCACCTGTAAAACATCCTTCACAAAATCCCGTTCTATTTGATTCTTTAGCAATTTTTCTTAAATTTTCTAAGCTTAAATATTCTAATGAATCTGCTCCTATTTCTTGTCTAATTTCTTCTACAGTTTTATTTACACCTATAAGTTCATCTTTTTTTGCAACATCTGTTCCAAAATAACATATTCCTACAAATTTTGGAGATGCAATTCTTAAATGAACTTCTTTTGCTCCCGCTCTTTTTAATATTTTTATAAGTCTGGTTATTGTTGTTCCTCTCACTATAGAGTCATCTACTAATACTATTTTCTTTCCTGCTACTGTTGTTTTTATTGGATTCAATTTTAGTAATACTTGTTTTTTTCTTGTACTTTGGGTTGATTGTATAAATGTTCTTCCTATATATTTGCTTTTTACAAAAGCAATATCATATGGTATTTTAGATTGTTTAGAGTAACCTAATGCTGCATCTAACCCAGAGTCTGGGACTCCTGCTACGAAGTCTGCATCTACTGGTGCTTGTAATGCAAGCATTTTTCCAACTTCTTCTCTAAAATGATGGACATTTACTCCATCTACTGTCGAATCTGGTCTTGCAAAATATACATATTCAAAAATACATAATCCATCTTTTTGTCCATTTTTACAGTCATATGACTTCATTTCATTATTTGTTACTAATACAACTTCTCCTGGATTTACATCTCTTACAAAATCTGCTCCCATAATATCTAAAGCACAACTTTCAGAAGAAAATACTATATCATTTTCTAATTTACCTATACAAAGTGGTCTAAAGCCTTGAGGGTCTCTTACCGCAATTAGTTTTTGTGAGCTCATCACTAATAATGAATATGCTCCTTTAATATATTTCATTGTGTTCATTACAGCTTCTTCTATAGAATGTACTTTTAATCTCTCACGTGCAATAATATGTGCTATCACTTCTGTATCTGATGTAGAATTAAATATCGCTCCACTTTGTGCTAGCTCTTCTCTTAATTCAACTGCATTTGTTAAATTTCCGTTATGAACAACTGCCATATTTCCTTTTGCATAACGTATTACTATTGGTTGTGCATTTTCTTTTTTTGGTGCTCCAGTTGTTGAATATCTAACATGACCTATAGCCATTTTTCCTGTTGTTAATTCATCCATTGTTTTTTGGTCAAACACATCAGAAACAAGTCCTATATCTTTATGATATGTTATAATTCCTCCATCATTTATTGCTATTCCACAGCTTTCTTCTCCTCTATGTTGTAATGATGAAAGCCCTATACGTGTATAATATGCTACATTTTCTTCTTTCTCTTTTGAGTAAATTCCAAAAACTCCACATTCTTCTTTTATTTTGTTAAACATAAAAAATCCCCAACCTTTATAAAACTCTACTATTTATTATAAAGGATTAGGGAGAAAAAGTATAGACTATTTTCTATTTTTTTCTACAATTTTTGTAGTATTTTTATACTCGATATAATCTTCAATAAATATTTTTAACACTGTAAATATCGGTACTGCTAAGAACATTCCAAACATTCCAAAATATGCTCCACCAACTGTTACTGCAAATATTACAAGTAATGGACTAATCTTTAGAGAATCTCCTACAATTTTAGGATTTATTATATTGGCATCAATTTGTTGTAATATAATTACTACTACTGCAAGCCATATAGCTTGTGTAATTCCTCCTGTAAATATTGTAATAATTATTGTAATTCCAATACCTACAATTGCTCCAAAGTATGGTATTAAGTTTGATAATCCAATTAAGAAACCTAATAGTATTGCATATTTAACTCCTAAAATCATCATTGCTATTGATGTTAATATTCCTACAATAATTGCATCTAGTAGTTGGCTAGATAAGAATTTAAAAAACACGGCATTTGTATTGTTAAAGTATTTTCCAATTACATTGTATGTTTTTTCTTTAAATATAACGTTGGATAGTTTCTTTATAAATTGTAAAATTTGTGTACGTTCTATTAAAACATAGACAGATACAATTAAAGATACAAAGAAATCAAATATTCCTGTTGCTATTCCAAGAGCTCCTTTTGCATATTCCATTATTGTTTCTAAGTTTATAAATTCTTCAATTTTAATATTTGATAAACTCTCTGCAATTTTATTAATATCTATTTTTCTTAAAATTGAATCTTCTGGAATATTATTAAAATTTTCCATTGTGTTGTTATAATATCCAACTAAGTTATTAGCTAAATCTGTAATACTTGTTGCAAGCGTTGGAACGATAAATTGAATTGCAAGTGTTAGTAAAATTAAAGCAATTAAGTATACAGTAAAAACACTTATTCCTCTCGCTCTTTTTCTTATTAATTTAAATTTAGATTTACTGTATATGTTTTCTATCTTTTTACATGGTATGTATAGTATATATGATATAAATATTCCAACAATAAATGGCATAAGTACATCTAATATTCCTTTTATCCAATTTGTAATATCTTTAAAATTATCTAATGTTTTATATACTGCTATAACTGCTACTGCAAAAACAAACCAATATAACCATTTTCCCCAAATGTTATTCTTTTTTTCCATTTATAGTACCTCCTAATTAATTTTTATATCTAATCCTACTGGACAATGGTCACTTCCATATATATCTTTAAAAATATATGCATCTTTAATATTTTCTTTAATATCACTTGATACAATAAAGTAATCTATTCTCCAGCCTATATCTTTTGCTCTTGCATTTCCCATATATGACCACCAACTATAAGCTATTTTTTCTGGGTAAATATATCTATAAGAATCCGTGAAATTAGCGTTTAACAATTCTGTCATTTTATTTCTTTCTTCATCTGTAAATCCTGCATTTCTTCTATTTGTTTTTGGATTTTTTAAGTCTATTTCTTCATGTGCTACATTTAAATCTCCACACATTATTACTGGCTTTTTCTTATTTAAATTACAAAGGTATTTTCTTATTTCATCTTCCCATATCATCCTATAATCTAATCTCTCTAATTCTCTTTTAGAATTTGGGACATATATATTTACTAAATAAAATTTCTCAAATTCTAATGTTATTACTCTACCTTCTTGGTCATGTTCTTCTATTCCAATTCCATATGATACTGAAATTGGCTCTATCTTTGTAAATATTGCAGTTCCAGAATATCCTTTTTTTATTGCACTATTCCAGTACTGTTTGTACCCTTTTAATTCAAAATTTTCAATTTGACCTTCTTGCATTTTTGTTTCTTGAATACAAAATATATCTGCATCTATATCATAAAAGAAATCTTCAAATCCTTTTTTTAAAACTGCTCTTAAGCCATTAACATTCCATGAAATTAATTTCATATTTATAATCCTCCTAAACCTTCCCATATTATACATGACTTCAGCTAATTATTCAATGCTATCCATATTTTATTTCATGATAAAAGCTGTTATATTTAGTCATTTCTGTCAAATTCATTAAGGAAAACCTTTACCTAACCACTTTAAATAATTAGATTTTACAAATTTATTTGCTTTTTAATTTTTGTTTGGTATAATGGTTTTAATATAAATTAAAAAGGAGATTAAAGTTATGTACAATTTAGTTGTATTTGCTTCACGGAAGTGGAACTACTCTTGAAAGTATTATTAGTGCTATTAATAACAATGAATTAAATGCTAGAATTAATTTAGTTGTATCTGATAATCCAAATGCTTATGCTCTAGAAAGAGCTCAAAATAATGATATTGAAACTTATATAATACAAAATAAAACACCTGAAGAAAGAGATATAGAATTAGCTAAAATTTTAGACAATTATGATATAGATTTAATTGTTCTTGCCGGATATTTAAAAATAATTGGTAATAGATTACTTGAAAAATACAAAATTATAAATACACACCCCTCTCTTCTTCCTAAGTTTGGTGGGCCTGGTATGTATGGAATGAAAGTTCACACTGCTGTATGGGAAGCACATGAAAAATTTAGTGGTCCTACTATTCATTTTGTAAATGCTGAATATGATAAAGGAAATATTATTACTCAAACAAAAATTGAAATAAAAGAAACTGATACACCAACTGTTATTAGTGCAAAAGTACAAGCAATAGAAAAAATTCAATTAGTTGAAATTTTAAAACAATTTGCAAATGGAAATTTGTAAGTTGGTTTTTTATAATAAATAACTTTATATAAAAGACAAGAACACCATAGTGTCATGTTCTATAAATTATCCCTAGCAAATAGTATCTACGATTTAACCTAAAATACTATAATTTACTATAAAAGAAAAGTAATTTATAAAAA
This sequence comes from Clostridia bacterium, assembly GCA_022799315.1. GTDB lineage: Bacteria > Bacillota > Clostridia > TANB77 > CAG-508 > RGIG8482. The sequence continues at coordinate 11,583 of JAAWOE010000015.1, read as the reverse complement.
TTACTTTTCTTTAAAATATAATATACCTTCCTTGCTAAAATACATATATCTTTATATATCTTCTGTTACGAAAAATGTTAATGGGCAGATTATTCTTAACGCTTCTATTTTATTTCAAAACTGAAATTTTTATAAAACTTTATGCCGAAATAAGATATTAGATTGAAAAGCCTGGCACTACTCCATTAGTAGTGTAAGCATGGTTACAATCGCAATAGCCGCCCGCGTAAACAAGACAGAATCCACTGCTACCGTTGTAAATAGGCGAACGAAGCCACCAATCAACAGTCGAGCTGTTGTTCTTTTTTACAAGTCTTTCATTGCTATTGCTTGAATCTGCATTTATATTTTTATAATATTTGTATTGCTCACCTTCTTTTGCCACTGCATACCCATAAGGTAGTCCATTTCTTCCATTGTTCCATATCTCTGAACATGATAATAACCATAACTTATCTTTTGATATTGTTACACTCCCTGCATTATCAAATACTTTTATATATTGCTTATTTACTTGTTTTATTTGCTCTCTATTTTCTAATCCATTTAATGTTGCACCATTTAATGTAGTTCTTAATGCACATCCTCCCCAGGCATTCGCATTTGTATTAGTACTATTTATTTGATCTGTTGTTATACATTCTGCGTATTCAAAACTTATTCCTGCTTTCGTATTTATCAATCCTTCTCCATATGCATTTTTATTTGTTAAGTCATCATGGTTAAACCCTAATATTCTTACTTTTTTATCATTTACTGTTGTCCAATCTCCTACTGTTAAATTACAATTCTTTCCTTTATAATTTACATTTATTTCTTCTGTATCTTCATTTATTTGTCCTTCTTCATATCCATATTTATCCGATATTATTTTTGCTATTTCTCCTAGTTCTTCCCATGAGTACTCTATTTCTCCTGCCATTTTCACTGTTACTTTGCAACTTGCACTTTTCCCGCTTCCATCATTGGCTGTGGCTGTTATTGTGGCTGTTCCTTTTCCTATTGCTGTTATAGTTATCACATCTCCACTTACTGAGAATGTTGCAACATTTTCATCACTGCTTGCCCATGTCAAGCTTTTATCTTCTGCATCTTGCGGCAATACTATTACTTTTAAGCTTGTATCAGTATCATTTTCTCCCTTCACTAGTTCCAGTGTTGTTTTGTTTAATATTATCTCTCTTACTTTTTCTTTTTCTATTTTTATTATTTGTGTTACTTCTTCTCCATCTTTTGTTTTTACTGTTACCTCATATTCTTTTTCTATTTCTACTTTTAAATCTTTTGATATACTTTGCTTATCTGTTGTTACAATTAAAGTTGTTCCATCTTCGTTTAAAAAAGTAACACTTTCTATTTCTTTATCACTTTCTACCCTTATTACTATATTTGCAAAGCCATTTTCTAATCTTTCTTTTAATTGACTTATTATTATTACATATCCTTGTTTACGTCCAATTATAGTAAGTTTTTCTCTATCTATCTCAAACCCTATTCCATCTACCATTACTATGTTTCCACTTACTTTTATATCTTTACTTTCTAGGTAGTCATCTATATATTCATTTTCATTATAGTCTTCACTTGAATATTTATGTGTTCTTAAATCTTCTAATACTAATAACAATTTTTCTTTTGCTGATTCTTCATTATTTTTTACTACTGCATATTTTGCTACTTTGAATATTCCATTTTCTGATATTGTTACATTTACTACTACACCTGCAAGTATTAACATTAGAATTATTGCTACTATTAATGCTATTAGTGTAATACCGTTTTCTATTTTGAACTGTACAATGAAAAATGGAATTATTTACGTTATTTTCTACGTTCATAATTTTCATAAAGTTTCCTCCATTTATCTTATGTTTATTTGTGATTTAGCTTCTGTGCTTATTTTATATAACCCCACTTTTATTGTCAACATCTTTTTGTAATTTTATGCGTTATTATTTTAAAGCTAATTTTTAAAAATAGAAATAGGTATAAGTAATGTTTTATTACACTATGTGTGATACCCTGAAAACAAGAAAAAAATGAGTAAACCATTTAAACGTTTTACTCATTTTTATTACAAAAGTCCTTATATACTTTGTTTTTTATGTTAATTAATGCACATAAATTTGTCCTATATCTTTTCTATAATCAAGAACTTTATCAACATTTTCTTCAATTGCGTCATATACTTTTTTTCTAATTTCTTCAAAATCTTCTCCTACAGTTGAAACTGCAAATAATCTTGAATTACTTACAGAAGTATATGTATCATCTCCAACTTCTTTTGCATTTGCAAAATATATCTTTAATCCTTGTTCTTTTATTGCTTTAGTATTAAGTTTAAATACTGTTGCTTCTTTATTAGATCTTACAGCATAATCCTTGCTTACTATATAGACTGTAAATGTATATTTACTACTAAATTTGCAATTATCTGTAGATAAAGTCCCATTTGCTATATTTTCTAATACATCTATAAATGGTGTCTCTAATGCATTTAATACATTTATTGCTTCTGGATCTCCAAATCTTGCATTAAACTCAATGAATTTTATTCCATCTTTTGTTTTAAAGAAACCACCATAAAGTACTCCTGTAAATTCTAAACTGTCTTTATTCAAGTAATGTATTGTTTTCTTCATTAAATTTGCACATTCTTCTACATCTTCTTTTGTTAAAAATGGTAGTAATCCATTTGGATAACTCATACATCCCATTCCGCCAGTCCCAGGACCTTTGTCCTCTTCATATCGGTATGGATAATCAAATGTAATTGGCATTGGAACAATATTTTTTCCATCTGTTAAGCACATAACAGTAAATTCTCTTCCTTCAACTTTATCTTGTATAATTACTTTTCCACTTTCATCTAAGCAAGATTTTGCATATTCATATCCTTCTTGTTTAGAAACAAAATGTATACCTCCTACTTTTACTCCTTTTCCTCCTGTTAGACCTTCTGGCTTTATTACAAAGTTTTCGTCTTCATAATTTTCTATTACGTTTTTTAATTCTTCCACTGTTTCAACATTATAGTTTTTAATAATCATTTTAGGTTCAAGCTCATTTACGATATCTAATGCATAAGTTTTACTCCATTCAATCTTAGAACCTTTAGATGTAGGTCCAAATACCTTTAATCCTAGACTTTTTGCTAAATCTATTAATCCATCTTGTAATAAGTTATCACTACTAATTACACAAACTTCTATTCCTTCTTTTTTAATAAACTCTTCTACTAGTTTTTTATCAAATGGAGACCCTACTATATATTTCCCTCCAGAATTTTCCACTGCTTCAACAATTGATGGGTTTTCATATGGTAATACTGAATATAATTCATATCCTTTAGCTATATTTTCTGCAATTACTGATTCTCTACCACCATTTCCTAATAATAAACACTTTTTCATTTATTTCCCTCCGTTCATTTTTATAACATAATCATATTATTGGTTCTTAAAATTGTCAAGAAAAAAATTAGGCAAATGATATTACATTTGCCTAATTTCTTACATATATACATAACATTCAAGACTTCTTCTACCAAATTGTAATGCTTGAGAGTGTGTTCCCATATATACATCTAATCTATTATTAGATATTGCTCCACCTCTATCTTGTACTACAAACCATCCTCCATTTGGTTGATTTTTAAAATACGGTATATAGATAATTGTTCCTATTGGATAACTTTTCCCTGCAGCTAATGTATACCATGATGATGCATATGCACCTGATGCTGTTTTTCCTGTTGATTTTCCACAACATTTACTACATGAACAATATGCTGATGTATTAAATGTTTTTACTAATGGTGTTTTTCCTTCTACTTTTTTTGCAAGTGTTGTATTGGCTGTAGTTGCAGGATTATTTGTACTTCTTTCGTTTCCTGCTCTTGATGTTGTAACTTTGTTGTTTACCTGTACAATTTTATTTATTGGTTCACGTAGTATCGTTTCAGATAATACTGTTCTTTCTATTTCCACTTCATTTCTGAATTTAGCTCTATATGTTATTTCTTTCAAGCCGTTTTTACCTTGTTTAATCACCTTATTGGTTGCACTTTCAGACGCTTGCGATGCATCTTTTGTAATTGTTTCATATGGTATTTCTACTTGTTCAGTGATAATTCTTTCTTTTACTTGAGTATAATTTCCTAATAATTGTTCCATTGAAACTTCGCTATTTTCTTGTGCTAATTTGATTACACTAGATTCGTTTTGTGATGCTTTCGTAATTGTAACTACTTTATTTTGTGATATTTCTGCATCTAAATTTGGAACTACAGTTTCTTCCGGTAGTACAACTATATGATTTTCTTCTAATACCTCTGAAACTTTAGTTTTTGTAGTAAGCACATTTAATTCGTAATTATTTGAAAGTATTATTTTAACACTATTTATTTCTAAATTTGTCGCCATTACACCTACACTTAGTAAAAAGATTAATAGTAATGCTATAAATGCTATTCTTCTTACGGACAGTGAGGCTTTCTCGTTTTCCATCATTTGAATAAATATCCCTCCTTCAAGTGATGACCTTATTATATATTAACAATATATATTTGTCAAATTTTCGACCTATTGGAAAAATACGCCATTTATCTATATTTTATGCAGCTTGTACATAATATATTCCTGTTTTTGTCCCAAAAATCAAGTTTTTTTATTTTTGTACTATTTTTGAAATATTTTTAAATAAAGTGGCTTTTTCTCTTGGACGTTCAAAATCGCCTCTACGTTTTAACTTACAATAACGTACTTTCCTATAATATAATAATAGAAGAGTAAAAAGTTGTACTTTTTACTCTTCTAATCCAAAGCTTACACCTAATGCATTATTTATTTTATCAATTATTATATTATCATCTATATGTCCTATTTTTTCTTTTAATCTACTTTTATCTATTGTTCTAATTTGTTCTGCAAGAACTACAGAATCAGCTTTTAATCCACATGTTTCTCCTCCTAGCTCTATATGTGTTGGTAATTTATTCTTTCCTGTTTGTGATGTTATTGCAGCAGCAATTACTGTTGGACTATATTTGTTTCCCATATCATTTTGAATAATTAGTACAGGTCTAACTCCTCCTTGTTCTGAACCAACAACAGGACTTAAATCTGCATAAAACATATCTCCTCTTTTCACTATCATTTTCTTCACTCCTAGTATTACAGTTTTTTTTACTTTTTTTGTTAGATATATTTTAAATTTAATTTCCGAGATGAAAAATATAGCTTACCTAAGATTTTTATATGTTATTTAATTGCTCTTTTAGTTTAAATGCTAGTACTTCTTCTTTATTTACACTATTAATTTTAATCTCATCATATAATATGTAAACTAGCATTTTTTTGTTAATATCTTCTATTTCCATTTTTATTGGTTTTAATGTTTTTTTACTAATATATAACTTTTCATATGCTATATATTTATTTGTTTCTTCTACTTTCAATTCCATAATAACACATTCTTCATTTTCTTTACATTTTTTATTATTACTGCTTTTATATTTTTCTATAAAGTCTGATAAGCATAATGAATTATTAGAAATATATTGATAATTTTCGTAAATTTTATTTAGCGCAAATTTCGTATTATTTATTGTTAGTTTATTTCCATCATATATTGTTGTTAGCCCTTGTATACTACTAGGCTCTAAAACTTCTTGCTTAAATATATTAGGAGAAACATAACTTTGTTTTATTTTGTATTTATTACTACTTTTATTACTTACTATTTCTAGGCTAATACTTGCTTCATATGAACTAATATTTAAAATATATTCTTTTATATTTTCAGCTGATTTAATACTATTATTTCCAAATTCTACAGTTTTATAATTGTTTTTATTAAAAAAACAAAATATAGTTATAGCAATTATTGCAATAACTATAATAGATGCAATAATTATAATTTTCTTTTTTCTCATAAATACTTCCTCCTATAAATAGTTATAATTAAATTTTAGTAATATAGCGCGAGATGGTTTTGATTCATGTTTATTTTCGCAGTTTCGCTGTGGGGACCGACAATCTACATAGTGTTTTAAAATGAGCTCATGAGCGAAATTTTATTACACTATGTGTGCAGTTGGGGAAAACAAGAAAAAAACATGAACAAACCATCGGGAGCGGATTTGGTTACAGTTTAATTTTAAAAAAAGAATAGCTTATAATCTATTCTTTTTAATATATATTTACTTAGTTTGAAAAACATTCTTTTAAATACTCTATTAATTCATCTTTCCTATTAATTTGGTTTATCCTTACCCTAATTTTACTTGCATTTGGTAAATTTTTAATGTAACATGCCATATGTTTCCTTAGTTCTTGTATTCCTACTTTTTCACCTTTTTCTTCTACTTCTAATTCTATATGCTTTATTATTGTTTCTAATTTTTCTTTAGAGGATATTTCTTGTAATTTATCTCCTGTTTGTAAGAAATGAATTATTCTTTTAAACAACCATGGATTCCCAATGGCCGCTCTACCAATCATTATTCCATCTACACCTGTATATTCAAACATTTTTAGAGCACTTTCTTCATCTACAATGTTTCCATTTCCTATAACTGGTATATTAACACTTTCTTTTACTTTTTTAATTATATCTAGATCTACATCTCCGCTAAAAAATTCTGCTCTTGTTCTTCCATGGACTGTAATCATACTTGCTCCTGATTTTTCTATAATTTTAGCCGCATCTATCGCAACAACACTTTCTTCATTCCAACCTTTTCGTATTTTTACACTAACTGGAACTTTTGAAGACTTTACTACTTCTGTAACAATTTCTTCTACTTTAGGTAAATCTAATAATAATTTACTTCCATCTCCGTTTTTTACAACTTTTGGTGCTGGACATCCCATGTTTATATCTAATATATCTGCAAATCCACTTACATATTCTGCTGCAACTTTTAGAGATTCTACATCACTTCCGAATATTTGAGCTTGAATTGGTCTTTTTTCTCCTTCTATTTTTAAAATGTCTTTTGTTTTTTTATCGTTATAGAAGATTGCTTTACTACTTGCCATTTCTGTACAAACAAGTCCCGTTCCATAGTTTTTACACATTACTCTAAATGGCAGGTCTGTTATACCTGCCATTGGTGCTAATAATATGTTATTTTCTAGTTCTACATTTCCTATTTTTAATGGTTTTAAATACATTTTTTGCTCCTAGTCAACAAATATTGTTTTTTGTCTTCTTCCACTTATATTTAATAAAAGTCCTATACATATAAAGTTTGTAATTAGCGAACTTCCACCATAGCTAACAAATGGAAGTGGTACTCCTGTAATTGGAAGTAGTCCCATTGTCATTCCTATGTTTTCTATCATGTGAAATAAGAATATTCCTACTATCCCCATTGCTATATATGACCCTAAATCGTCTTTTGCGGTTTTTGCAACATATACTGATTTTGTAATTAACACTACATATAATATAATTACTGCTCCTGCAACGGCAAAGCCCATTTCTTCTCCTATTACAGAGAAAATAAAGTCTGTAGTTTTTGGATGTAAGAATCCAAGTTGAGTTTGGTTTCCTTTTAATAATCCCATTCCAAATAATTGTCCAGATCCTATTGCAAGCTTAGATTGTATAACATTATACCCGTGAACCCCTTGGGTCTAAATTTGGATTTAAAAATACGTCAATTCTTGTTTTAGCGTGTGCTGGTAATACAAAGTTATATACAAGTGGCAACGCAATACAAATTATAAGCAGTGCCCCAATTATATATCTTTTATCTATTCCTGCTACAAACAACATTAATACTGTTGCCATCATAAATGCAATTGCAGTTCCATAGTCTGGCTGTTTAATTATTAATAATACTGGTACCAATACTATGCTAAACACTGCGAGTAATTTAAGTGGTCTATTAATTTCATTTTTACTATTCTTTTGAATTATAGACATTATATATGCTAAAAATATTACAACAAATACTTTTGCAAATTCACTTGGTTGAAGCCTAATCCCTTCTGTAATCTTAAACCAGCTCGTTGCTCCATTTACAACAGGTGTAAATAAAACTGCTATTAACAATATTATAAATATCCCATAAAAAATTGGTGAAAACCTTGCTATTATATTATAATCCAAAAATATAACTACTAGCATTATCGGTATGCTAACTATCGCCCAAGCTATTTGCTTTTTTAACTCATCATAATTATTTTCTTGTGTTGCAGAATATAATGATACACATCCTATAATTAGTAGAATAATACAGCAAATTAATATTCCCCATTCTATGTTTTTAAGAAATTTCTTCTTCATTCTTCACCCTCTTTAAGTATTGTTTTAATGTATTTTAGGCATTTTCTTGTTCTTTTACGTCTTGTTGTTTTTCTACTTCTTCTTGCTTATTTTCTTCTTTGTCATTCTCTTTAGACTCTGGTACTTCTTTAACCTCTTCTTTTTTATCTTCAGAAACCACATCACTATTTTTTATTGTTTCTTCTTCTATTACATTTTTTTCATTTCCCTCATCTTCTTTTGTATTTATTTTCTTTGTTTCTCCATCTTCAATGTCTTTTTCCGTCTTATTAGTTTTGTTTGATTTATCTTCTATTTCTTCCTTTTTAGTCTGTTTTTGTCTTGACATTCCACTTTTTACTTCTTCTTTTATACTCATAATAGGAATATTTGCATATAAAGCTGGTGCACCTGTTGTTCCATCTCCATTGTCCTTATTTGTAAGTCTTACATCTATTGCATTTTCATCTACTTCTATATACTTTTTTATTACTTCTATTATTTCTTGTTTCATTAGGTCAAGAAAATCTGCTGATACGTTTGCTCTATCTTGCATAAGAACTAAATGTAATCTCTCTTTTGCTGCATCTTTTGATTTAACTTGTTCTTTTTGTGCTTTTCCTATATTCTTAAAAAAGTTTATTATGCTTTCAAACATTCTTATTTCTCCCCCGCTTCATATTATTTTATTCCAAATAGTCTTTTAATTTTGCTCCAAAATCCTTTTTCTCTACCTGGTATTGTTACTTCTATATTTTCTCCTAATATTCTTCTTGCAATCTCTATATATGCTTTTCCAGATGGGGCTTTTCTATTTTGTACTACTGGCTCTCCTTTATTGGTTTGTGTTACAACATATTCGTCATCTGGTACTGCACCAATTAGTCCTATTGATAATAAATCTACTATATCGCTAACATCCATCATTTCACCTTTTCTTACCATATTAGGTCTTAATCTGTTTACTACTAATTCTGGATTTCTTATTTCTGATGATTCTAATAATCCTATAATTCTATCGGCATCACGAATTGCTGATATTTCTGCTGTTGTAACTACTATTGCACGGTTTGCTCCTGCAATTGCATTTTTAAATCCTTGTTCAATTCCTGCTGGGCAGTCAATTAGGATGTAATCAAATTCTTCTTTTAATTTAGCAGTTAATTCTCTCATTTGTTCTTCATTTACGGCACTTTTATCTCTTGTTTGAGCAGCTGGAAGTAAGAAAAGTTCTTCATAACGTTTGTCCTTAATTAGGGCTTGTCTTAATTTACACTTTTCTTCAACAACATCAACTATGTCATACACTATTCTGTTTTCTAGTCCCATAACAACATCTAGGTTTCTTAATCCTATATCTGTATCTATTAATACTACTTTTTTACCTTGCATTGCTAATGCTGCACCTAAATTTGCTGTTGTTGTTGTTTTTCCTACTCCACCTTTTCCTGATGTTATAACTATAACTTCTCCCATATTTTTTCCTCCTCAAACTACACTTTCAATTTGTAATTTATTTTCTATAATTTAACACTTATATCTTATCTTTTTTTGGGTTAAAAGTCAATGAATTAGCGGGATTTTTTGTAATATTTCTGTAATATAAGGTTATAAAACAAATAGTTCGCAGCAAGCTGCGAACTATTTGTTTTTAATTTCCTCTACAGTTTTTCTGAAATTTTAGCAAATTGGTCTATTGTTAGAGCTTCCCCCCTCACTTTTGTATCTATATCTAGTTCTTTTAGAATTTGCTCCATTTGTTCTTTTGTTGTATTTAGTCCAGAATTTCCAATTGCATTTAAAAGCGTTTTCCTTCTTTGCATAAAAGCCGATTTAATTAATGAGAAAAACTTCTTCTCATCTTTAACTTTAATTACTGGTTCTTTTCTTAAATTTAGTTTTATTACTTCAGATTCTACTTCTGGCTCTGGAATAAATGAATTATTTGGTACAGTTAGCACTTCTTCTGATGTTGCATAATAATAAACTGTATATGTAATTGCACCAGAATTTTTACCTCCAGGAATTGCAGTTAGTCTATCTGCTACTTCTTTTTGAATCATAACAGTAATGCTTTCTATATTTAACTTTTCCTCTAATAATTTCATAATAATTGGAGTTGTGATATAGTATGGAAGGTTTGCTACAATTTTTGTTCGTTTTAGTCCAAGTTGTTCTTTATTTTCTTTGATTAACTTATTTAAATCTACCTTTAATACATCTTCATTTATAATTTCGAAGTTATGATATATAAAAAACCTATCTTTTAAAATAGATATCATTCTTTCATCTAATTCAATTGCAATAACCTTTCCTGCTTTTTGTAATAACTTTTGTGTTAGTGTTCCAAGTCCTGGCCCTATTTCTATAACAAGGTCATCACTAGAAATTTCTGATGTATTTACAATTGTATCTATTACATTTTCATCTATTAAAAAGTTTTGGCCTAATTTTTTATTTGCTGTAATTCCATATTTTTTCATTAAAAATTTTGTATCTTCGTAAACTTTACTCATACTACCTCCTAAAAATTAAAATCAAAATAAGCATATTTTTCTGTTTTAAAATTCAAATATTCTTCTATATCTTTTTTTGCCTTATCTGAAATATCTTTTATCCTACTAATTTTACACTCGTATTTTACTAGTGGAATAATATATCTCCTTTTTGAATCTATACTTATACAGTATTTATCTACAACATATTCATTGCTTTCATATATTTTAGTTGCATTTTGGAATTTTTCAAATACTACTTCTATCTCTTTAATTCCACAATTACAAATTTTTTCTACAATTTCTTTTTCAGAATATTTATATAAATCTTCTATTTCCAATAATCCATTCTCATTCATTTTTCTTACTGTATCTGCAATAAATTGCATTGTTAATTTATCTTTGTTATCTATCCATTTAGGCCATATTTTACTTGCACAATTAACAAACTTTTCTGCTACTTCTATATTTTTAAATCCTAATTCTTCTATTCCTTCTTCATTTATTAAAATTTCTATATTATCATATATTTTCTTTATTGTTTCTAGATTCCATACCTCTTTAAAAAATATTCCATTCATAAATGTATATTCTAGCCTATCTGCTGAAAGCTTTGGTGTGTCATTGTCTGCAATTGGATATACGTGATAGTCTTTTACTTCGTCAATAGAAATATTATCTCTTTTTAATAGACTCATAATTTCTTTACTATTTTTAATAATATCTTCTGTCAATTGTTCTGTTGATTCTTGATTTTTATAATCTCCGTTCATAAAGTCTATACAATGCTTGAAGGCTGGTGTAGCTATAT